>DHUW01000039.1:0-5879 GCA_002409365.1 Anaerolineaceae bacterium UBA5224 | reverse complement strand
GAATTGAAACGCAGGCTGAACGTGCCTGTAGTGGGCAACGGCGATGTGAAAACTGTGGCAGACGCCAGGCAGATGCTCGCAGAAACCGGCTGTGACGCGGTGATGATCGGCAGAGCTGCCAAAGCCAACCCCTGGATCTTCAGCTGGCGCGATCGGGATGAAGTGTCAGTCCAGGAAGTCTACCAAACTGCCCGCTTCCAATTTGAAGATATGATCAGGCTTCAGCCAGAACGCGGCGTGATGCCCTTTCGCAAGTATATAAAAGCTTATCTCGACCCTTATAATGTACCGCGAGAAAAAATGAAGTCCCTCCTGACAACCGATGACCCGGACAATTTACTGGGTTTGATTGATGAAGTCTTTTTATCGCTCGGAGCGCTGGTTGACGCTCCGCCAATTATTGATTATTCAGAAATTTATAGGTGAAAAATGCAAATGGAAGAAACAGAAAAGCAGTATAAACGCAGTGTTTGGGCATGGACGATGTACGACTGGGCGAATTCCGCCTTCGCAACGACCGTTATGGGCGTGGTTTTGCCAACTTATTTTGCTACTTACATCGCGCAGGGAGCCGCCGTACCAATTTGGGGTAATGCTGTGGCAATTGGCAGCCTGATTGCAGCGCTTTTGAGCCCGATTTTGGGTGCCATCGCTGACTTCAAAGCCAGGAAAAAGCTGTTCATGGCGTTTTTCGTAGCCCTGGGTGTGATCAGCACGGCCTTGTTGTGGTTCGTAGTCGAACCCGCCGATCAGACGATGTGTATTCTGCTCTACATTCTGGGCACGATCGGCTTTGCTGGTTCGCTTGTGTTTTATGACAGCCTGCTCCCGCATGTTGCCAAAGCAGATGAGATTGACCAGGTTTCATCCCGCGGATATGCTTTGGGTTACATCGGCGGCGGGCTGCTGCTGCTGGTCAATGCAATCATGATCTTTGTCGGTCCCAAATTGATCAAGAGTATGCCTGAAGTAGAAGCGACAGCCCTGATGATGCGCCTCAGCCTGGTCAGTGTGGCGGTTTGGTGGGCTGTTTTCTCAATCCCGATTTTCAAACATGTCAAAGAACCTACCGCCCGGGGCGAGTCCCATGAAATTGGGCAGAATGTGATCACAGTTGGCTTTCAGCGCATTTTCACGGCATTGAAAGGAGTCAGCCAATATAAGGACTTGTTCCTGTTCATGCTTACTTTTTTTGTCTATGCGAATGGAATCGGCACGATCATCACCATGGCAGCGGCTTTTGCTTCCGACCTTGGGTTCAGCACCCTGACAATTCTGGGTACCTTTTTGATGGTCCAGTTTGTGGCGGCACCTTTTTCGATCTTGTTCGGCAAGCTGGGTAAAAAACTTGGAAACAAAAAAGCCATCAGCCTGGCACTGGTCATTTATACGATCGTTGCGATTTTTGGTTTCTTTATGGCAAAAGAATGGCATATGTTCGTGCTGGGCTTTGGCGTTGCCATGGTGCAGGGCGGCAGCCAGGCACTGAGCCGGTCGCTGATTGGTAAGCTGATGCCCAAGAGCAAAAGTGCAGAATTCTATGGCTTTTACAGTGTCTTCGAGAAGTTTAATACTGTCGTCGGTCCGGCATTGATGGCATTTATTACCGCCAAAACAGGCGACCCGCGCCTGGGAATAGTCTCCCTGGTTGTGTTTTTCGTGGCGGGGATCATCATGCTGCGCTTTGTGAATGTGGAACGCGGTATCGCCAGGGCAGAATCTGTGGATGCCGAGATGGTGGAGTTGTAGGTTTTCTATCAGTCACTGCGTGGGAGCTTAGCGACCATGGCAGTCTGCTTTAATCTTTTATCTTTTTGTCACTCGAACAAAGCGGGAGGGCTAAACCCTCCCGTTTTCTCTCTACTGAAATCATCTCTCTTGCCATTTATTCAAGACCCACCCCCTGGTCCCCTCCCTGCACCAAAAGAAGGCAAGTGGGGATTTGCTGTAAGTCACCGCGAGGGAGCACAGCGACCGTGGAGGTCCGCCTTTTCCTTTGATCTTTTCAGAAATAATCCAAACCGAATTACGAGGGATGCAAAGCCCATCTACACCTATTAACCCAAAGTCTATAGACTCAGTACAAATTCATTCCATGTCAAAACATTAACACCAACATTTTTCAAAACCTACTATAATTCAAGGTTGTATATTTATTTAACTACCCCTGGAGATGCTGTAAAAAATGAAGAGTTTTCGTGTCGCCGTATTGGCAAATCTTAAAGAAAACGCGCCTGTGTTCGAAGGCATGAGCGAAGATCAATGGGATGATCTCGATTCTGAGAAAACGGTTTTATCGTTGGTCAATGCCATCAGGGAAGGCGGGCACCAGGCTGAATTCCTGGAAGCCGATGACAGCATCATCGATACTGTGCGTGATTACAAGCCTGATATCTGCTTCAACATTGCCGAAAGTCATTTTGGCGATTCACGCGAGTCACAGATCCCAGCCATCCTTGAGAAACTGCAAATTCCTTACACTGGTTCCAAAATTTTGACGATGGCCCTGACACTGGATAAGCCCATGACCAAGCGCATTTTGGCATGGCACAATCTGCCAACACCAGAATTTCAGAGTTTTGAACGCGAGGATGAACCTTTGGAAGAAGGGATGGAGTTTCCACTCTTTATCAAACCCAGTCGGGAAGGCACTGGCATGGGCATCGGTTATCAATCGATACTGCATAATGAGAAAGAACTGCGCACCCAACTCCGGTACATCCTGAAAAAGTATAAGCAGAGCGCATTGGTGGAACGGTACATAGAAGGTCGCGAGGTGACCATAGGGCTGGTTGGCAACCTGATCGGTCCGGTTGCCCGCCGAATTCCAAAAGACGAAAACGCCCACCGCATCCAGGCGGGTCTGCATTTTTTACCGCCCATGGAGGTCAACCTTGAGCCTTGGACTGATGAGGGCAAGGTTTATGGTAATGATCTGAAAACTGTACATGCAGCTGACTTGGAATACCTCTGCCCGGCGCCATTAGACGAAGATATGGTGGATGAACTGAACTGGCTTGCTGCAGCAGTTTTCCGTGTGACAGGTGCACTGGACGTTTCCCGCATCGATTTTCGGCTGGATGTTCACGACAATTTCAAACCCTACATCCTGGAGATCAATCCGCTGCCAGGCTTGATGCCAAAGCTATCAGATATCGTCATCGAAGCTGAAGCGGATGGCATCAGCCATACTGAGTTGGTGAATTTGATCTTGAACACCGCCCTGCATCGTTACGGTATGATCTGATATGAGTTCGATCCGCATCTTTACCCTGGCAGACTACCCCGCCTTGTTCGCATTGTGGAGCAGCTTGCCTGGTTTTAAGCTAGGTCTGCGCAGTATTGATGACAGCGAGCAGGGAATCGCCAGGTTCTTGCAGCGCAACCCAAATACTTGCTTTGTTGCCGAAAATGATGGGCAGATTGTCGGCGGGATCCTCGCCGGACATGACGGCAGACGCGGTTACATCTACCACGCTTTAGTGCACCCCGATTTTCAAAGGCAAGGAATTGGCAAACTACTGGCAGATGCTGCCTGTGACGCGCTAAAAGCAGAAGGAATCACCAAGGCTGGCATGCTGGTTTTTGCCACTAATGAACAGGGCAATGCCTTTTGGGAGAGCCAGGGTTGGCAAACCCGCCCTGACCTGGTATATCGCAACAAGACACTCAACGAGAAGAACCTATAATCATGCAAGCATCCTTTCGTGCCGCTGAAACAACTGATATCGCCCTTTTAGCTCAGGCGCGTCTTGACTTTTTACGAGCTCTGGGGCAGACACTGCCAGATGATGAACTGGTAGCTGGGAAGGCGCAAATCGAAGGTTTTCTTCAAACCCGTCTCAACCAACAGATTTTTGCCTGGCTGGCATTTGTCGATGAGAAGCCAGCCGCTGTGGGTTTTCTGCAAATCTACAATGTTATGTACCATCCCCATTCGCACACGGGTCGCAACGGACGCATTATCAATATCCTCACCTGGCCAGAATACCGAAACAATCGGCTTGCAAGAGGAATCATGGAACGCTTGATCGCGTTAGCACGCGAGCTTGAGCTCGATTATGTTGCCCTGGATGCCTCACCTGAAGGTCGTCACCTTTACGATACGCTCGGATTCATCGAGCAGCATCCTATTCACCCTCCAATGACGCTGGATTTATAAGCTCAGCATCCCGAGAGATAATATGACTTCAAACACTCTCGGGAAAATCATTATTCTTAACGGCACATCCTCTTCAGGGAAAACCTGCTTGCTGCGCGCCCTCCAGGACAGCCTGGAAGAACCTTACCTCGAGGCTGGTATTGATAAATTCATCTGGATGCTGCCTGAGCGCTACCTGGAACGTCCGCTTTGGGATGAGATCCTCGGGCTGGCAACCACTGCAGGGCAGGCAGGGCAAACGTTGATGACAGGCATGCACCAGGCGATTGCTGCGCTGTCGAAAACCGGAAATAATGTTTTGTCAGATCATGTTCTTGTGGAACCAAGATGGGTGCAGGAATGCGCCGACCTGTTCCATGATCTTCCTGCTTATCTGATTGGTGTACGATGCCCATTAGATGTGCTACTCCAGCGCGAGCGATCGCGAAAAAACCGCACCCTCGGGCAAGCCGAGGCACAGTACCATCTGGTACACGCCCATTGCGTTTACGACCTTGAAGTAGATACATCTCTTAATACGCCGGAAGAGTGCGCCGCCCAGATCCGTCAGAGAGTTGCCGGTCCCAACCCGCCTGAAGCATTCAAAAGGCTCTATTCGACCCGATAACCAGTAATTGATTGATCAGAAATAATACCCGTCGAAATCTTTCCTGAATCTGCTATTCCCCATTAATTCAAACCAGTTCAATAGCTATCCTGTTAAGTGCACCATTCCTGGCAGGATAAATGCAACCTTAATAGTTGTTCTATCGTGAGTTAACCATTGGAGGTTTTCCATGTCATTTGCAGAAGTCAAAGTTTTCCAGGTTTTGCCAGAAAAAGTTGAAGCGTTTGAAGAGTTGGTAACCAGCATGACCCTGGCTCAAAAAGCAAGCACAGGCTGCCTGGGAATACGCTATCTGAAGCGATTTTATACTTACGACGATGGCATCCAGAATCCACCTCGCCCGCTCAAAAAGGTAGTGGGAGTTGTAAGGTACTTCTCTTTTTGGGAATTCGACAATTTGACACATTACCATGCTGCGACACAGGAGTATTTCAGCCAGTTTGAAAAGCCTTTGCGGAAATTGCTAAAAGTGCCATTCGACATCAACTGTGGGTACACAATCGGGGGAGAGCATGATGGCTGAGCTGGCTTATTGTGGTCAAATTTGCGAAGAATGCCCGGTCTTCCAGGCAACACAAAATCGGGATGAGGTGTACAAACGCTGGCTGGCGGCGGAATATTCAAGTGAAGAATTGTGCCTCACCACCAAAGATATGACCTGCCATGGCTGCCACAGCCCGCAGCGCCTGGAATCGCGCATGTGCCAGGGTTGCCGGGTTCGCGCCTGCGCCACCACCCGCCTACTTGAGAATTGCGCCCATTGCCCTGATTATCCTTGCCTGTTGATAGAGAGATTTGTCTCCACCGAAACCGATGCCCGAACGCAATTGGAGTTGGAGAGGGCAAGGATCAGCATTATTGCTTAGGGCAAAATTGCCATAACCAGCCATTAGCATAGAATTGTATGGGTAGGTTGCCATTACCACCAAGGTCTGGGGTCTTTCGTAGGGGCGGATTGCCATGCCCGGCCAAGGTTTGGGTTGATCAGCATTGGGAGACTATGGCAGGTCTCCCCTACAAAAGATAGTGTTTCCGCAAGCCAGCTGATCACGGTAAAATATCGGGCGTATAAAAAAGGTGAGGATTAATGAACTGCACCCCAAAAGTTGG
>DHUW01000063.1:3903-4340 GCA_002409365.1 Anaerolineaceae bacterium UBA5224 | reverse complement strand
ACCAAGGATTTCATTGCTCCCAGCGGCTTTGACTTCAATCCAACCGGCAGCTTTGGCATGGGTCGCAAACATGCCCAGGTCTCCTATCTTCAAATCTTAGCTCCTGAACTTTCCGATGAACTGCTCAAGAATTTCTTGATTATGGAAAGTGACCTCGCAGTTACGTTGCACATTCAAAGCATCGAACAAACGGCAGCGATCAAGATGATCAAGCACAAAATTACTGACCTGGACAAGATGAAGATTGAAGAGCAGAAGAAGGCCATTCGCTCCGGGTATGACATGGATATCCTCCCAAGTGATTTAGTCACCTATGGCGCTGAAGCCAAAACTCTCTTGGAGTCCCTGCTAAGCCGAAATGAACGCCTCTTTTTGGTGACCTTTCTGCTGATGAATATCTCCGATAACAAGCACAAACTGGAAAATGATTATTACCA
>DHUW01000063.1:0-3737 GCA_002409365.1 Anaerolineaceae bacterium UBA5224 | reverse complement strand
ATTATTACCAAACCGCTGGCATTGCCCAGTCTGCCAATTGCAATCTGCGACCGCTGGATTTTCAACAGGAACGCGGCCTGGCAGCCATGTTACCGCTTGGGATTAACCCAGTTCCGATTGAGAGGGCTTTGACCACCTCCGCCACAGCAATTTTCGTCCCCTTTACTACCCAGGAACTCTTCCAACCTGCACCGGCTTTGTATTACGGCTTGAATGCACTTTCTAACAACCTGCTCATGGCAGACCGCCGCAAACTCAAGACACCCAATGGATTGATCATTGGGACCCCAGGATCCGGCAAGTCCTTTGCTGCCAAGAGGGAAATCACCAACGCTTTTTTGGTCACAGAAGACGACATTATCATCACCGATCCGGAGAGCGAATATGCGCCGCTGGTGAGAGCCTTGCAAGGCGAAGTAGTGCGAATCTCGATTAATTCCAACCAATACATCAACCCACTTGACCTCAACCTGGACTACAGCGAGGAAGAGGACCCGGTCGCGCTCAAGATGGATTTCATCTTTTCCTTCATGGAGTTGGCAGCAGGTCGCAAAAGTGGTCTCAAACCTGAAGAAAAGTCTGTCCTTGACCGTTGCGTCCAGCTGATCTATCAGCCCTACCTGCAGAATCCTATCCCTGAAAACCTGCCCATTCTCGAAGACCTTTACATCCGCTTGATGGAAATGGAAGAGCCGGATGCGAGATACATGGCAACTGTTCTGGAAATCTATGTCAAAGGCTCCTACAAGGTCTTCAACCACCAAACCAATGTGGATACCCAAAATCGACTGATTTGTTTTGATATCCGGGAGTTAGGCAAGCAGCTCAAGAAACTGGGCATGCTGGTAATTCAGGATCAGGTCTGGAACCGGGTCACCCGCAATCGGGCAGCCAAGAAAACCACCTGGTTTTATCAGGATGAGTTCCACCTGATGCTCAGGGAGGAGCAAACCGCTGCCTATTCAGTGGAGATCTGGAAACGTTTCCGCAAATGGGGCGGCATCCCAACCGCCATTACCCAAAACGTCAAAGATCTGCTGGCATCCAGAGAAATCGAGAACATTCTGGACAATTCCGATTTCATTTACATGCTCAACCAGGCAGGCGGAGATCAGGAGATTTTAGCAAAGCATCTGAACATCTCGAAAGACCAATTGTCTTATGTCACGCATAGCGGAGAAGGTCAGGGATTGCTCTTTTATGGCAATACCATCATTCCCTTCAGCGATCACTTCCCCAAAGACACCAAGCTCTATCAAATCATGACCACCAAACCGGATGAGGTTTAGAGCGGAAAGGAGCTTGAACATGCAGAAGAAATCCCGATCCAGACCCAAAGCTACCTATCAATACAACCCTGACTCAGCAGTGGGTGTGGTCGTTACTGAAGCTGCTCACAAGAATACTGAATCGATTCCAGAGACAGTAAAGAACAGGACTGTTATAGAATCAATAAATCAGCCTATCGCAGCTGTGCCTTCTCCACCAGCTCAAATAAAAATTGTTTCTCAAAAGCGAAGCAGAAAGGTCATTACTCAAGATGATGGATTAACAGAGAAAGCTGATGGCCTTCAAGAAAAGGGATTGACGGCAAAACCTTCAATCTTGCGTTTTGAGAAGGACAGTGAAATCCCTCCATCTCCCATGAAATTTAAGCGAACCAAACAGATCCAGAACATCAATCGCTTCGCCCAAGTCGCTAAAACACTGGCCAAACCCAGGCATCAAACGGAAGAGACTTCTCAACAAGACTTCAACAGCGCCAACGATATATTGAAGGCTGCGGAAAGCGCCGCCTTCAAGACGGGCTCACTGATCCAACGCGTTCAACCCAGACCTATTTCACGCACGTCAATTCCCACCCAACAGCTTCAGGGGCAAAGCCTGAGACAGCAAAGTGGCATTGCTCATTCAGCCCAGATGCAACCTCACAACTCAAAAGATCCTGTGATCCACTTTCTACAAAAGCAGCGGATCAAAATGGAATATGCCAAGGCCATGCGGGCATCCTCTTCATTAAAGACATCAACCACGCAAAAAACAGCCAACCTTGGTTTGAAAAAGGTCGTCGAAAAGGTGACACAGCTTGTAAGCAATCGAGCAGCGCTTTATGCCTCCCTCGGCCTGATTCTGCTTCTTCTGGTTGGTTCATTGGCTTCTTTTGTCTTCTCCGCCAGCACCGTAATGGGCGGCAGTATTGTGGGTGGGCTTGGCGAAAGCTTACGTGGCTCAGAAGGTATGGTGGAGGTAGCGCGTTCCCAACTCGGTCAGGTTGGTGGTGAACCATATTGGTCCTGGTATGGCTTTCCCTACCGAGTGGAATGGTGCGCCATTTTCGTCTCCTGGGTGGCAGATCAAAACGGATTGATCTCAGAAGGATTGTTCCCCAAGTTTGCTGGATGCAGCCTTGGTGAATCCTGGTTCAAATCCAACAATCTCTGGCAGGATGGGGGCTATTGCCCCGCCCCTGGTGAAATCATATTCTACGACTGGGATGGAGATGCCTTTCCAGACCATGTCGGCATCGTCGAGAGTTGTGATGGCAGCACGGTCTACACGATCGAGGGCAATTGGGCCGATAGCGTCCACACCGACAGCTTTCCAGTCAACAGTCACTATATCTTCGGCTATGGAACCCCCAATTTCTACGAGTAAAGGAGGACTCGATGAATTTATCCCAACTTAGAACCGAAAAAGTCAAATTAGAGAC
This sequence comes from Anaerolineaceae bacterium UBA5224, assembly GCA_002409365.1. GTDB lineage: Bacteria > Chloroflexota > Anaerolineae > Anaerolineales > Anaerolineaceae > Mesolinea. Next base: position 1,027 of record DHUW01000063.1, on the reverse strand, counting down.
CTGCATTCAAACTTTACAGGAAAAGCTCAAAGCGCTCAATGAAAAGGAAATTGAAATGGAAAACAGTGAAATCCTCAAAACGGTACATGCTTTGCGACTGAGACCATCCGAACTGGATGCCTTGCTAAAACGTTTGAAGCAAAACCCCTTCCAGGAAATAGAGGACGTGAATGCCTGGATTCCAGAAAGCGAGCTGGAAGAAGATGAAAACTAGCCACAAATCGCTTTTCCTATGTTTATGCTTGGCATGTGCCTTGATCTTCAACCTCTTTGGAGCGCGAGCTGTCCAGGCTGCTTCCCTTCCCAACGCGGGAAGTATTGACGCTGCTCCACCTACGGATGCCAAAGGCAGTCTGATTGCGGATCTACCGCCGGGCAATGCCCTTCTGAGCGAATACAGCATCGTTCGCTTGCCGATGGGTGGTGGGGCGACCCCCGTTCCAACCGAAGAGCCAACGGAAGAAGCTACCCCCAGACCACCCACCGATACTTATCTCGAGCCACCGGTGGTGATCACCGCGCCAGCCCCAGAGAAGGAATTTTTTGTGATCAAGACGCGTAACGAGAAAATATTTTACCTGATCATTGACCATACCAAGATGAGCGACAATGTCTACCTGGTTACAGAAGTGGATGAGTAAGATCTGCTTAATTTTGTCAAAATCGAAGAATCCCCATCCCTCTCACCTTTTCTGCAGCCAAAGGAACCAACGCCAACAGTGCAAGCCACCCCAGTGACACAAGAATCCCTGCCGGTCAACCAACCATCTTTTACTATCCCTTTGACCAGTGGCATGGCGATTGCCGGCGCGTTTCTTCTAATTATAGGAGGGATAGCACTTTTTTATTGGAAAGTCATCAAACCCAAGGATCAAACTCCCAATGAGGGAGATTTCTTTGAAGACGATTTCCTCGAAAAAAGTTCAGATGATGACCTTGAATAGGATTTTAGAAAGGAGCTAAGAATGAATATCAAAGAATTGATCTTCAGCCTGACAGGGGTTGAAGTCAACACCGAAAACCTGGC
>DHUW01000001.1:1675-19252 GCA_002409365.1 Anaerolineaceae bacterium UBA5224 | reverse complement strand
GATAAAGCGAGTGTTGCCTGAGAGTAATTCGGAAATTATGTGGCCAATATGTTTCTCAAGGATTTCGGGGTTCTTCAATCCTGACAGGTAACTAAAAATGGCTTGCTGCCGCCCGGGTGAGATTTTGGCAAATTGCTCCATTAAACCTTCTTTGTCCATCCTCTCAGCCAACTTTGCCGGCATGTTAAAGGTTGTTTTCGCTGGAGGTTCGACTTGTGCTAATTTGATACTGACAATATCGCCCGGTCCGACTTTTGCAGCACTTTGGGTAACCAGATTGATATAGAGTTTATAAGGTCCGCCCTTTGTGGGAACAAGATGCTTTGTGAATGGTGTCTCATTCACAAATCCTTCCACATAAATTGTTCCCTTGTATGGTTTCATTCTCTCAGTTATATGCGCAGGGACATCCACAATGGCGTTGATTTGATCAACGAGGTAGATCTGTGCTTCAAATTCAAACATGGGAGCCTTCCTTTCGACTCATCTATTTTTAACCGCGAGTCAATTCTTCTCTCCCTGTCATCTTACCCGATACTATTTTTCTTGCCCAAATTTCATAGTGTGTTTTGCTTCATCCCAAAGAGCATCCATTTCCTCGAAGCTAAGATCATCCACCTGCCTGCCCTGCTTGGCAGCTGCGGCTTCGATGTAGCCGAAGCGTCGGCGGAAGCGGGAGTTTGTCTCTCTCAAAGCCATTTCCGGATCGATCTCCAGCCAGCGCAGCAGGTTGACCACCGCGAACAAAACATCACCGGCTTCGGATTGTTTTTCCTCGGGAGTTTCTGCTTCTTTAAGTTCCTGGAGTTCCTCATGTATTTTGGCGATAACTGGGTCAATGGTCTTCCAGTCGAAGCCTACCCGCCTGGCGCGCTGCTGGATCTGTTCAGCCTGTGTTAGTGCCGGCAGTGTGATCGGTATGCCGTCCAGCATGCTTTTGCGTTCTTCACCCTTGTTTTTACGTTCTTCTGCCTTGATCTGCTCCCAGTTGCTCAGTACTCCTTCCACCGAATCAACCTCTAATTCGGTGAAAACATGCGGATGCCGGCGGATAATTTTCTCACTGATCCCCGCCACCAAGTCTGTCATGTTGAAATCCTGCTCTTCGGTCGAAATTTGGACATGGAGCACGATCTGCAAAAGCAAATCGCCCAATTCTTCCAGCAGGTGCTCGGGGTTTTCTTCATCCAGGGCTTCAAGCACCTCGTAGCTTTCTTCCAGCAGATAGGGGCGCAGGCTCAGGTGGGTTTGTTTACGATCCCAGGGGCAACCATCCGGTGCACGTAAGCGGGCGATGATCTGCTGAAAATCTTCAAAGGCTCGGCCATTTTCGCGTGCCGGCAGGTAAAGTGTGCTCATCAGACCGGTGTGCACGCTCTGGTCAATCTGATAGAGAGGAATTTCTTCAACCAGTTCATCAGACAAACCAGCGTTATGGACCAGTTTGACCGGGTATTCATCTGGATAATTATTCATCAAGGTCAGTTTAAGGTCGTTGATTTCCATCCCCGGCCTCAGGTTGGAGATCAAAGCTGGGCTCGAAGGTGGAAAAAAGGGTATTTCCATCGAGGCAAGATAGAGTGAATCGGTCAACACCAGTTTCGGGTGCGGGTCTATTCCCAATGCTGTGCAAACTGGTTCCAAAAAGCTCATGCCGTCAATGATGCGAACTGGAATGTCACTTCCTTCCACCTGTTTCAAGATCTCCCGCACTGTTTCCTCGGCAATAAAGGGACTGCCAGGCACACCGTAGGTAACGCTACCCAGCTTTTGCGACAAAGAAATAATATTTTTGGCGATCTCAGCGGCGTAATCGCTGGTTTCTAATTCTTCTTCACTATCAAAGCTATGCACGATCAAGTAATCGGGCAGATCGGGGACTACAGGATGATAGCGTGTACGCACCCAAATTTCCTTCAGCTGAGTCAGCCATTCCCAGGCCTCCCTGGTCAGATTTTTTGCGCCTGTGGAGCCCAAACCTATGATAACGATACCCTTAAATTCCATAAAAACCTCTTGTGCTTCTTTTGCAGGGAATGGCCACCGGGCATTCCGCACAATTTGTCTGGACCTGAAACCGGTCTTTCCGCAAAACCCGCCCCTTACTCCCCCAAAGCGGAGGTGGTAAGTAAGCTTCTCTGCAGGGAATGGTCATTGGTAATTTCACACCATTTTCCAGTATGGTAGCTGACTGTTCCCTACCTATATACAACATAAGGCTGCCCATAGGACAGCCTTTTGATTGTAATTCATTTTGACCCGTGGTTTTTTCCACGTAGTCATTTCACCAGGATTCAAAGTTGAATAAAGACCGAAATGAGTCTCCTCAACAACCTGAACCGACCAAAACTAACGCTTGGTGTAAGTCGGGGCTTTGCGAGCGCGCTTGAGACCTGGTTTCTTGCGTTCCTTCACACGGGCATCGCGAGTGAGCAGACCATGTTCGCGCATGGCAACTCGCAGACTTTCGTCCATGGAGACCAGGGCGCGTGCCAAACCGAGTTTGACAGCATCGCGCTGACCGCTAACACCACCGCCTTCAACCTTGACGGTTACATCAAAGGAATTGACAGGGCGACCGGTTGCTTCCAATGCACCCAAAATAGCTGGGGCATCGCCGATGCGGGTGAAGTATTCGTTCAGTTCTTTGTCGTTGACGGTAAAAACGCCAGTGCCTTCGTAAACACGAACGCGGGCAGTGCTTTCTTTTCGACGACCAGTTGCTTCAGTATATTGTGCCATGATACCTCTTTATTACTCCAGATCCAATGGTTTCGGGTCTTGTGCCTGGTGCGGATGGTCCGAACCGGCATAGACTTTCAGGTTGTCCAGGTAGCGCTGGGTCAGACGGTTTTTGGGCAGCATTCCCTGGACTGCAAAACGAATGATGCGGTCCGGGTTGTTCTTCAACTGCGCAGCGTAATTCACCTCATGCAGACCACCGGGATATCCGGAGTGACGATAATATTTTTTCTCGTTGACGCGGGTCGCGTTCGCAGAAATTTTTTCTGCATTGATCACAACCACATGGTCACCCAAGACGACACCAGGGGTGAAGTCAGGGCGATGTTTGCCAACCAAAATTTCAGCAATCTTGGTCGCAAGGCGGCCGAGGGTTTTACCGGTGGCATCCACCAGGTACCACTCGCCGGTAATTTGTCCTTTAGGAACGTATGTTTTTTCCACTTTAACATTCTCCGTTTTAAGTACACACCCACGGCTTTCGCCTGGGCAAACTATTATTTTTCTACATCCTCAGCATACTTGACTTCAACAAGCGTAAGTCCGCGGGCAGGTGCCAGGGCAACAATGCCGGTATTACCCGTCTGCAGCCCCATGGGCACGATCTCCACTGGCGCTTCTCTCAAGCCAATCTTCACCAGCACATAGACGATCCTTCTGACCATATGGTACAAAAAGGCATTTCCGGTGATGGTAAAAGCCATCGAGTCCGCTCCAGTGAGTTCCCATTCTGCCTGTTCGATCCTTCGAATGCTCGTACCATATTCGGATAAAGGTCGTCCGAATCCGATAAAATCGTGTTCGCCTAACAGGTATTGGGCGGCTTCATTCATCAGTTTGATGTCCGGAGCGCGGTCCAACCGCCAGGCAAAATCGTTTCGCAAAGGGTCTCGGGCAGGTTGCCAATACAAGCGGTAGCGGTATTTGCGGGCAAGGGCGTCATAACGGGGGTGGAATTGAGCTCCTGTCTGCTCCAGTCTCTGAACCTGGATATCAGCCGGCAAATGTGCATTCAAAGCCTTGAGCAGTTTGTAGTCGCCATGTTTCCAATCAAGTTCGAAACTGACCACCTGCCCACTGGCATGTACACCGGTATCGGTGCGCCCGGCTGTCAGGATACTTCTGCCCTGCCAGCCAAGCTGCCGTAAGGCATCTTCAAAGACGCTCTGAACGCTCGGTTTTTCCAGCTGCCGTTGAAAGCCGCTGTATTGCGTGCCTTCGTAAGCGAGGATAAGTTTGTAATGTGCCATGCCTTTCCATTTTCCTGAAAGGCGCTTCTACTTCTTCAATGCGCTTATTCCGAAACAAGCTCTAAGACAACCATCTCGGCGTTATCGCCTTGGCGGGGTCCCAATTTGAGCAGTCGGGTATAACCACCCTTGCGGGAGGTGAAACGAGGCGCAATATCATCAAATAATTTCTTAACGATCTCACCGCTGGCATTGCCAAGTTCACTGGCAGCCTGTCGGCGTGCATTGAGCTTCTGAGCTTCGTCTGCTTTCTGGACATTCTTCGCCAGAGTGATCAGCTTCTCGGCATCGGGTTGAATTGATTTTGCCTTTGCCAGGGTAGTCTGAATTTTTTCATGTTCAAATAGTTGTTTAATCATCGTCTTTCGCATCGAGGTGCGATGACCCATGCTGCGGTTGAGACGATATCCTTTAATCTGGTGCCGCATTACTCGTTCTCCACTTCTTCTTCTTTCAAATAGCCTTTTTCGATCATCTTGGCTTTCAGCTCAGACAAGCTTTTCTCTCCGAAATTGCGGATCGAGAGCATGGCGCTTTCGCCTTTGTCCAAAAGTTCCAACACATCGCCGACAGTGGTAATGCCAGTGCGCTTCAAGGAATTGAAGACACGCACACCCAGGTCGAGTGCCTCAATCGGAGTCTCAATGACATCACGGTTGACGACCTGCTGTTCAACTTCAACTTCTTCGACCGGCTTGGTCAGCATTTCTTCACTGGTGCCGCTGATGATGCCGAGCTGGTGCATCAGGATGCGTGATGATTCGATCAGTGCTTTTTCAGGTGCGATAGTTCCATCAGTCCAAATGTCAAGAATCAGGCGGTCATAATCGGTGCTATGTCCAACGCGAGCGCTGGTGACTTCCCAATTGACACGACGCACAGGGGAAAAGATTGCATCGACGGGCAACTCGCCGATCGTCATACGATCAGAGCGATCAGTTGCCGGGATGTAACCCCTGCCGGATTCTACGGTCATTTCCATTTCAACATTGGCGTCATTTTCGCTGATGCTAAAAAGGTAAGCTTCAGGGTTGATGATCTCTACTTCGGGTGGGCATTCAATATCCGCACCCGTGATCGTTCCCTGACCTTTGACCTCAAGATGAATAACGGCTTTATCAACGTTATGAAGCTTGAAGCGCAGCTCCTTGATGTTCAACATGACCTGGATCACGTCTTCACGAACACCGGGGATGGTGCTGAATTCATGCATCACGTTTGCAACGTGCACCGACGTAATTGCTGCCCCTTCGAGGGAAGAAAGCAGCACACGGCGCAGTGCATTACCAAGGGTTACGCCAAAACCGCGTTCCAGCGGGCTGATCGTGAACTTGCCATAATCACGCAGCTCTTCTGAACGCTCAACTTTTGGTGATACCAATTCCATTTTCTTTGCCACGGTTTACCTCTTCCCGGTCTTTCTGTGACGAAAGACCGCCCTAACTCCTGATTAGCGGGAATAATATTCAACGATCAACTGCTCGTTGAGATTGCCATCAACTTCGGAGCGTTCCGGTGCACGTAACATGCGACCAGACAGGTTGTTCAAATCGCGAGCCAACCAGGTAGGTACAGTCCGACCTTCTGCTTCTTCACGCAGATGCTTGAAATAAGCGTTATCCTTGGAGCTTTCTTTCACGCTGATAACATCGTCAACTTCGATCCCAAAGGAAGGGACATCAGCCCGGCGACCATTGACCAAAAAATGTCCATGGGAAACCAGGATGCGTGCCTGTGGGCGGCTTGCCGCAAAACCAAGGCGATAGACGACGTTTGCCAGTCTTGTTTCCAGGATGGTCAGCAGGTTGGTACCGGTCTGACCGCGCATGGCCACTGCCTGGCCATAAAAACGACGGAACTGACGTTCATAGATACCGTAAACGCGACGGGCTTTTTGCTTTGCACGCAGCTGCTTGCCATAGTCAGATTCCCGACCTGGGCGAGCTGATTGCATTTTGCCATGCATTCCCGGGGGGTAGGGTCTTTTATCAATCGCACACTTGGGGGTATAGCAACGTTCTCCCTTGAGGAACAGTTTTTCACCTTCGCGGCGGCATAAACGACAAACTGCATCTGTATATCTTGCCATAATAACTCAATCCTTTTTCTTTTGTACTACACGCGGCGTTTCTTTGGAGGTCTGCAGCCGTTATGGGGCACAGGGGTCAGGTCAGTGATTCTGACAACCTTCAGTCCAATTGCCTGTACGGCACGAATGGCAGCTTCCCGACCAGGGCCAGGTCCTTTGACAAACAGTTCCACTTCTTGCAGACCCATTTGCTGGGCTACTTTAATGGTCTGTTCTGTCGCCATTCGGGCAGCGAAAGGTGTGCTCTTGCGGGAACCTTTAAAACCAGCGGATCCGGAGCTGCCCCAGCAAATGGTATTTCCTTGCAGGTCAGTTACGGTCACAATGGTGTTGTTAAAGGATGCAAATACATGCACCTGTCCTGACGAGATCTGGCGCTTAACTTTGCGGGAACCTGTAGTTCGACGCGCTGTACGTGCTTGTTTAGCCATATTTCTTCCTCACTCAATCTTTCAACTCTGACTTGTCTCTCACCAGGTTGCCGCTGGGGAGAAAGGGAACCCCACCGGGTGATCAGATAAGTCAGTTATGATCTTATTTCTTAGTTGCTCCGCGGCGGCGACCACGACCGGCAACGGTGCGTTTCGGTCCCTTGCGGGTACGGGCATTTGTGCGGGTATTTTGACCGCGCAAAGGCAGGTTTCGACGATGGCGCAAACCACGATAGCAGCCGATTTCAACCAGGCGCTTGATGTTCATTTGAACTTCGCGGCGCAGGTCGCCTTCGACGGTCAGGTTCTGACCGATATATTCACGAAGTTTTGAAACTTCATCTTCGGGCAGATCCTTAACGCGAATGCTAGGATCGACACCAGTGGCTTCCAAAATATCGTCAGCGGTTTTCGGTCCGATACCATAGATGTACCGCAGCCCGATTTCAATGCGCTTGTTGCGCGGGAGGTCAACACCTTCTATACGTGCCATATTCTCTTACCTATCCTTGTCGCTGCTTGTGTCTTGGGTTAGTGCAAATGACGTAAAGTCTGCCTTCACGTTTCACAATTTTACACTTGTTACAGCGTCTTTTAATTGAAGCTGATACTTTCATCAGTCAGTCTCCTTCTTCTCTCCGCAAAGTTCTTATTATATATGCTTCGCTTACTCTTAGCAAGGGTCTTTTCTTGCTGTTTTTCTAAATTCGCCATTCCTTCAGGCAATCAACATTTACAGTGCGGTCAAAACCAGAGGACCATTTTTGGTCACTGCAATTGTGTCTTCCTGGTGAGCGGTCAGTCCGCCATTCTTCGAAACTACGGTCCAGCGGTCACCCAGCACTTTTGTCTGGCGTGTACCAACCAAAACCATCGGTTCGATCGCGATTGTCATACCTTCCCGCAGCAAAAAGCCAGTTCCCTGTTGACCATAGTTCGTCAGTTGGGGATCTTCGTGCATTTGTCTGCCAACACCATGACCGGTATAGGTATGCGTGACGAAATAACCTTCACTCTCAACATATTCCTCTATGGCAGCGCCGATATCACCACTGTGATTGCCAGGAACCATCATGGCTGTAGCAATCTCAAGTGCTTTGGCGGTCACATCAATCAAATGCTGCGCCTTATGCGAAATCTCACCGACGCCGATCGTAAAGGCAGCGTCTCCGACAAAACCTTCGTAAACCGCTCCGCAATCAATTGAAATGATGTCACCTTCCTGCAGTTTGCGCTTTCCGGGAATACCATGCACCAGCACTTCATTGATGCTTGTGCAGATACTGCCAGGAAATGGGACACCGTTTCCCGGATCATAATTTTTAAACGGAGAGTAAATTCCGTGCTGCCTCTGGAAACTCTCAGCGACTTCGTTCAACTCGCCAGTCGTCACTCCAGGAGCAATCGCAGCCTTGACCGCTTCGAGCGTCTGGCGGTTCAAACGACCAGCCTCGCGCATGATAGCAATCTCCGACTCCGATTTGATGTTTACTCTCGATTCAAAACCGTACATCAGGCCTTCACAGCTTTCAAGATATCTTCAGTTACTTTTTCGATTGGCTGAGTACCGTCTATCGTAACCAGCGTACCGGTTTCACGGTAATATTCAATCAAGGGAGAAGTCTGAAGATAATACACCTCGATGCGATGGGTTACCGTTTCGGGTTTGTCGTCTTCTCTTTGGTAAAGTTCTGTCCCATCAATGTCATCTATCCACTTGACCATGGGTGGGTTATAAAGGGCGTGATAAACACGACCTGCTTTGCTCATCCAACGACCGCTCAGGCGTTCTACCAGGACTTCATTGGGAACGTCGATAAATGGCACAACGTCCACCTTACCACCGATCTTCTCCAACAAAGCATCAAAAGCTTCAGCTTGTGCCGGCGTGCGTGGAAAGCCATCCATAACAGCTCCCTTTTTGCAATCCGGTCTGCTCAGGCGTTCTTCTACCATCGCAATCGTAACATCATCGGGGACAAGTTCGCCTCTGTTCATAAAACTTGCGGCAAGCTTGCCTAATTCGGTTTCCTTGCTCAGATTTTCTCTGAACAGATCACCAGTAGAGATGTGGACTAAGCCCAGCTCTTCAGCGATGATCTTTGCCTGGGTGCCTTTACCGGCTCCCGGAGGACCTAACATGACGATGTAAGTCGCTTTTTCGTTCATGACGTCTCGTAAATTAGTTGATCAACCTGTCGTCGTAACCATGCATGCGCAGTTCGGTTTCGATCAATTCCACGGTTTCGCGAATTGTTCCGACAACGATCAGCAAACCCGAAGCTTGCATAATCTGAGTACCGGCACTGCCTGCAGGTAAAACATAACCCATAAGGAAAGGCAAAATCGCGACCAGACCCAGGAAGAAAGCTCCCGGCAAAGTAATTCGGCGCTGGACACGGGTCAGATAATCCTGCGTAGGTTTGCCACGGACAACACCGGGGATCTGTGCACCTTGTTTTTTGAGGTTTTCGCCGTAATCCTGCTGGGCAAACAAAACGTCCGTATAGAAGTAAGCAAAAGCCACTACCAAAACAAAGAACATGATCGGATACCACCAGGTATCGCCGCCAAAGGCAGCATAAAACCAGTTCGCAATGTTTTTAACCCAGGTTGTCTGAGAATTCAGGAAGAACGATGAAAGAATCGCCGGGAATGTCAGGAAGCTCTGGGCAAAGATGATCGGAATCATGCCAGCCATATTCACCATCAGCGGAAGCTGAGAGCGAACAGGCATGGACATACGGTTGCCGATTCGGCGTCCAGGGAAGAGCACCGGGATATTCCGGCGACCACCCTGAACGTAAACGATTGCCAAAATTGTCAATACGAATACTGCCAGGACAACCACAAAGACCCACCAGGGTTCGCTGCCGTTAACCATACGGGCAATTGCTACCGGGAAGCGCGAAACGATACCGGCAAAGATGATCAATGACAGACCCTGGTTACGCAAACCAAACTCTGAAATCAACTGACCAATCCAGATACCGAACATCGTACCGGCTATCATGGAGATGATCGCTGTAATGGTAGGCAGCAGGTTTGCACCTGTGAATCCCCAGTTTGAAATCACCGAGCTGCCCTCAAGCATTTGGTTGAAAATGTTGATCTGACCAAAAGCGGACAGAAGTGCCATCGGGATGGTCAGGATCACTGTCCATTTTTCCATCCAGATACGGCCTTCCCGTGGATCATCCTTCATTTTGCGCTCAAGTGCTGGGATAACCGGTGTGAGCAGCTGCAGGATGATCTGCGCGGTAATGTATGGGTAGACGCCCATAGCCAGAATTGAGAACTGCGACACCGCACCACCGGAGAGCAGGTCAAGCAGGTTGACCAGGTTTTTGCCGGCGCCTGTCATCTGGGAAAGTCCAGCGACAGCTGCGCGGTCAATTCCGGGCACCGGAATATTAGCTGCAAGCCGATAAACAGCCAGCAAAAGCAGGGATATCAGCAGTTTATTGCGGATATCCTCTGATTTCCATAAAAAGCGCCAGGATGATCGTTTCATTAAGTTCACTCCTCTAGTTACGAGATCTCGATTGTTTCGATACTTCCACCCGCCTCTTCAATCTTCTGGCGGGCACCTTCAGTAACTTTATGAGCCTTAACCTTCAAGGCAACTTTGACATCACCGCGTCCCATGATCTTGATTGGCAGATCCTTCTCTTTTTTCAGGAGACCTGCTTCTCTCAAGGTATCGGGCGTCACTTCGCTGCCAGCCTTGAAATTCTGCAAGGAATCCAGGTTGACCTCGGCATAACGAACACGGTTGCGTGGGGTGAAACCCTCACCGCGTAGGAAGGGCAATTTTCGGAAGAAAGGCAGGTTGCCGCCGGTATGATATTGACGAACACCGCCCCCGTTACGGGAGTTTTGACCCTTGGTACCACGACCAGATGTCTTTCCGTGTCCGCTGCTCATACCACGACCAACGCGTTTGCGATCCTTCTTGCTGCCCTCGTTGGGTTTAAGATCGTGTAATTGCATGCTTACTTCTCCTCATCCACTGTTTCGATCTCAACCAGATGGGAGACCTTATCCAGCATACCTAACAGAGCATCGTTTTCCTGGTGTTCTACAACATCACCAACATTTCGAAAGCCCAGGGCTTTGAGTGTGTTTTTAGTCCGGACGGTATAACCGATACCGCTCTTGACTTGTTTAATCCGCAGGATTTTAGCCTTTTGTTTCTTAGCCATTCTTCCTCCGTTCCCAATATGGGGATACATCTTCGACATCCTTACCGCGTTCAGATGCAACTCTTTCAGGCGATTTCAATTGAGAAAGCGCGTCAAAAGTTGCCTGGACAATATTGAGCATGTTCGAACTGCCCAATGATTTAGTCAGAATGTCTTTAATGCCAGCTGCTTCACAAACTGCGCGAACACCACCAGCTGCGATAACGCCAGTACCTGCGGAAGCGGGTTTAAGAAGAACTCTCGCACCGCTTTGGGTTCCAACAACTTCGTGAGCGATGGTAGTGCCCAACAGGCTGACTTTATGCATATTTTTATGAGCGCGTTCAGTCGCTTTGCGCATTGCATCCGGTACAGCACCGGCCTTGCCAGTGCCTAAACCGACGTTGCCGTTATTATCACCAACAACTATGGTCACTCTAAAGGAGAACCGGCGGCCGCCTTTGACAACTTTGGCTACGCGGGCGATATCGATTACACGTTCATCAAATTGTGGTTCTAATGCTTGAAAATCATCCATAATATCCTCTTTTAGAACTCCAGCCCACCCTTACGGGCACCTTCGGCCAGCGATTTGACGCGACCGGTGTAGATGTAGCCGCCACGATCAAAAACAACTGCAGAAATGCCAGCTGCTTTTGCACGTTTGGCAACTTCTTCGCCTACGAGCAGGGCTTGTTCCATCTTTGATTTGCCTGTCATCGAATCGCGCAGTTCATGATCGACACTTGAAGCCGATGCGAGTGTATTGCCGCTGTGATCATCGATAATCTGAACATAGATATCGCTGATGCTGCGGAAAACATTCATCCGTGGGCGTTCAGGCGTGCCGAAAATATGCTTGCGAACACGGGCGTGACGATGTAACCTAGCTTGATTTCTTGATTTCTTAGCCATTGTCTACCTCTATTTACCGGTCTTTCCAGCTTTACCAGCTTTGAGCTTTACTTCTTCGCCCAAATAGCGTACACCAGTACCATGGTAATGCTCCGGCGGACGTAATTTGCGGATCTCAGAAGAGATCAAGCCAACCTGGTGACGGTTGCGACCTGAAACTTTAATTGTATGTGCTTTAGCATCAACATCAAAGGCAATTCCTTCTGGTGCAGGCACGTTGATCGGGTGGGAATAGCCCAGGTACAAGACCAGGTCTTTTCCACTTATCTCAGCGCGATAACCAACGCCCTTGAACTCCAGCACTTTCTCAAAGCCCTTGCTGCAGCCAACGATCATGTTGTTCAGCAGAGCACGGGTAGTGCCGTGGAGTGCACGAACCTGGGGTTCGTCATTCGGGCGGGTAACTGTAATTACACCGTCTTCCATTTCAATCCCAATCAATGGGGAGAAGGTCTCTTCCAATTCGCCTTTCGGACCCTTGACGTGAACCTTGTTCCCATCGATTTTTACTTCGACACCCTTGGGCAGGGTGATGGGTAACTTACCTATACGCGACATTCTCTTCCTCCTACCAAACCTTGCAAAGGATCTCGCCGCCAACGCCCACCTTGCGGGCCCGATGACCGGTCATGATTCCTTTGGGGGTCGATAAAATCGCGATACCGATGCCCGAAAGAACCCAGGGGATCTCCTTCTTGGAGGTATACACGCGGCAGCCAGGTCGGCTCACGCGCTGTAGCCCTGTGATCAATGAGCGGCGGTGACGTCTTTCGCCGATGTATTTGAGTTTCAGCTGCAAAACCTGGGAGGTCGCAGTTTTACCATCGACGACTTCATAACTCTCAATATAGCCTTCTTCGACCAGAATGCGAGCTAACTCACTCTTGAGTTTTGAATTCGGAATCGCGACCAGGGCTTTGCCCGCGGAAGCGGCATTGCGAATTCTTGTTAACATATCGGCAATTGGATCTGTAATAGTCATTCTCATACCTCCAGGCCAAATTACCAGGATGATTTGGTCACACCAGGGAGTTTGCCCTGAAGTGCTAATTCACGGAAACAAATACGGCAAAGACCGAATTTCCGCATATAACCTCGCGGTCTTCCACAGACGCGACAGCGATTTCTAACGCGACTCGGGTACTTCCGGCGCATCTCTCGATATTGCATACATTTTTTAGCCATTAGTTATCCTTCCTGAAGGGCATGTCGAACTTACGCAGCAGCTCGCGAGCCTGATCGTCAGTTTCAGCAGTAGTAACAATGCTGACTTCCATACCTCGTACCTTGTCGATCTTGTCATACTGAATTTCAGGGAAGATCAACTGTTCGGTCAAACCGAGGGTATAGTTTCCGCGACCATCAAACGAATCCGCCGATATACCACGGAAGTCACGCACACGGGGTAAAGCGATATTGATCAGGCGATCCAAGAAAGACCACATCTTGTAACCGCGCAAAGTTACTTTGACGCCGATCTGGCGACCTTCGCGCAGTTTGAAGTTGGAGATAGCTTTCTTGGCAGCGATGACAACAGGCTTCTGACCGGTGATAATGGTCAGATCGTTCACAGCAGCATCCAGTGCCTTGGGGTTATCCAGGGCTTCGCCGACACCAATATTGACCACAATCTTGGTGATTCGGGGAATCTGCATGACATTGCTCAAACCGAGCTCTTTGAAGAGTGCAGGAGCAATTTCTTTATTGTATTGTTCTTGTAGTCTGTTCATATCAATTCACCTGCGCCTTATTTGCCCTTGTCTTCCGATTTCTTGCTGGTTTTAGCCTTTTCAGTCTTCGGAGCAGTTGTGCTCTTGCGGCGGCTGGTCTTCTTCTCAGCTTTTGCGTCTTCAGTGGAAACAGCCTTGCTTGAACCGCGGGATGCTTTCGCATCCTTTTCTGCAGCACGATCAACCAGGCTGACGTTCGACAGGTCCACCGGGGCTTCGAATTCACGAATTCCTGCTGGAATGGTCTTGCCACCCGATTGGGTCTGCTTTTGATGTTTCTTGACAATGTTCACACCCTGAACCACAACCCGGTTCTCTTTGGGCAGTACGCGGATTACTTCACCGACTTTGTTCTTGTCGGCTTCGTCGCCGCGCATCACGCGAACACGATCACCTTTCCGGATTTTCATCTTCATTTAGACACTCCTACCATTGACTACAGAACTTCCGGAGCCAATGAAACAATTTTCATATAGCCTTTTTCGCGCAGTTCGCGTGCGACCGGGCCAAAGATTCGCGTACCGCGGGGGTTCACACCATCTCCATCCAGGATCACAGCTGCATTGTCGTCAAAGCAGATCGTGGAACCATCTGGTCGGCGGTAAGCCTTGGCGGTCCGAACGATAACAGCTTTGATGATCTCGCTCTTCTTCACAGAGGACTGCGGAGTAGCGCTCTTGACCGTGGCAACGACAATATCGCCAACATAGGCATAGCGTCTGCGGGTACCACCTACAACCTGGATGACCAGTAATTCTCTGGCGCCAGTGTTATCGGCAACAACTAAACGGCTCTCCTGTTGAATCATGCAGCACCTTCTTCGTCTTCGACGACTTCAGCGATCTCTTCAATCACGTCTTCAAGAAGTTCTTCTGCCGCTAATTCCTCGGCTTTGATGATGGCTTCTTCCACTGCTTCGATGCTTTCCTGTCGAATCTCAACCATCAGGACCTTTTCGACTACCCAGGAGACAGTCTTGGAGATCGGGGCTGATTCTACAATGACGACTTTATCGCCGATGTTGCAGCCAATCTCATCATGTGCCTTGTAAACCTTCATATTGCGCACAACCTTGTGATACAAAGGGTGCTGGAAAGTACGGGCGACTTCAACAATGACAGTCTTGTCCATTTTATTGGACTTGACGGTTCCGGTTAAACGACGTCGTTTATTCATTATTTACCTTCCTTCTCATTACGCACGCGTTCGTTCAGAATGGTCTCAAGTCGAGCGATGTCCCGGCGGGCGCTTTTGAAACGGGTGGTATCGGTCAGTTGACCAGTCACCATTTGGAAGCGCAGGTTCATCAGTTCCTGGCGGGTGTTCATGAGTTTGGTTTTAATTTCTTCTGTAGAAAGTTCTCTTACTTCTTTGGCGTTCATGAACCTTCTCCTATTAATTCTTTAGATACAATCTTGGTTTTGAATCCAAGCTTGTAGCGGGCTCTTGTCAGGGCAAGTTTCGCTGTTTCATCGTCGGTTCCGCCGATTTCAAACAGGATCCGACCAGGGCGAATTACTGCCACCCAATGGTCCACAGCACCCTTGCCTTTACCCATACGGGTTTCAGCTGCGCGCTTGGTATAAGGTTTGTCGGGGAAGACCCGCACCCATACCTTGCCGCGGCGTTTCATTTCATGGACGATCGCACGGCGCGCGGATTCGATCTGACGGGCGGTCAGATAGCCGCAATCCAGTGCTTTCAAGCCATACTCACCGAAGTTGACGTCTGCACCGCGATAGGATTTTCCCTTCATACGGCCGCGCATCTGCTTGCGGTACTTTACTCTCTTTGGCATCAACATAATCTGCTACCTCACTCGTTACGATATTACTCGCTAATATAAACACCCTCGGTTGATTCAACCTTTTCTTCGGGTTGATCGATGACGATGCCTTTATAAATCCAGACCTTGATGCCAATCTGACCAAATGTGGTTGTGGCAGCAGCCCGGGCGAAATCAATGTTTGCACGCAGGGTCTGCAGAGGTACACGACCTTCACGCAGCGTCATTCGGCGTGCCATTTCAGCACCGGAAAGACGACCGGACACTGAAATCTTGATTCCTTCTGCGCCCTGGCGTAAAGCCTGCTGAATAGCACGCTTCATCGCCCGGCGATAGCTGATGCGGCGTTCCAGTTGGCTGGCAATATTTTGCGCAACCAGGAAAGCGTCAGTATCAGCAGATTTGATCTCTTTGACTTCCAGATCAATCTTCTTGCCGGTCAGAGCTTCAAGCTTTTGTCTGATAACTTTAACGTTTTCGCCTTTACGACCAATCAAAATACCAGGTTTGGCTGTCTGCAGGGTGACCTTTACCTTGCCGGGATAGCGTTCGATCTCAACGGACGAAACGCCAGCACGTTCGGTTTCTTTCATCATTGCATCACGCAGTTTAATATCCTGGTGAATCTGTTCGGTGTAATCTTTGCCTTCGGCATACCAGCGCCCTAACCAGGGCTTGTTGATTCCGAGACGAAAACCAATTGGATGTACTTTACGACCCATATGTCACTCCTTACCTTTACTCGACTTCGCGTAATACAACGGTCACGTGAGAACTGCGTCTCAACTGGGGCTTAAATCGACCGCGTGCACCGAACTGGCGCCACTTACGGGTGCGAGCTTCATCTGCGAAGATCCGGTAAACGACGAGGTCATCACGGCTTACGCCAAAATTCTCTTCAGCATTGGACATTGCCGAATAAATCAATTTGCGGACCGGTTCAGCTGCTTTTTTAGGAGTCAGGCTCAGGATGTTCAAGGCATCGGTAACTTTCTTGCCTCTCACCAGGTCGACAACCAGGCGGGTCTTCTGGGCAGATTCTCTGAAGTCAGAGAGGGTTGCAGTAATTTCTTGTGCCATCTCTTACCTCACTTTACAGCTTTTTCAGCCACATGTCCGCGGAACCAGCGTGTGGGTGCAAATTCGCCCAGGCGATGTCCAACCATGTTTTCGGTCACATAGATCGGCACATGGCGGCGTCCGTTATGGACGGCGATAGTATGTCCAACCATCTGGGGGAAGATCGTGCTGGCACGACTCCAGGTCCGAACGACCTTCTTCTCACCTTTCTGGTTCATATCTTCGACTTTTTCCAATAATTTCGGGTCAACGAATGGCCCTTTTTTCAATGATCGCGACATTTCAAATTCCTTTTCTGTCTCTCATCCGCTATTTGCGCTTGGACTTGGAGCGCTGGCGAACAATCATGTCATTCGTACGCTTGTTGCGTCTGGTCTTGTAACCAAGCGCTGGCTTGCCCCATGGTGTCTTGGGACCGGGCATACCGATGCCGGTACGTCCTTCACCACCACCATGCGGATGGTCTCTCGGAGACATTGCCGTACCGCGAACTTCCGGGCGACGGCCCATGTGGCGTTTGCGACCAGCTTTACCGAGTTTGATATTGGTATGTTCGACATTACCAACCTGACCGATCGAGGCGCTGCAATCCTGCAAAACCAGACGAACTTCGCCGCTTGGCATACGGACATGAGCGTATTTGCCTTCTTTTGCCAGCAATTGGGCTGAAGTACCGGCTGAACGCACCATCTGGGCGCCCTTACCGGGATGCAGCTCGATCGCGTGAATGTTGGTACCAACCGGGATGTTTGCCAGGGGCAAGTTGTTACCCGGTTTGATCTCTGCACGGGGACCTGACATCAGGGTATCGCCAACTTTGACACCGATTGGTGCGATGATGTAGCGTTTTTCGCCGTCAGCGTAGAACAGAAGCGCCAGGCGGGCAGTTCGGTTGGGATCATATTCGATCGCTGCCACCTTAGCTGGGATATTCACTTTATCACGTTTGTAATCGACCAGGCGAATCTGGCGCCGGGCACCACCGCCGCGATGGCGGACAGTCACACGACCCATAGAGTTGCGTCCTGAACGCTGCTTGCGAATTACAGTCAGGCTGCGTTCGGGCGTGGTCTTGGTGATCTCTTCAAACGTATAGCTGGTCTTGTGACGCTGACCAGGAGTCTTTGGTTTGAATACTTTAACAGCCATTATTCCACTCCTTCAAACACTGGGATAGTGTCACCCTGTTTGAGGGTCACAATTGCCTTTTTATAGCCGCTCTTGCGAATCGCCAATTGGCGGGTGCGGGAGCTGCGATGTGCCTTGGCGGGCAGACTTATGATATTGACGCGTACAACGTCGACATCGAAGGCGGTCTCTACAGCAGTTTTCACCTGTTCACGGGTGACATCGCTGTTAACCTCAAACAC
>DHUW01000001.1:0-1407 GCA_002409365.1 Anaerolineaceae bacterium UBA5224 | reverse complement strand
TAATCCTTGATCACTTCGAGTGAAGCAAGCGGGATAATTACTTTTTCAAAATTGAACAGATCACGGATGTTCAGGTAGTTTGCCTGGAGCAGCTTGGTATCTGCCAGGTTACGACCGGATTTGATCAGATTTTCATTCTGTTCACTTTTATCTGCTACTAACACCAGGGCGCGTTTGTCGCCGGCAAGTGTTTTGATGGCTTTTGCCAGGTCTGCACTCTTCGGTGATTTCATTTCCATGCTGTCGACCATGATCAGTTTCTGATCATTGGTGATAACGGTCAGAGCGGAGCGTAAAGCTGCCTGGCGCATTTTCTGGGGCATAGCCTGGCTGTAATCGCGTGGTTTCGGGGTGTGGATACGACCGCCACCAACCGACTGGGCGTTGATCATGCTGCCACGACGGGCGCGACCAGTTCCCTTTTGTTTCCAGGGTTTGGCACCACCACCGCGAACTTCACCGCGGCGCTTGGTGTTGTGGGTGCCCAGGCGGGCATTCGCCATCTGGCGCTGGTAAGCCTGGTGCATCAGATCGACATTGACCTTGGCTGCGAAGATTTCTTCGGGCAGATCGATGCTGTCTGTCTTTTCGCCTTTTAAGTTAAAAACGTCAACTTTCATTTTCACATTCTCCATTCACCACAAGCCTATTGCTTGCGAGCCGCCTTGATCATGACGGTGCCACCTTTGGCTCCAGGAACAGAACCCTGCACACCAATCAGATTGCGCTCGGAATCTACCATAGCCACGCGGATGTGGGATGAGGTCACGCGGACATTGCCCATGCGTCCCGGACGTCTTTTTCCTTTATAAACACGACCTGGAGTCGTACCGGAACCAGAGGAACCGGGGGATCGTTGGCGGTCAGACTGACCATGAGTTTTAGATCCGCCGCCGAAGCCATGCCGCTTCATTGAGCCAGCAAAGCCCTTACCTTTGGAGGTGCCAATAACATCAACAAGTTCTCCAACTTCAAAAACTGAAGCATTTACTTCATCACCGGCATTGATGCCGTCTAATTTGTTGGTGCGAAACTCACGCAGAGTACGCACTGGAGGGAGGTTATTGGTCTTAAGATGACCAAGCTCAGCCTTGCTGAGCTTCTTGGGTTTCACCTCGTCAAAGGCCAGCTGCACAGCGTTATAACCGTCTTGAGCAACCGTCTTGACCTGGGAAACAAAACATGGCCCAGCTTCGATTAATGTAACGGGGACAGCGCGGCCGTCTCCATCGAAGATCTGGGTCATACCGATCTTTTTTCCTATTAGCCCTTTTAACATGCTATTCTCCTGTAGTAGTATTCTTGCGAGACTGTCAGCCTGGGCAAGCTGCATCATCTCCGCACAATTCAGTTAATGGTCCCTGTGAAGCGGTCTGCCCACGCGGGAGGCATTCTTAAATTGTCACA
>DHUW01000029.1 GCA_002409365.1 Anaerolineaceae bacterium UBA5224 | reverse complement strand
TGAACCGTGCGCTCTAACCAGCTGAGCTAAGCGCCCCAGAGTGTCAAGATTATAGCAAACCCATTCTTTTTTGTCCACTGTTTACAATCCTAAATCTGGCTTCTATGTAGCAAAAAATTCAAAGTGTGAATGCTGTGAGCATTTTACTCATCCGAACCGGTGCAGCCTGTGTTTCCGAACAGCCCTTCGGTGCCAGGGTATCCGTGCTTTTGATCTGCCTATCTTTAGCGGGGCAGATCTCGGTTTCCGCTGTGCAGCGGACACTGCCGCGAAGTAACGAAACGATTTGTCCCAATCGAAAAGACAGCCGGCTTTTTCAGAGCCGGCTGGTCTTATTTAATCGCTGCAGCCAACCCAATCCGATAAGACCGAAAGGCAGCATGTAGGCTG
The DNA here is from genome assembly GCA_002409365.1 of Anaerolineaceae bacterium UBA5224. Lineage (GTDB taxonomy): Bacteria > Chloroflexota > Anaerolineae > Anaerolineales > Anaerolineaceae > Mesolinea. The sequence continues at coordinate 8,865 of DHUW01000029.1, read as the reverse complement.
CCAGTTGAAAAGTTGTCTGGAAGCTGTAAAGATCTGCCAGGCGTCCGACTACTGGAACAGCCAATGCGCCACTAACAAAATTTATGGAGAGGAAGAGCCCATTCATGAAAGCCCTGTCTTCAGAGAAATCGACCTGCACCACTGACATCAGAACCGGCATAGCGGCAATTTCAAAGAAGCCCATCAGGAGGAGAATCGGTATCTGCAGCCAACCATCAACGCGCAGGAATATCATCATCACCGTAAAAAGTGAGATGGTCACGACCGCCAGGATAGAGAGCCGATTATACCTGTCACTCAGGCTGCCAGCAATATAAGAACCGAGCACGCCTGCACCAAAGATGAGGGTCATGCTTGCTCCTGAAACCCAGGTGCTGGCACCCCTTTCAAGCAAAAACGCCGGAAAATAGGTCGAAAGTGATGCAACCATCATCGCCCTGGTCACGTTGATAAAAGCTATAGGCAGAATTACTCTGAAGATCTTTGTCCAATCTTTGGGCTTACCTTTTTGATTCCTGACAGTCTCGATTGAAGTGTCGACATCGCGCAAGCCTCGCCAAGTAAGAGCTGAAATGGACGCTCCCACGATCAAGAGGATCGGTAATCCTGACAAACCGAGGAGATCGTATGCCGAAACCAACACAATGGTACCCAGCGCATAACCCAGCGTGCCGGCATTAACCCAGAAGCTCATTCCTCTGCCGAGGTTTACACCAGCATGCTTACTATTTAGCGCAGGACCGATCGCGTGCAGCGCGGCAGAGCTCAGACCAGCCAAAACGAGCATCAACATCATCACCCAGGTCGCCGGTGCTATCCCTAGCAAGGTCATTACTGCGCCAGTGACCAGAGGGGCTAAGCTGACCAGGATTCTCAAATTTTTCCGGTCAGCCAGGGAGCCGATAACAGGCTGTAGAAGAGAGGGCAGAGAATAGAACAAGGTAAGGGAGCCGCCGCTCAAGTTGCTCAACCCAAACTTGGCGATCAAGATTGGCAATAAAGGCGGTAAAAAGCCTGAAAACATATCATGCACGCCATGAGCGAGGGCTATCGAGCCAGTAACGCGCAAACTGGTATGGTTGTTTTCTTGTTTAGGCAGCGGTAATGCATTGCTGCTTTCTTCAATTAGAATTTCATCAGGATTGTCATTATTCACGCACGCAATTGTATCAAGCATAGCCCGGAAATAGTTAAGTTCTGGCATCCTGAATGTATTGTCACGAAGTCGACGCAGGATGACAGGCCAAAATCACCCAAGATTATCTATGGTCACTCGAATGGTTTTCTGGTCTAATAGGGAAGAAAAGAGGTGAACAATGTTCGACGGAAACTTTACTACTTCAAATACATCAGGAAACAAACGCTTCAAAGGTGTCAAATTAGGCGGAAAGGTCTTTTTAGGGATAATCATAGCCCTAGCCCTCCTTATCATCCTCACATCTGCACTCTATGAGGTGCCGGCTGGCAACATTGGCGTGGTCACACGGTTCGGGGCAGTCAATCGGGTTGCCTATTCGGGTATCAATTTCAAGATCCCCTTTGTTGAAAAGGCTGTCATGCTTAGCATCCGGACACAAAAGGATGAAGTGCAGGCAACCGCCATGTCAGAAAATCTGCAGGTTGTGACCTCACAGATTGCAGTTAACTATCACCTGGATGGCAACCATGCCAAAGAGGTTTATCAGAACGTCGGTACAAATTATGCCGAAATCATTGTTGCACCAGCCATTCAAAATACCTTCAAGGCAGTCACTGCCCGGTTTTCTGCAGAAGAATTGATCACCAAGCGTGACGATGTGCGTATGCAGTCTGAAACTGAGCTGGCAAAACAACTGGAACCTTACTTCATCGTGGTTGAAAACTTCAACATCGTTAATTTCGATTTCTCGGAAGAGTATCAAAATGCGATTGAAGCCAAACAGGTTGCCCAACAGCAGGTGGAGACCTCCAAGCAAAAGCTTGCCCAGGCAGAAATTGATGCCCAGACTGTGATCGCCCAGGCACAAGGTCAGGCAGATGCCCAAAAAGCGCTCGCAGATACTGGTGCCCTGACAGATGAATACCTGCAATATCTCTTCCTGACCAGGTGGGACGGTATTTTGCCCCAGGTGATGACCAGCGGAAGCAACTCCATGATTGATGTCTCCCGCTTCATGACCTTCCCCCAACCCGAACCTTAGAATAAAACAACTATTGGAGAATTAATTATGAATCTGATCACATCAATTATCGTCGGCTTACTGGCCGGTATGGCAGCCTCGTGGCTGATGAAAAAGAACCACAAATGGTATATTGATATCCTGGTCGGTATCGCCGGCAGCATTTTGGGCGGTTGGATAACCAGTCTTCTTTTCGGTGGGGATTATGTAACTGGATTCAATCTGAGAACAATCTTGGTATCTATTGGCGGTGCAGTCCTTGTGCTGTGGATTTATGATTGGTTAGTGAATCGCAGAAAGTAAAAACCAAAACTGGAAAGGTCAGTGACGAACTGACCTTTCTATAATGATTTGTCGAGAAGGAGATAGTATCAAAACTTTAAAAAAAGCCAGTTTGTATGCGATCCTGGCAGCAGTGCTGTATGCATTGAACATGCCTTTTTCGAAGCTTTTGCTGGAAAAAGTGCCCCCACTTTACATGTCAGCGTTTCTTTATCTCGGAGCAGGCACCGGCATGTTCCTTTTGTGGTTTTTTACCAGACGCTCAAAGAATGAAAAAATCGCGCCTGTTTCCACAGAAGAAAGACCTTTCATTATTGGAATGATTTTGCTGGATATCCTAGCCCCAGCTCTGCTGATGTTTGGTTTACGCAGCACGCATGCCGCGAATGCCTCCCTGCTTAACAATTTCGAAATCGTCGGCACTTCTATGATCGCCTTGATGATCTTTAAGGAAACTATTACTCAAAAACTTTGGATAGCAATTTTGTTGGTCACAGCAGCGAGCATTGTGCTATCGTTGGATTCCAGTGCAGCTTTCAGTTTTTCCACTGGATCACTGCTTATTCTGGGGGCTACCCTTGCCTGGGGTCTCGAAAACAACTTCACGCGGCGCTTGTCCAATCGCACCAGCTCCGATATTGTCATCATTAAAGGCTTTGGTTCCGGTCTGGGTTCATTGATCCTCGCAATTGCCAGCCGCGAAGCCTTTCCCCAGGGCTGGCTTTTACCCTCGATCATGCTACTCGGTTTTGTCGCTTATGGTTTGAGCATCAATTATTATGTCAAGGCTCAGAAGGAACTAGGCGCAGCCAAGACCAGTGCTTATTATGCTTTTGCTCCATTTATTGGAGTTGCGTTCTCCTTGATAATTTTTCCCTCAAAGCCAGATGGCAGCTTTTGGTTGGGTCTGATCCTGATGGGTATGGCCACCTGGTTCCTGATTCACGATACGATCGGAATTCAGCACACACACGAGCATACCCACCAACGCATCATCACCCGTATGACCGCACAGGGGCCAAAAGAGTTCGACGAGACCTATACTCATTCACATTTTCATGCCCACAACAACGAAGCTGAAAATGAGCACGAGCACACTCATTCATAAGCAGTTCACCTTTTCCTGTTTAGCTCCATATTGAACTGTTTGCGCTTAAGTAAACCATTCGTTTAGCCTATGCAATAGAGACAGAATACTTTTCTTGCATTAAAATCACTTGGAGCACATCGCTTAATTCTTATCTTTAAAAGGGAGGTTCTTATGTCAGATATGCCCGAAGTAAACGCGAGACGACGACGCAGAGGTTCACAGCCTACCGGTCAAGCAGCCCGACCGCAGCGCAGGCAAGTGCCGACTTCTCCAAGTACAGGGAGCGGCGGTGGAGTTGGCATGACTCCCACCGGAGGTTCTGGTAGTGGTGGCTTCGGCGGCAGTGGTGGTTTTGGTGGCAGCGGACATTCTGGCGGTTCCTATGGAAGCGGCGGAGGTCTGGGGGGACTTGGAAGTGGACTTGGAGGTCTTTTAGGCGGTTTAGGTTCTGGAACTTCAGGTAGACGCGGAGGTTGTGGCAGCATCATCGGCATTATTGTGTTGTTGCTGGTGATTTTCTTCGTTTTCCGCATGTGTTCCGGTGGAGGCGGATCACTCCTGCCCGCACTTGATCAAAACGTACCAGTTGATACTCAACCCACCCAGGACACCAGTTTTGTGCAGCCAGTCGGACCAACCCCAACCCGTTGGCCAACCGCAATCCCTTCAAACAATTCCGGTCAGACCTGGCTGGTCATGCTCTATCAAGATGCTGATGATAACGCCCTGGAAAAAGATATTCTGATCGACTTTAACGAAGCTGAAATGATCGGCTCAACAGAACAGGTGACTATCGTCAGTCAGCTTGACCGTTTTCGGGGTGGTTATAGCGGTGATGGCGATTGGTCTTCCACCCGGCGTTACCTGGTTACCTATGACAATGATCTGAACCGCATAGGCTCTGATTTGGTCCAGGATATCGGCGAAGTAAATATGGGTGAAGCCGCTACCCTGGTAGATTTTGTCAGCTGGGCATCAAGCACCTATCCTGCCGACAATTACGTTCTGATCATGTCTGACCATGGTATGGGTTGGCCCGGCGGTTGGTCTGACCCCGCTCCCGCGCAGCGAGATAACAGTTCTGGCGCCCCGCTTACAAATGCCCTCCCGGATGATATTCTTTACCTGAATGAAATGGAAGCGGCACTCCAGCAAATCCAGGCTACCACCAGTATCGATAAGTTCGAACTGATCGGCTTGGATGCCTGCCTGATGAGCCAGATGGAGGTCTATTCTGCCCTGACTCCCTATACCAGGTATGCCGTCGCATCCGAAGAAACCGAGCCGGGTGTCGGCTGGGCCTATTCCGCTTTTCTCAGCTTGATGGTTTACAATCCCGATATTCCCACCGCTGAGCTGGCAACCAACATCGTTGAAAGCTATATTTCGCAAGACGAGCGTGTCACTAACGACCAGGCTCGGGCAGATTTTTTGGCGCAGAATTCCAGCGGAGGTGGCTGGTTCGCTAATCGGATGAGCGCAGAGCAGCTCGCTCAGCAACTGGAGCAAAACATTACCCTGACAGCTGTCAACCTTGAGAACTTCCAGGGTTTGATCGATGCCGTGAACCAATTTGCCTATCAACTTCAGCGTCTGGATCAAAGAGGGGTCGCACAGGCACGCAGCTATGCACAATCGTATACGTCCATTTTCGGGAGTAATGTACCGGCTTCGTTCATTGACCTGGGTAATTTCGTCCAGTTGATCTACAAAAACACGAACGACGCCAATGTTCGCACTGCTTCAGAAAATGTAATCGCTGCCCTCAACCAGGTCCTCGTTGCAGAAAGACACGGACCAGGCAAGCCGGGGTCAACCGGTATCGCCATCTACTACCCTAACTCCCAGCTTTATTCCACCGCTGCGACTGGTATGCAGTCCTATACGGTGATCGCAGACAGCTTCAGCCGTTATTCACTCTGGGATGACTTTTTGGCGTACCATTACGCAGGGCGGCAGTTCCAGCAAACTGCTACCGAACCGGTTATGGTCGAACGCGCCAGCCAGGTCCCAGGCTTGGGCAACATCCAGGCTAGTCAGATTCAAGCTTCCGCATTCACAGTCAGCCCTGGCAATACGGTCGAATTGAGCACTGTAATTACCGGAAATAATATTGGCTATATTTACTTTTTCACTGGATTGGTGGATGAAACATCCAATAGCATCTATGTCGTTGATACAGATTACCTTGAGAGTTCTCAAACCGGTGAGGAAGCTGGAGTCTATTACCCCATCTGGCCAAATTCAGACCAGTTCCGCCTTAATTTTGAGTTTGACCCAATTCTGTATACCATCACAGATGGCAGCCAGGAAGTCATTGCGCTTTTCAATCCGCAAAGCTACGGTCGGGATTTCACTGAAGCCACCTATTATGTTGATGGCACCTACACATACGCAAGCACTGGCGAAACTCAAAAGGCGCAATTGCTTTTCCGTGACGAAAAGCTTTATAAAACACTTATCTTCGTTGGCGGTGATACTGCCGGCGCACCCTATGAGATCACGCCCAATGTTGGGGACAGTTTCACAGTGAGTCGTCGTTGGTTGGATCTTGATAGCAGCGGTAAGGTGACTGGAACCTCATTCGACCAGGGTGATACGATCACCTTTACTGGTGACCCGATCGTCTCGGGCACCCAGTATCTGCCCGATGGTACCTATATGGTTGGCTTCCTGGTGGCAGACATGGACGGTAATGTTACCCCGGTCTATGCTGAGATAACAGTTCAGTAATTTCGATTAAATTTTCCATAAAGCAGTTGGTGGATCACCAACTGCTTTTTTGTTTCGTTTTTGTAAATTGTAAGAATTTGCTTTACAATCAGCCTTTGTTAAGAAAGATAAGTCGAACACTATGGAAAACCGTTCACTGAAACTCAATGACTATCTCATCCTGTTAGGCTGCGTTTTACTAATGGGAACCACCATGGGGATTGTCAATGTGGTTTTAACTATGTTCTATCCACTTGTCTCCCTTGATTTGGGAGTCAGTCGGGCGTCCTTCGCTCTTACCGGCACAATAACTGCGTTGTCCTCCATGGTTGCTGCTTTGTTTTGGGGCTTTTATTACTCAAGAAAACCTCTTCAGAGAGGAATGGTGATCAGTATCATCGTTATTGGCTTAGCTCTTTTTGCACAGCAAGCAGCAAGAAATTTGTACCAGTTTTACGCACTGGCTCTCGTGATTGGGATAAGCTTTGGCGGAATATCGATCATTCCGGTCTCGATAATCATAACCCGACACTTTACCTCGAAAACCGGCCTTATGCTGAGTATAGCGATGGCAGGCGTTGGGTTCGGCGCTATGGTTCTCAACCCAATTATCAACACAATTATTAACAACGCTGGTTGGAGGGTTGGCTATCTGGTTCTTGCCCTCGTCATTTTCTTCATAACACTGCCTTGCGCCATTATGGTCACCAGCTTGACCAAAAGCGAGATCCAAACCAGGCAAACAAAGAGCGAAGTCAAAATCGAGGACGCGGTAACATCTCCAGTTAAACAGACCTGGTTGTGGTCATTTTTACTGGGTGCCTTCCTATCAGGTGTGACGGGTGCTGCAGTATTAGCGAATCTGCCCACTTATATGAAGGATCTAAATTTCTCAGTCAGTCGTATTTCTATCGTTTCTTCTGCTTACTCGGCTTCATTGGTGTTTAACAAATTTATTTTAGGATTTTTGTATGATCGATTTGGAGCAAAAGTGGCAACCCTGACTGCTAGTCTGCTAATGACTCTGAGTCTGGTTTTATTGATGGTTATCGATACGCCAATTATGCTGATTCTGATGATTTTCACGATTGGAATGGGTTTGTCTGTAGGAACAGTGACTATCACCTGGCTGGCAAATTATTTCTTTAGCAAGGAAGAATTCAGTAAATATTATGGAACTGTCCAGTTTGCAAATAGCCTTGGAATGGCGGTAGGTGTTCCTTCCATTGCTTTCGGACTCGAAAACCTGGCAAACACCAATCTGCTTTGGCTGGTCTTGACCGTGTTGTGCCTGGGAATGGTGGCGCTTTTCATGGTGAGCATTCGTGGAAACCAAAATTACAAGGCAGCGAACATTATTTCAAGTATCGAAAGGGCAAAGGCTTCTTAGGAAATCGATAACAACCTACCGGTATCTAAATGATCAGCTTGGAGATGTTCCTGGTTTTGATCGCGCATAGTGTGATCGTCCATATCCTGTGCCTGAAAACTACCAAGGCTTAAATTACAACCGCAATCACTAAGATCCAAAAGATAAACGCGAAAAATATCGACCACTCTGAAATGCAAAGTTTCCATGCCCGGGGTCGGTTCAGCCCTGCTGCGTCAAGCGGTTCACGGTTTTGGTTGCGCATTGGCCACATCAATCCCAGAAATACCCCAAAAGATAGAACTGGAATAATACCCACCAAGCCTGTTGCTCGCGGGACAACCGGGTTTTTACCAGCCTGCAATACAATCGCCAGCGAGAAAAATAAAAACATCAACAGTCCACTTCGGAAAAAAGCAGTAGCTGCCAAAACATGAGGTTTCATATTGCTCATTGGGAAGACGCCCACCAGGCTCAGGGAGATGCCAGTAGCAACGCCAAACACCAGTCCAGCCTTTGCCCAGAACCCAGTCAACATCAACCCCAGTGACAGGCTCACGATCACGGTACAAATGCCCGCGAGGATCATCCCCAGGTTGAATACCCAGGCAAACCGCGAAACACCTATTTCTCCTAATTCCGAAATGTAATGATTTAAGAAGGAATACTTTTGTCCCCGGGTTCCGATGTAGACCCTGCTGGGCACAGTAACACCGATCAAACCGACGATCACGCCAACAATTCCGGCGGATATAAGTGTTTCGGGTCTTGCGAGAAAGTTCATAGTCACTCCCTTCTTCACGGCTGCCACTGATTTAATTGTAAATCATGCGAAAACATTTTTTGTAAATGCTACAATCATTTCATCAGCAACGGAGGTGTATATGCTAAAAATTGGAGCTATTGTTTGGGGTGTTACTGATATCAATAGGGGTGTAGGGTTTTGGAGCAAGGCTTTGGATTACGTCCCAAAGTATCCCCCTGAGCATGATTTTGCTATCCTGATTCCGCAAGAGGGAAAAGATGGTTTTCAACTCTCCCTCAACCGGGTCACCAGCCCCCATCCCCGCCGGCATCATATGGACCTCTTTACCACCGACCAGGCTGGTGAAGTGCAGCGATTGATCGGGCTGGGGGCGAGACGAAAACCCTGGAATTACGAAGAAGGTGCGGATTATGTTGTCCTGGAAGACCCAGACGGCAACCCCTTTTGCGTGATCCAGTTGCCATAAGCATAGGATGGGTTCCGAACC
>DHUW01000024.1 GCA_002409365.1 Anaerolineaceae bacterium UBA5224 | reverse complement strand
GCTAAAACCGCCATGGTCTTTCCTTCCAGAACATTTCCAGTTAAGATATCGAAGGAAGTTGTTTGATTAAAAGCAAGCACAGGCTCGGAATATTGTTCGAAATGAGTTGCGTGCATATTGAACCTGATCTCAACACTCAACGTATTGTTGTAATATTGAACTTTTACGCTCTCAATTTCGTCTTTGAAATTTTGGATTTGCTCAATAATTTGACTTACCTGACTTTGGGCAGTAGCATGTTGTCTATTTAAATTGTCTGGTAAAGCCTGCAAATCTGGTTCTGCACCTCGCTTGAGCAAAGTCAGGTTTCCACCAACTGTTTCCTTGCTGCCAGCGCTTATCTGGACAAGTTGCCCCTGCTCATCGGATATCCTGTCAAAGCTTGCTTCTCCGAGAAGCCCGTCATCGTTAAGGAGTAAAACCCAGGATTCGTGAGTGCTTACTTTTGGTGTAAGCCCTTCATAAATTGTTCCAGGATTATTTTCCGCAAATGGGCTGTTTCTTTCTACGAGGCTGTAAAGCCAGCCAGATTGACGAATATAGCTTTGATTTATGCTTTCTAACTCGTACAAGACAAGTAAAAGAGAGTCAGTGCTTACTTTGTTCGGAGCCTTGAGTAGTTGTTGAATCCCTTCGGAAGTTCCAATAGTTTGTGCTTTTACGTAGTGGTTTGGAACGGGAGTTACGGAAGTGAGCAACAACAAAATTCCAACAATGAGAGCAATCCGCTGAAGATCATGGTTGGTCATAGTTCCTCCTTTGAGAACATAAAAACATTAAAAATCGGAAAGTCGCATTATTATATAATATAACAGAAAGAAGTAATATGTCAAATTGCCATTAGAAAATAATTCTATTGAATAGTTTTATTTATGTACAATCTGTGTTTTCAAGTTTAACCCTAGGTATTTTTGTTCGAATATTTGGTGGTTATAAATGGGTAATTTGAATAAAAACCTAAAAAACATTAACACTTATCGAACAAAAAGCCGGATTCTATCCATGAACCCGGCTTTTTGAATCTCTTACTTTAACCTTTGTTACACGCAGTATTAGCTTTTCTCTCCGGGCCAGTCGTCGCCGACGTAGCAGCACAATACCAGGTCTTTCGCTGCTTTGAGTTCGTCACAGCGCCTAACAGGGGTGTTGTGAGGGGCGTCGTGAAGCAACTCGGGGTTGGTGCGGGCTTCCTCGGCGATCTTGAGCATCGCGTCTACAAAGCGGTCCAGAGTTTCTTTGGCTTCGGTTTCAGTAGGCTCAATCATCAATGCTTCGTGCACGATCAGGGGGAAGTAGTTTGTTGGCGGATGGAAATCGTAATCCATCAGGCGCTTGGCGATATCGAGGGCATGAATGTCAGGCACATCCTTCCAATAGCCTTCCAGGACAAATTCGTGCATGCAATGGCGGTCATAAGGTAAAGTGTAAGTGCTTTTGAGCTTCACCTGCATATAATTGGCATTCAAAACCGCTTTTTCAGCCACATCACGCAGACCTGCCTTCCCGAGCATGGCGATATAGGTGTAAGCGCGAATGTGCATCCCAAAGTGACCATAAAACGATTTGACCCGCCCGATGCTTTTTTCGGGGTGGATAAAACCATAGAACGGTGCTGTCTCTTCATCACCTTCGTCGATCATACCGACAATCGGGTCAGGTAAATAATCGATCAGGTGCTGCTGCACCGCCACTGGACCAGAACCAGGGCCACCACCACCATGTGGGGTCGAGAAGGTTTTGTGTAGATTGAGGTGCAGAATGTCGATGCCTACATCACCGGGGCGGAACACGCCCAACAGGGCATTCATATTGGCACCATCGCCATAGACCAAGCCACCGGCTTTGTGGACAATATTGACTACTTCGCAGACGTTTTCATCAAACAGACCCAACGTGTTGGGGTTGGTAAACATCAACCCAGCCAGGTTTTCATCGCAGAGCTCTTTCAGAGCTGCGATGTCAACATTACCACGTCCGTCAGATGGTAAAGGGACCACATCGAATCCCATCATTGCCGAGGAGGCGGGGTTGGTTCCATGGGCGGAATCGGGGATGAGCATGCGCGTGCGCTGGTGATCACCACGATCTTTGTGATACTTGTGGATGATCATTGTGCCAACCAACTCACCCTGTGCACCAGCAGCAGGCTCCAAAGTGACCGCTGCAAAGCCAGTGATCTCTTTGAGCATTTCCTGCAAGGAGTACATCAAATAAAGGTTTCCCTGGACAGTGTCAATAGGCTGGAGGGGATGTGTGGCAGTGAAGCCAGGCAAGCGACTGACAGCTTCGTTGATCTTGGGGTTGTATTTCATCGTGCAGGAGCCAAGCGGGTAAAGACCCAGATCGATGGCGTAATTCTTTTGCGAAATGCTGGTGAAATGACGGACAACCTGCATTTCTGACATTTCAGGCAACTGCAGTTTTTCACGAACAAAGCCTTTTGGCAAGGCGGTTTCGGGTACATCCGGTTCGGGGAAGGTGACGCCTGTGCGTCCGGCGACAGAAAGGTCAAAAATAGTCGGTTCAGCCATGATTTTCCTCCTGAAGAACGGCACTCAGGTATTCTATATCTTCCCTCGTTATTTTTTCGGTCACAGCAAGCATCAGATGATTTTCAAGTTCCGGGTAATCATGACCCAGATCATAACCACCAAGGATGTTGTGCTCGAGCAGATGGTCCAGCACTTCCTGGATCGGTTGATCACACTTGACCACAAACTCATGGAAGAAGGGTGTTGTTTCGTCCACCAGGGTAAAGCCATCAATGCCAGAAAGCTGGTCAGCGGTGTAATGAGCTTTTTGGTAGCACAGGTTGGCAACCTGCTGGAGACCGGTCTTGCCCAACAGACTCAAATAAATGGTAGCAGCGAGGGTCATGAGGCCCTGGTTGCTGCAAATATTGGACGAGGCCTTCTCACGGCGGATATGCTGCTCGCGGGCGGTCAGAGTAAGCACATAGGCCGGTTTACCATCAGCATCGACAGTTTCACCAACTATGCGCCCGGAAAGTTTGCGCAACAGAGGATTCTTAACTGCAAAGAAGCCCAGGTAAGGTCCACCATAAGAAAGCGGAATCCCCAGGGGCTGACCTTCGCCAAAAGCAATATCAGCACCGATTTCGCCGGGAGGGGTGAGCAGACCAAGGGCTGTCGGGTTGACAGCCACGGCAACAAGGGCGCCAAATTCGTGAGCGGTCTTGATCAACTGCGTATAGTCAATAATCCGACCAAAGAAATCGGGGTATTGCACAATGACCAATGCAGTGTCGTTGTCAATCTGGGCTATGAATTTCTGCATATCAGGGTTAATGCCAGTTCCAATATCATCACCGACGATTTGCAGGGAAGTTTCAGCCTGCATATAGGTGCGAATCACCTGGCGGTATTGCGGATTCACAGCACGCGAGACCAAAACCTTTTTACGCTTGCCGCGGAAATTATCGTAGGCAAGGATAACTGCTTCAGCAGCTGCAGTAGCGCCGTCATAATGAGAGGCATTGCTGACATCCATTCCGGTCAGTTTGCAGATCAAGGATTGGAATTCGAAAATTGCCTGGAGCGTTCCCTGTGAGATTTCAGGTTGATAGGGAGTGTAGGCTGTATAAAACTCACCGCGCTGCAGCAGATTATCGATAGCAGCGGGGACGTAGTGGTCATACGCACCAGCACCCAGGAAACTTAAAAGATCCTTGGTGGTGGCATTGGCGGAGGCAATACTCTCGAGTTGTGAAGCAGCTTCCATCTCCGTCAGATGGGGGGCTAAATTCAAATCGGGGTAACGAAATTGAGTTGGGATCTCCTGGAAAAGATCCTCAATTTTTTCGACCCCGATCGACTTGAGCATCACCTCCACATCGTGTTTCGTGTGGGGTGTAAACATGGCTTATCTATCCTTGGTATAGGCGTCGTAGGTCGGGGCGTCCATCAGTTTATCGAGTTCAGATTCGTCAGCAGCCTGTAACTTCACCAACCAGCCTTCTCCGTAGGGGCTCTCGTTCAGAACCTCAGGGGTGTCGATGAGAGTTTGGTTAACCTCGATCACCTTCCCACTTACGGGGAAAACTACTTCGGCAGCTGCTTTGACGGATTCGATGGTCGCCAGGCTTTCACCAACCTTGACTTCATCGTCAACATCGACTTCGAACTCAACAAAAACTACATCGGAAAGAGAATCCTGTGCGAAGTCAGTGATACCGATGGTAGCGACACCATTCTCAACTTTTACCCATTCGTCGGTTTTTTGATACTTGAGATTTTCTGGAACTAGCATTGTTACTCCTTTTGTAATGTGAACATTATTTGCGAAAAAGCCCATTACGCTTTGCTGATATTCTATCAGGCATTGGCATCTTTTGTCGAAATATTGAACGTGCAGGGTTCAGGTTGTGCACAAGTTTAAGGATCACTCTTGAAATAGAGGCTTGCCCCAACCGAAACAGTCGTGTTGGCTAGGTTGCGGAGAGACTAAAGCCCATTCGTACAGTGGGAGCTTGCTTTTACAATTACACCACCGCCTAAAAGATGATCGCCATCGTAAAAGGCAGCGATCTGTCCAGGTGTGATATCGCGCAGGAGTTTATCAGCGGTAACCAGGACGCTGCCTTCTGCTTGAGGCTCAACAGTAGCCTTGGTTGGTATCGCTTTATATCGGATTTTTACCTCTGCCCGAATTGCTTTTTGAGGGTTTTCCCCGGAAATCCAGTTGACCTGGTCAACAAAAAAAGTGTCTGCTCCCAGGTCTTTCAGAAATCCAACGATCAGACTGTTGTCTGCCGACCTCTTTTCAACAACATAGAGTGCTTCTGTTGATGAGGGTAAACCTTTACGCTGACCAATCGTATAAAACTCCAGTCCCTGATGCTCGCCGAGCAGTCTGCCATCGACATGGTAGATTGGTCCAGGCAAAGCTGGCCGAACGGAATGCTGGCGCAGGAAATCGCGGTAATCAGTACAAGCCAGGAAGCACAAGTCCTGGCTGTCTGGTTTGCCGGAGACGGCCAAACCCAAGCCGGCTGCAATCTCGCGAATGCAAGGTTTGCTATATTCACCTAGAGGTAATAGAGTGCGTCTGAGCATATTTTGCATCAGAAAAGTAAGCATATAGCTTTGGTCTTTGGCAAGGTCGGCTGCTTTCCAGATTTCAGTAAGCCCTTTTTCATTCTGTTTCAACCTGGCATAATGACCGGTGGCCACAAATTCAGCCCCAATTTCATCAGCTTTCTGCAAAATTGCCTTCCACTTGATTTGGCGGTTACAGAAAACACAGGGACTGGGGGTGAGTCCGTTGTGATACGCCTGGATAAAGGGTTGGATCACCTGCTCGCTGAAGGTTTGCCTTACATCCAGAAATTCAACAGGGAAGTGGAGATTGTCGGCAATCTCCTGGACGCTTTCTCTCTGGATATCATCACCCCAGGTGAGCAGGTTCAGCCCGTGAACCTGGTAGCCTTGTTGCTGCAGAAGATGTGCAGCGATGGCGCTGTCTACCCCACCGCTGAGTGCAAGTACCACTTTTTTCATATGGTGGGAATTTTAACCGAATATTCAAATAACGCGTCGCATGCAAGACGAGATATAACACCACCGAAGTGTGTGGGATCGCTTCTTTTCGCTCGCACTGACAGTCAGGAATTAAGAATCCTTCAACAACTGGCCGGCTTCTTCCACATACTCCAGGGATTGATGGCGGAAGTAGGTGTTATAAAGTGAGGCATAATGTCCACTGGTTGCCAGCAACTGATCGTGAGTGCCTTCTTCAAGGATTTTGCCATTTTCAAGAACAATGATCCGGTCAGCAGATTTGACTGTCGAAAGCCGGTGAGCGATCAGGATGCTGGTGGATTGGTCGAGGATCAGGTTAAGTGCTTCCTGGATCTGTTGTTCAGTAAATGGATCGATGCTGGCGGTAGCCTCATC
>DHUW01000089.1:1172-3173 GCA_002409365.1 Anaerolineaceae bacterium UBA5224 | reverse complement strand
GCTGGTCTTGTAATCTGGATGTCGGCTTTGAAGGTAAGTTTTCAGTCCAGACATGAAGGTCATAATGCCTTTGTAAGCCTCCTGGATCTGGCCCTTCTGCAATTGTTCGGTATATTCCTTGATGGAATCGTTTATCGAAATCATATATTACCCACCTTTGAATGCTGATTTTTGTTCTCTCCAGTGATTTTTTGTATCATGAAGGAACATCACTTTATCTCAATCCAGGCACAATCCATTATGACAGCAAATCGTACCGCCACAGGTTGAGCAGCGCCATTTGGTTTCCTGGCTCTTCAGAAATACTTCCATTCCTTCATCCCGGATAAGATTCAGGTTCTCAATCATGCTCATGTGGTATTTTGTTCGATAGCGCTTATCCAAGGTCTTTAGTCTTTTACATGGATAAGTTTCGCATTCAAAGCAAAACCGAACCAGGCCTTTTCCGAGCAACTCGCAAGCATCAGCCATATGAATGCAATTTTTTCCCCTCGGTATACAGCCAGGGCAATACTTACGGTGAAAACCATATTTGTTCAGATCTTTTTGTTCGAAAAGATAAGCAACGCACAGACTGCAATTCATTCCACAGGGCGCGATCAGTTCTTCATCCATAAGCATAGTATCTACTCGCTTGATGCCTACGCAGGTACTCAAGAAATGACTCCAATTAACTGCACATTGCTGCCAGATACTTTAGATTTTTAATGATCAGGTCTGACTTCCACCAGTTTTTGCTGATGTGCCATTCTTCGGGGTAGTCTTCCCAAGCCCAGGTAATTGCCCAGGTTCCATCTTCCTTCTGGGTTTTCTCAATGAATTCACATTCGTATTTACAAATATAAAGATTCTCCTGGTAGAAATCACTGTCCTTTGATTGGATAAACAGAGACGGCTTGCATACATAATCGGTTGCCCACCTGGAGGTGTCATGGGTGATGACGTGTTGGAGCTGGGTTTGAAGTAAAATTTTGAATTCGTCCAGATCTATGGAAACCGGGCTATCTTTCAAATATTCATATAATTCGACATAGGTGGCAACCGTATGCATTTCGTCCAATGGGTGGTGGGACCTGAAGTGCGCATAGGCTTCTTCTGCCAGTATCAGACCTTTTTCGTATAGCTCATTGTCTTTATCTTCGAATTTCAAGATAAATCCAACCAGGCTGGCAGTGGGGTTATAGGTGGTTCCCTGACTGGGGTCGAAGGTCCACCAGGTTGCGTGGGGATAGTCATTATTCGTCGGGATTGTATTCAACCAGGTGTGACCAGTAAAGTCCAACCCTGATCCGAGGTACCGCAGGATGCCCCGAATGATCGGGTGATGCCGATCGTCCATGTCGATTTCATCGATGATCCGGGTTGCCACCCAGGTATGCATCGGTGAGGAATTGGGGTTCCAAAAGTCTGGTTCCAGCCCATGACCAAAACCGCCATCTTCGTTCTGATAGGTTTCCAAAGCTTCCAGAACTTCTCCCCTGGGGCCGTTTTCAAAATGGAATTTCCATCGTGCCAGATCGAGTGGTCTGGCATTGTGATAAATGAAACTGCGGGCTTTCTCAAAATCCATGATTTACCTCCAGCACTATCTATGAGATGAAACTAATACTAGATTATCGAAAAATCAGAAGAAACAGTCAACAAGCTGATGGCAGATGACTTATTTTAAATAAATTATCAAAGCGTCATGTAAAAATTCTGCGCAACCAGTGCCTATTGCATTGTAATATACCTTGAAGCGGGGGTCATCCACGTACATCTGTGCCAAACCCAGGTGCGCTTCTTTTGAGTAATTTCTCCAAAAAAACCCTAGCCATTCCTTGTGCAGCGCGCAGACCTGCTGGGCAAGCTCACTCGACGGGTTGCCTTGCTTACAGGCAGCTTTCAATTGTTCATTGATCTGGTCGGAAAGCTGCTGAGCCCGCTCATATTGTTCAGTATTCAATTCCATTAGTTTCGAATTGCTGGCATCAACACTATCGTCTCCGTACTTTTCACGGA
>DHUW01000089.1:0-786 GCA_002409365.1 Anaerolineaceae bacterium UBA5224 | reverse complement strand
GCTTTACCCAACCTCATTCCTCGATAATCCGGGTCAGTCGCTACAGGTTCAATCAGTGCAAAACCCGCCTGCTGGTCAAACCACATACCGCAATAAGAGACAAAATTCCCGTCGGGCGAAACAACCGCAATCTTCAGGTCCAGGTCAACAAACGGTCTGATCATTTCTTCGCGGGCTTCAACTTCGTCTTCTTTCGAAAAGCTGAATGCGCCTTCGCCATTTAACTCATGATTGAAACCTTTCCACAAAACTCTCCGATATTGGCGTAAATCGAAACACTCTTTCATCGATGTTATGCTGAAACCTTCAGGCAACTGGTAGTCCGTGGATGTTTTATCGAGATTAAACACTGCATCTTCCTCTTTATTTTGGGAAGCGATATATCCTGCTTCAGCCGCAATATCTTGAAAGGCGGTGTCGTTGTCGGGAATCATGATTCCAAACTCGCCGTCTTTTGATAAGTTCCTTTCAGCATAACTCAGCATCTCTTTTTTCAATGGCTGGAAGTCAGGTAGTGCCAGGCAATAAGCAGTGCCTGGCTGAGTATCAAATGTCGCAACGCCTACAATTTTTCCAGCATCTTCCCAAAGGCCAATTTTACCGATATAAGTTTTATCGAGCCAGCTGTGAGTTGCCATCCAGTCCCACCGGGCGTAGACGAACTCGGAATAACCCAGGTTGAGAAGAAAGGATCTGACTTTGAAGTAGTCATCAGTGATGCCGGCTTGGGTCGTGTAATTTCTAAATTTAATGCTCACGGATGAACCTCTTTGTAGACCGAATCCC
>DHUW01000010.1 GCA_002409365.1 Anaerolineaceae bacterium UBA5224 | reverse complement strand
TTTGAATCCATATTGAAATAGTTTGCATCAAGAGGAAGTTAGTAGCGTTACGCTTCTTCGTTTTGGCGGTATTGGAGTGCTTCCGCCAGGTGTTCGGTTTTGATGGCAGGTTCGCCTGATAGATCGGCAATTGTGCGGGCAAGTTTGAGTACCCGGTGATATCCCCGGGCTGTGAGGCGAAGCTGGCGCATAGCGGTTTTCATCAGGCCTTCTCCGGCAGCATCCAAGACGCAATATTGGCGTATCTCTTTGGGGGTCATGTCTGCATTGCTGACCAATTTTGTGCCAGTAAAACGTTTGATCTGAATCTGTCGGGCTGCTTCAACCCGCTCCCGGATGGTTTCCGAGGTTTCACCGCCCCGTTTGTCGCTCAATTTCTGGTAATCAACCCTGGGGACTTGCAGGTGAATATCGATGCGGTCCAACAGCGGACCAGAGATCCGTTTTTGGTAAGTACTGATCGCAGCAGGCGCGCAGGTGCATTGGCGCAAAGTGTCGCCAAAATAACCACACGGGCAGGGGTTCATCGCTCCGACCAACATGAAATTTGCCGGAAAAGTGAAAGATCCCTGAGCACGGCTGATTGTGACGACCTTATCTTCCAGGGGTTGCCGTAAAACTTCAAGGATGCGTTTTCCAAATTCTGGCAGTTCATCTAAAAATAAGACGCCTCGGTGAGCAAGTGAGATCTCACCCGGTTTGGGAACATGCCCACCGCCTACCAAGCCGGCATGGCTGATGGTGTGATGCGGGGCTCGAAAAGGACGTTGGCGGATAAGCGGCGTTGCGGCTGGCAGTTGGTCGCTGATGGAGTAAATTCGAGTCACTTCCAGTGATTCGTCCAAACTCATCGACGGCAAAATTGAGGTCATTGCCCGCGCCAAAAGCGTCTTGCCGGCTCCGGGAGAACCAGTCATCAGCACATTATGCCCACCGGCGGCTGCCACTTCCAGGGCGCGTTTGATATGCTCCTGCCCTTTAACTTCGCTGAAATCGGTGGAATCCATGATGAATTCCGGGGCATTGACATCACCAGGTTGGAAGGGAGGAATCAGATTTTCGCCATTGAGATGCTGCCATAGTTGGTTGAGAGTTTCTACTGGGTAGACCTCGATATCAGGGATTAATGATGCTTCAGGTGCGTCGCTTGCAGGGACATAAACCTTGTGATACCCCTCGCTGCGTGCCAGGGCGGCTGCAGCTAATACTCCGCGAACATGCTTAACCGAACCATCCAGCGAGAGTTCACCGATGATCAGGGAATTTTCAACAGCCTCAGGTTGGATTTGTTCAGCGGTTATCAGCACACCTACGGCGATTGGCAGATCAAAGAATGGACCTTCCTTACGGACAGATGCAGGAGCGAGATTCACTGTTAGTGGCTTGCGTGGGTAGACCAGGTAGGCATTTTTGATGGCAGAAAAGACGCGTTCACGGCTTTCTTTTACAGCTTCATCCGGCAGCCCGACAATCGCCATCCGGGGAAGCCCCTGCCCGTAATCGACTTCGATGTCAATCAGGACGCCATCCAGTCCAATTACAGCGCAGGAAAATACGTGAGCGAGCATTGCACAAGTTTATCATAGTGAACCCAAGACAAGAACTGGTTTCAACATTATTGAATGTTTAAAACTTCACAATTTTGTTCACTCTCTACAAATATTTCAGTCTTACTGATAAAATTCACAAGGTCCCAATCCGGTATTCTAAAAATTGCAGGAGGCTTAATGCAAACCCGAAGCAAGTCAATACAATCAAAACTCTTTTTCATCTGTTTGTTAATTGGTTTTTTGGTCATAGGGTTGTTGGCTACGCCAGCATCAGCTCAAGGGGAAATCGATCAGTGGTTGGCTTTCGGTCCGGAAACCGAAGGCAATTTACCTGAGGTGGAATTGCTCTCAGCTTCTGCAACTTCAATCGAAATCAGGGCGATAACGCCAGGGGCAAGATTGGGTGAGACAACCATCGCAGGGCAACAGTATCTGACTCTCAGCGGAGAAGGGTACACTTTTAACGATGTGGTTGGTGCACCATCCCTGCCTGTGCTAAGAAAAATGGTTGAAGTTCCTCTGGGGGCTCAAGTCAGCCTGGAGTTGTTAAGAGCAGACAGCCAGACAATCAGCCTTGATTTTCTTGGCTTAACGGGTCAAATCGCCCCAATCCAGCCTTCTCAGCCAAAATGCGGAGATCCGATAGAACCCTGCAGCCCATCCGCACAAATATACGGTGGTGGCTTCTACCCAGCCGAATACCTGGCAATCACTGACGATTACATCATCCGTGGTCATCGGATTGTGGTGGTCGAAATTCACCCGGTGCGCTACAACGCTTTCTTGTCTGAGCTCGAAACAACGTCAGAGATGACCTTTCGACTGAACCTCTCCGGAAGTGATATGACGCTTACGAGTTCCGAAGCAGATCGGCTCAATTCGGCGCCATTCAACCGGATGCTTGAGCCAGAAGTGTTGAATTACAATCAGTCTCGCCCGGTAGAAATTCCTAATGAGGCTGAACGGATTCTGATCATCACTGCTGATATGTTCGAATCGGGTTTGGCAAATTTTGTTAACTTGAAGCAAGTACAAGGTTTCACAGTTTCAGTGACAAACCTGACCACCGTTGGTGGAAATACCACTACAGCAATCAAAAACTACATCAAAAGCCAATATACTGGTGCCAACCCACCCGACTATGTAATTTTGGTTGGCGATTATGCGAGTGGAGACCCTGTTGGCAGTCTGACCAACTACACCATGCGTACGGCGAGCACATATCGTACAGATCTGCAGTTCTTCACCATGGATAACGAAACCGAGTTTATCCCTGACATCTTTTATGGCCGTTTTCCAGTCAAGACTGTTGCTGATCTGAGCGCATTGATCGCTAAATATCAGGCTTATCAAGAAAAGGCCGGAGATGAGCCCTGGGTGAAGAAAGCAGCTTTCCTTGGTTCAAACGATAGTTCTTATGGCTATATTGCGGAACGAACGCATAATTATGTAATAGATACTTATACCCTTCCCAAAGGCTACACTGGTATTTTCCCTGCGAATCCTCAACCAGGTGGTGACAAGGTTTACGCAATTACCTACGGTGGAACTGGTGCCAATGCAGTTGCCGCGATGAATGACAGCCGGGCTATGTTGATCTATAGTGGTCATGGTGCAGACACTTTCTGGGATGCTCCGAGAGTTTCACAGACCGATATTCGAAGTATGACCGGCGTTGCTATCCCCTATGTAGCGTCACACGCCTGTATAACTGGTAATTTCAATGTCAGCGAGTCGTTCGGCGACACATGGGCGATCGAACCGGTCAACGGCGGTTTGACCTTCTTTGGCTCAAGCGATAGCACTTACTGGTATGAGGATGAAGTGCTTGAGAAGGCAATTTTCGATCACTTGTTTGCAGACCCGACTCTGGATACTGTTCCGAGCGTTGCTCAGATGACGCAATTTGGACTGCAGGCTGTCGATGTTTATACAGACAGCCGGGATGATTACTATCGGGAAACCTACAACATCTTTGGTGACCCTACGCTACAAATCCTGATGAAACCGAAATTCCCTGATTTCCGCATCAGTGTGTCACCCACAGCGTTGAAAACCTGCAACATCGGTGAAAATACTGCGATAGTCAATTTGACAACGATCAATGAATTTGCAGGACCAGTTACCCTGACCGCCTCTGCGTTGGACGGTTTTACGACCAGTTTTGAGACCAACCCCATGACGCCTCCTGGTTCGACTGCTGCGACCATTACTGGCGATGGCACGGTCGCAACTGGTGTTCAAACCTTGACCATTACCGGAACTTCGGACAGCCTTGTTCACAGCGCCGATATAGAAATGACCATCTATAAACCGATCAACTCTGCAGGTCCCCATCTGACCACACCTGCTGATGGTGCAAGGGATGTCTCACAGCGCCCATCCTTTAGCTGGACAGGCATTGTTGATGCGGAAACCTACAGACTTCAAGTAGCTGTGGACCCCGGATTTCATCAAATTGTGATCGACCGGGCTGGTATCACCGGAACCAATTTTACGCTTTCTGCCAACCTTGCATCTGATACACAGTATTATTGGCGGGTCGCCGCTGAAAATGTATGCGGCGGTGTTACCAGCACCGATGAGTTCAGCTTTCGGACGAAGCCAGGACCTGGTGACTGCGCCCAGGGTACAGTCAAAGAAGTCATTTATTTTGACGACTTTGAAAGTGGTCTCGATGGATGGAACAACCCTCTCGACGGTTTGTTCAAATTCGATCTCACTACTGTCAGAGCTTACTCGCCCACGAATTCAGTTTACGCAGTCGTACCTGAAGCTCAGACAGATCAGCGCCTTGAATCTCCGGCGTTTTCTGTGCCACAGACAACCGAGCCTGTTTCGCTGATCTTCTGGCATCGCTGGATTTTTGATAATCCAACAGCCTGTAATGACGGTGCGATTTTGGAAGTGACCCTGAATGGCGGCACAACCTGGAATCAAGTCGCGAAGCCATATTTGCTCACGAGTCCATATAATGGCATCGTCAAGACCGGTGCATATAACCCCCTGGTGGGCAAACAAGCATGGTGCCAAAATCAGAACGAATGGGTACGAACTGTTGTTGATTTGAATCCATTCAAAGGCAAGACTGTACAGTTCCGTTTCCGCCTCGGCACAGGCACGTTGGGAGCTGCAGAAGGCTGGTTCATCGATGACGTCCAGTTCCAGACCTGCGTGGCAGCTGACTCACAATACCAGATTTTCATTCCTCTAGCGGAAAAACCTTAAAATAGTTTTGTTGAAATTAACCACCTCACCCTTACTGGTGAGGTGGTTTTTTTTATCGCATGTAGGGTTATCGCCTATATTGTGAGCGAGCATTGCACAAGTTTGTCATGTCACTTCGCCATTACTGTGATCAGCAAACTCATTTTTGATTTATTGATGGAGATATAAAGTATACAAATTTTAAACTATTCTCGTTAGCTATCGACTACAATCTGTAAGTTGTGAAGAAGACAAAATCTGTGTCTTGTTCAAGTAGTTACATCTGAGGAGAAAGCAAATGATAAAATACCGTGGAAATCGCAAGATAATAGGAATAATTGTATTATTGTTAGCCGGAATTCTGGTAATAAGCGCATGTACAGTTCAAGAAATCACGCCACCAGCAGCAACCCCAACATTAGAAGAAACGGAAATCGTATTTGAGACAGAGACCGAAAGCGACATCGAGGAGACAGTAAGTCCTGACACCTCATTTTCTTATAGTGAAGGAGTTGACGACTCAGGTTACTGGGAGGGAATCAAAGCACTCGATTATGTTGAATTAGCCGATTATCAGGCTCTGAAAATTCCCGTTCAATCCATCGAAGTAAGCGATGAAATGCTTCAAACTGAAATTGACGACCTGTTGTCATCCTATACTTCCGAAAAGCAAGTCACTGACCGTGCAGTCGTGAACGGTGATACTGTAAACATCGATTATGTGGGCAGCGTTGATGGAGTTGAATTTGAAAATGGAAGCACTGAGGGTCAGGGAACGGATGTTACTATCGGTGTGACCTCATACATTGATGATTTTCTGGAGCAGTTGATCGGTCATACCCCTGGCGAGACATTCGACATTCAAGTGACTTTCCCAGATCCTTACGAAAGTAACACTGAACTTTCCGGTAAAGAGGCAGTCTTCAACGTGACAATCAACAGTATAACTGAAACCGTTGCGCCTGAGCTTACCGATGAATTTGTTTCAGAGAATTTAATCACCTCTTATGGTTGGGCGACGGTGGAAGAAATGCGGTCTGAAATGATGGAAGACCTGAAGACTAATTCGATTTACCAATATATTCAGAATTATCTCATTGAGAATTCGACTGTTTCTTCAACTCCAGAATCGATTATTTCTTTTCAGGAAAAATCTATGTTGGCTTATTATCAGGATTATGCGGACATGTACGGTATATCATTGGACGATTTTCTGGCAAATTTCATGGGATTTGAATCAGCTGACGAATTTGTAGCATCCTATTCAGAGGAAACTCTCAAGCAGGCTAATTATTACCTGATCATTCAAGCAATTGCTGAAGATCTCAAGATCTCTGTTTCAACCGAAGATGTGTCTGCATATTTTGCGGAATTCATGAAAACAGATGATTATTCTTCTTATGAAACTAATTACGGCTTACCGTATCTGAAGCAGGTTGTCTTGTATCAAACTGTATTGGACTATATTGCCGACAATGCCATCCTGGAATAGTGGTCACTTGCCTGATTATGTTTAGGACAGTCATAGAGAAGACCGGTTCTGAATGTCCAGTTCAAGACCTGTGTGGTAGCTGACTCCCAATACCTGGTTTTCATCCGCTTAGTGGAAAGACCCTAAAATAGTTTTGTTAATATTACCCACCTCATCGGCAACGATGAGGGGGTTTTTTTGTCTAAGGTAGGGTAATAGCTTGTATCTGGCACGCGAATTACACGTTGAGTAATGGTTCGAATTTGCTAACCTGAAAACCGCCAAACTCTGGCAATTATGGAGATGTATAATCATGGGACGATTGGAAGGTGCAATGTGATCAGACAACCCAAAACCAGAATTCTACTATTTCTTATCGTCATCCTTTTACTAATTTCCGCCTGCAAACCAGTGCAACGACCTGCTCAACCGACGTCCACTTCGATTGAAACAGAACTACTCTCTGAGACGCCTGCACCGACTCCAATCCCACCTACGGCAATCCCAACTGAACAACCTGTTCGGATTTGGTTTGACCCAGCGCTTCCGGAAGAACTATTGCAGGGTGACTTGAGTGGTATTACCGAAGCTTATGGAGTTGATCTGGAGGAATCTCCTTTTCGGCTATCTTTTGGCCAGGGAGATGTACTCAGCGACTGGGTTTTCGCATTGGTGGCGCCTTTCGCGACTGTACAGGACTCGGTCACAGTTCAAGAACTGCTCTATTTTTGGAAAAGAGGGGAGTCTTCCGCTGCTTCAGAACTGGTCATGGACCAGACTGCATTTTCAGCCTTCAGTTCGCTTTACGGTCAGCCAGAAGTCGATGTCAAAACGCTTACATCAACCGAATTACTTACCTATTGCCAGGCAAATAATGCCTGGGCTGTGATTCCTTTTGAGAGAATAACGCCACAGTGGAAAGTGATCGCGGTCGATGATCAATCTCCATTGCAGAAATCTTTCAACCCCGCCAGCTATGCTTTACTCGCAAACATCTCCCTTTCAACAAGTGATGCCTTTCAGGTTGAGCCTGAAACTTATCAGCGCATTTTCGACGAACTTCATGCCGTGCTACCCGGCACTAACCGCGACCCGGAAAAACTGACCACGGTGATCTTGACGGGTGTGACAGCCTTGACCCGTGCCACCGCCAAAGAAATGGAAATAAATGGCGTTCTCTCGCCGGCACAATCTGTTGGTGAGGTCTTGCGTGAAGCCGACCTTGCCCATGTGAGCAATGAAGTACCATTTGCCAGTGATTGTCCCGAGCCGCAATGGGTCCAGGATGTTGACCTGGTATTCTGTTCAGCCAACAAATACATAAATCTACTCCGAGAGATAGGCACAGATGTCGTCGAATTGACTGGCGACCACTTCAGGGATTGGGGACCGGAAGCAATGCTGCATACGCTCGAGATGTATGATGCCGAAGGTTGGCGCTATTACGGTGGCGGCAAGGAAATTGAAGCAGCCAGAGCCCCACTCAAGCTGGAACATAATGGCAACAAAATCGCCTTTATCGGCTGCAATGCAAAAGCACCCGGTTATGCCACTGCCAGTGAGACCAACCCTGGGGCATACCACTGCGACATGGATTACATGGTGTCAGCTATCCAGGAGCTTAAAGCGGAAGGCTACATGGTCATTGCCACTTTCCAGCACGATGAAATCTATCAATGGCATCCTGAACCAAATATGGTTGAGGATTTTCGTAAGGTGGCAGAAGCCGGCGCGACGATTGTGAGCGGCAGCCAGGCGCATCAGCCGCATATCTATGAATTTTGGGGCGATAGCTTCATCCATTATGGTTTGGGAAATCTCTTTTTTGACCAATTAGGCTGGTATGCGGACTCCGATAAGGCATTCATAGACCGACATGTGTTTTATGATGGAAGATACCTGGGGGTCGAATTGCTTACGGCGCAATTCTTCAACTGGTCGACCCCAACATGGATGACCCCCGAAACCCGGGCCGAACTGCTCACGCGCTTGTTCAAATATAGCCAGGAACAATAACCAAGCCATTCATGTACTATGATGCTGATATTACTATGCTTAAATCCGAAAGAATTAATGATGGATTCATTTGCGTCCACATCAGCATTAGTAGAATTTTGAAAGCGATGTACATAACCGGAGATTCATAAAATTTTGGCTTGTATCGTAATGAGAGCATTTGCGAATTTAAATACCAGGAATAGACTGATGAGGAGAAACGATGGATAGCCTGCCTTTCGATCTGAATTATTTCCCGTATCCTTCCAGGCGTTTCCCTTTGACTGCCAGAAATGGCATGGTGAATGCCTCCCAGCCTCAGGCTGCCTCTGCAGGATTACAAGTCTTGCTCAAGGGCGGTAACGCGGTGGATGCTGCGGTGGCAGCTGCCACAACTTTGACGGTGGTGGAGCCAACTGCCAATGGCATTGGTAGTGATGCTTTTGCTCTTGTATGGATTGAAAAGGAGCAAAAGTTGTATGGATTGAACGCGAGTGGCTGGGCACCAGAGAAGCTAAATATTGAAAAGGTGAAAGAAGTATGCGGCCAAATCCACATGCCTTCGTTCGGCTGGCTGCCTACTATCGTGCCAGGAGCTCCAGCAGCATGGGCTGCATTGTCTGATCGTTTCGGTCGGGTGGGGTTAGAAAAGACAATGGAGCCTGCCATCCAATACGCTAGAGCAGGTTACCCAGTTTCGCCGTCGGTTAGCGATATGTGGCAGCGGGCAGCAAAACGCTATTCAGCTTTGAATGGGGATCCTGTTTATCAAGGCTGGTTTGAAACTTTCTTGATAGGTGGTGAAGCACCACAATCAGGGCAACTTATCACCTTGCCGTATCATGCGGATACCTTGTCCTTGATCGCCAATACCCATGCACGCGCTTTTTATGCAGGAGAGTTGACTGATAAGATCCTCAGGGACAGTCAGGGTTTGGGTGGTTTTTTCACCTTCGATGATTTTGCAAAATATCAAGTTGATTGGGTTGAGCCAATTTCTGTCAATTACCGAGGCTATACTGTCTGTGAGATACCGCCAAACGGGCAGGGGATCACGGCGCTTATGGCGTTGAATATTCTGAATAATTTTTCCCTTACCAACCGCGAGAATGAGCGCGACTTCCACTTGCATTTTGAAGCCATGAAGCTTGCATTCTCTGATGCCAGACATTTCGTGACTGACCCAAGGTATATGACAGTCAGTCCTGATGCCCTTCTTAGCGAGAGATATGGGAGAACAAGAGCGAATCAGATCACAGAACAAGCTGCCCTCCCTGAGCCTTGTAGTCCACCTGGAAGTGGTACAGTTTACCTCTGCACAGCGGATGGAGAAGGCAACATGGTTTCGTATATCCAAAGCAATTACATGGGGTTTGGTTCTGGCATTGTGATCCGGGGCACAGGCATCGCGCTCCAGAACCGCGGAGCGGATTTCTCTTTGGATTCAAACGAACCGAATTGCTTTGCTCCCAGGAAAAAAACCTATCACACAATTATCCCTGGGTTCTTGATGAAGGACGAGAAAGCTATTGGACCTTTCGGAGTAATGGGGGGTTATATGCAGCCCCAAGGTCATGTGCAGGTGATCACCAATCTGTTGGATTATCACTTGAATCCACAGCAAGCTTTGGATGCCCCACGTTGGCAGTGGATGAGAGACAGGCAATTTGCAGTGGAATATGGTTTCTCACCCGCTCTGGTGCACCAACTTTTAAACCGTGGGCATAAGATTGACATGTTCCCTGACTCCACATCCTTCGGCCGGGGACAGATCATTTGGAAATTGGGTAACGGTGTCATGATCGGTGGCACAGAAGGTCGGACTGATAGCAATATTGCATGCTATTGAGCATAAGATAATATTGCTCTTGCTGAGTCGACTGAAAATCCAGATTTGTATGAAGGTCTATCATCGATCAACATCAAATAAACGAGAAAAAATTTTATATTCCGGGCATACGCATTTCAAATATTGCCAGGAACAACGAAAGCCAATCTTAATTATCCTTTAAGTTCTGCTAAGATATATGCAACGATATATCTAACAAATAACAAAATAGAATTGTGATTTTTGGCAGGAGATATAACATGAATCGAGAGACGGCGCTTTCTTATGGGTTGTGTGGCCTAAACTGCAATCTTTGCGAAGATAAAACCAATGGCGAATGCCATGGCTGTGAATGCCCAGACAGGGATTGCGCCGCTGATTGGCATCAGAAGCATTGCAGGATTTACCAATGTGTCAAGAAGCATAATTATGTGACTTGTGCAGATTGTGAGGAGTTGCCATGTTCCATGCTGAATGCCTTTATTTGTGATCCGAAGCACCAGGAACACAGCCAGTGTTTCGGCAACTTATTGCGGATCCGAAGGATTGGACTGGAAGAATGGATTGATGAGCAGGAAGCCTTTTGGCAGGATCCCGCTATTCATAAGTAAAAAAAGAATCACGAAAATGATCGTGATTCTTGTGCAATCAAAGCTCAAAACAGAGAGACCTACGTTAGTTATAAATAGGCTGCAAGCGGGAACCAGAAACCCAAGAGACATCAAAGGTCATATTTTCAGTCACAAATAGGGATGTGAAATTATTATTATTTCGCAGCCTGTCTTTGAGGGTAAAAAAAACCGCGATCATAAAATATCACGGCTTATCTGTGCTCCTACCGGGACTCGAACCCGGGTTTTAGCCTTGAAAGGGCCGCGTCCTAACCACTAGACCATAGGAGCATCAAGAGGGCAATTCTACACGAGGTTTTAATTCAAGTCAAGGAAGATTCCTGGAAATTGTTCCAAGCATTTTGCATCTTTGCTGGCAGAAAAAGATTTTTTCATTCCCGGGTGCCCTTCCTTGAGGAATTATCAACCGTCATGGGTGAAGCCTTGGCACGGTGCTCTCACCCCTCGGCTTTGGCGTCCCCCTCATAAGAGGGGGTGATAAGGGATCCAATTCTTACCACTTTATACATTAAAGCCTTACCTTACAACTACTATTTTGCTCACATCGACCTGGTTCGCGATCCTTGCTCTTCTACTTAACGGAGAGAAAAGGCAGTCTAGAGGGAGTTATAGAGAGCCTTTTGGTGCTGGGGTATCAGTGACTGGCTTACTTTTTTTCTTTAATGTATTCCAACAAGACTACTGCCTGATTATGCTCGGTATCCCTGGCGCCATAGAGCAGGGTCACCACATTATCCTCACCTTTCGCACGCAGATCAGTGATTAACTTTAGAGCTTCAGGGTTGTCATCCAGCTCCTTCCGGTAACGTTTGCGAAATTCATCATACCTGTTCGGAATATGACCAAACCATTTTCGCAATTCGGTTGTAGGAGCCAACTCTTTATCCCAATCATCCAATCGGGCTTCTTCTTTGGATATGCCTCGTGGCCATACGCGATCGACCAACACCCGCCAGCCATCGACTGGCTCGTAATCTTCGTAGATTCGTTTAATTTTGAAAGGCATTCAAATCCTCCTCTTTTATGAGAAAACAAAATTGAACTATAGGTTTGAGTTTATCCTGTTGGTTCTGCAAATGCGAGGAAAAATATTACCTTTGTATCGAGGCAAAATTCCTCAGAAATATTTTCTTAGTTCCTACAAAATAGTTGTATTCACATCAAGAAACTGCTACGATGATTGCGATTGAGAAAGGAGACAGGATGAAAATCATTCGAGCGATAACGATATTTGCGTGGATAGCGTTTCCAGCGGTAATGTATGGTGGGTATATTTTGCTTGGTCAACTATCCAAAACTGGTATCACCGAGTTTCAACGAACTTTCTTCAGAGCAGGGCACGCCCATGCTGGCGTTTTGCTATTGATGTCATTGCTCTTCCATCTATACTTGGAAAAAACCAATTTACCAATAAGCTGGAAAATCGCTGCTGCTTCAATTCTGGCGGTCGGGATCCTGGCGCAATCGGGCGGATTTTTTATTCATATGGCAATAGGTCAGGCAGGGCAGGCATCGATTGGTACCTCAGTTACAATCGGAGGTGCGGTGTTGTTGGTCTTCGCCATTATAATAATGGTCTATGGCTTGATCGCAACGCCAGCTTAAATTCTGATTTGTGCTTGACAGAGGGGGTCAAGGTGATGTAAAATAATGAGTCGTTGCCCCAGCGATCGTGGCTGGGGTTACTTATGTGACCAACTTTCCCGGTACCGGGCGGTGAAACGCTCGTAAGCTGGTTAAGTGAAGATTGGAGAGAATATGAAGTATGCAATCATTGAAGCAGGCGGTAAACAATACCGCGCCGAAGAAGGCAAACGGGTAACCGTTGATCTTCTGCCTGCAGAAATCGGCGAGACCATCGTTCTCGACAAAGTTGTTTTACTTTGCGACGGCGATTCTGTAACAGTAGGTACCCCTTATATTGAGGGTGCCAGCGTAAAAACCACGGTTGATGATCAAATCAAAGGCAAGAAGATCTTGGTATTTAAATACAAACCCCAGATCAACTACCGCAAACGTTCTGGTCATCGTCAGAAATACACCAGCTTGCTGGTTGATTCAATTGTGATGGAGTAGTGAAATGGCACACAAGAAAGGTGGCGGGTCATCCCGCAACGGACGAGATAGCCAGGGACAACGCCTGGGCATCAAAAAATTTGGCGGCGAAAAAGTAATCAGTGGCAACATTCTGGTTCGCCAGCATGGCACCAAGATCCACCCCGGATGGAACGTGGGTCAGGGTCGTGATTACACCTTGTTTGCGACCATTGAAGGCTACGTTAAATATGAGACCATGGCTGGCGGCCGAAAGCGCGTTCACGTTTACGAAACGCCCGACGGACCAGCGAAAGGTGAGTAGTAAGAATGAAAACAAAAATTCAACCTAAATATTATCCGGAAGCAAAAGTTTCTTGTGCCTCTTGTGGAACTGAATGGACCACTGGTTCGACCGTTCCTGAAATTCGAACTGAAGTTTGCTCGAACTGCCATCCCTTCTACACCGGGCAGCAGGCTCGCATCCTCGATCGTGAAGGTCAGGTCGATCGCTTCTACAAGCGTCTGCAGGTTCGACAGGAAATCGTTGCCGAGAAGAAGGCTGCTGCTGAGTCCAAGACTTCACCAGAACGCCCAATCTCTGAGTTCAAACTAACCTCCAAGGCAGTTGCTGCGTTAGCTAAAGCTGGCATCAACACCGCTGGCGACGTGTTAGCAAAACTCGAAGGCGGAGAGAGAGCCTTGTTGGAAGTTGAAGGTTTCGGTCGTAAATCTTTGATCGATCTGAAAAAACAACTGCGCCAGATGGGCTATCAACTGCCCGCGGCCGCAGAAGAGATCGAAATTTAGTTACCGGTAGACAATGAGAGGCAGGTTCAATACCTGCCTCTTTTTTTGTTAATCTTGATTGGAAATCTGTGGGCGAAATCGAAGACTTGAAACTGCAGTCTACCCAAAAGAAGGTCTATCACCTTAATCATCTGCTTCTCGTTCAGGATGACGGATCGTTTTCTAGGTTACAAATCCAATCATCATCATAAACTTGACTTATACTTTTAGAAACTGAAATTATTGGAGGTTTTATGACACTTACCTACGGCTCTCTTGAAGTTATTACGGGGTCGATGTTCTGTGGGAAAACGGAGGAGTTGATCCGCCGTTTACGACGGGCAACGATCGCCAAGCAAAAAGTACAGGTCTTCAAACCAGCGATCGATAACCGGTATGCTTATAGCAAAGTGATGTCGCATTCAGGGGCAGATTACCAGGCGCTGCCGGTCAATTCATCCCAGGAAATTCTCGATAACCTGGAGCCAGACGTGACAGTTGTTGGCATCGACGAAGCCCAATTTTTTGATGATGGCATAGTGGATGTAGCTAATCAACTCGCTGATCTGGGGATGAGAGTGATTGTAACTGGCTTGGACACTGACTTCCGTGGAGAGCCGTTTGGCTGTATGCCAGTGATGACCGCTAAAGCTGACAAGGTGGACAAACTGGCTGCCATTTGCATGGTTTGTGGTGAACCAGCTACCCGTACCCAAAGACTGGTGAACGGTAAACCTGCCAATTATAATGACCCGATCGTGATCGTTGGCGCTTCTGAGATGTACGAAGCCCGTTGCCGACGTCATCACGAAGTGCCCAGAGATTGAGGTAAGCATGGTACAGGATTATCGCGAATATTTAGACAAAGTACTGGTCAGCGAAGAGCAAATAAAGCAGCGTGTCAAGGATTTGGGAGCTGAAATCACACGTGATTATGACGGAAAAGACCTTTTAGTGGTCTGTATTCTGAGGGGTGGAGTAATGTTTCTCACGGATTTGATCCGTGAAATCCACGTGCCCCTGGCAATCGAATTTATGGCAGTCACATCCTATGGAATTGGTGCGCGTCAATCGGACGGGGAAGTGCGGATCACGCTCGACCTTAATACCAGAATCACTGGGAAAGACATTTTGATCGTTGAAGACATCATCGACAGTGGTCACACACTCTCGTCCGTGATAGATATTTTGCAAACACGTAACCCCAACTCCATTTACATCTGCACCCTGCTCGATAAATTCGAACGGCGTGAAGTGGATGTGCCGATCCGGTACTGCGGATTTCAGATCAATAATGAATTTGTCTTTGGTTATGGCCTGGATATGGACGAATACTATCGAAACCTGCCTTTTGTAGGAACGGTCGATCTGGACAAATATGAACCTCCTCATGGATCAACAACTGACTGCGCTCCTGCATGAGATCAAGCAACTCGCTCCCCACCAAAAGGTTTACCTGGTGGGTGGAGCAGTGCGCGATCTTGTGTTGGGCAGGGCTGTCAAGGACCTCGATTTTGTCACAGCGGATGGGTCGGTTACGCTAGCAAAATCAGTAAAGCGCCATTTTAGAGGTGTCTGGTACACCCTGGATGATGAGCATCAGACCGCCAGGGTTATATTGAAACAAGGTCAACCTGAAGAACTTGTACTTGACTTCACTGCTTTTATAGGAAATAGCCTGGAGGAAGACCTCAGCCAGCGCGATTTCACCATCAATGCCATGGCAGTAGATTTGGATAACCTGGCGGAGATCTTTGATCCATTAGGTGGGGAAGCTGACCTGAGGAGCCGAAAATTGCGGCTCAGCAGCCCTCGCTCGCTGCTCACCGATCCTCTGCGAGTCCTGCGGGGAGTCCGCATGATACGGGAGTTTGACCTGGCAGTAAACAATGAAACCGCCGAACAATTGCGCGTAGCCGCATTGGAGTTGAACGGGATTTCGGGCGAAAGAATCAGGGATGAGCTGCTCAAATCCCTGGCAATTCCGAACCTTATGTTAACATGTGATTTACTTAATGAATATGGCGTCCTATCCCAGTTGCGTTACCGGGTATTTGGAATTAAAGATAATTTCCCTGACACCAAAGGTGACTATCAAAAAGAACGGGTTCTT
>DHUW01000100.1:20948-25278 GCA_002409365.1 Anaerolineaceae bacterium UBA5224 | reverse complement strand
GAATATGACCTGTTGATGAATTCGGGTCTTTACGAGCAACTGACACGTTCAGGCACCCTCATCCCTCACACCGAAGTGGACCTGGACCTGGCACCGCAACCTGATCTTGCCTACAAGGTGATCCAACCCGAAACGGTAGGTTTCATTTCCTACCCATACGAGTGGTGTTTCAACCAACTGAAAGATGCTGCCATCCTGACGCTTGCCATTGGCCGGCGTGCTTTGGAATTTGGCATGAGTCTTAAAGACGCGAGTGCATACAACATTCAGTTTCACCAGGGTCGACCAGTCTTCATCGATACGCTGTCTTTTGAAGCATACGAGGAGGGCAGGCCCTGGGTGGCATATAAGCAGTTCTGCCAACATT
The DNA here is from genome assembly GCA_002409365.1 of Anaerolineaceae bacterium UBA5224. Taxonomy (GTDB): domain Bacteria; phylum Chloroflexota; class Anaerolineae; order Anaerolineales; family Anaerolineaceae; genus Mesolinea. The sequence goes on along the minus strand of DHUW01000100.1, from coordinate 24,911 downwards.
TTCTGGCACCTTTGGCATTGATGGCTAAGACAGATATCCGCCTGGTGCAGCTGCTTAAAGTGTACATTGACGGAATCCCGCTTGATCTTGCCAGCGAGCTGCTCCCTGCGAACACTAAGTTGAACTTTGGCTTATCGACACATATCCACCTTCACGCCCGATCACAGAAGAAATATGCCGACAAAGAGGTCAGCCAACAGGAAGTGGAAAGTAAAAGCAAACTGACGAAAGCAAGCATGCTGGCTCTTTTTGACAGCCTCATTGCCACGGTCCGATCGCTTGAAGTTCGAACGATCGAAACAGAATGGGCAGATTATTACCAGGCCAACAATTATACTGAAAGCTCCTTCGAGTCTAAACGCGAATTAGTGCGAAGCTTTGTTAAGAAAGTTTCTCCCACAACGGTCTGGGATCTGGGTGCCAATACAGGCGAGTTTAGCCGGGTCGCCAGCGATTTGGACATACCCACTGTTGCTTTCGACATTGATCCGGGTGCTGTACAGCAAAACTATGATCTGGTTAAAAAGAACAAAGAGAAGTTCATGCTTCCTTTGGTCATGGACCTAACCAATCCCTCACCGGATCTGGGATGGCGTAATGCCGAGCGTGATTCGATGAAGGCGCGTGGTCCAGTAGACCTGGCGATGGCATTGGCGCTGATCCATCACCTGGCAATCTCAAACAACGTTCCCTTGCCAAGTTTGGCAGAGTTCTTTGCAGAGTTGTGTCAGAACCTGATCATCGAATTTGTTCCAAAAGAAGATTCACAGGTGAAGCGATTGCTGGCGTCCCGCCTGGATATCTTCCTGGATTACAACCTGGAGGGCTTTAGAAGTGCTTTTTCAACTCGTTTTGAAGTAATCAGTGAAGAAAAAGTACCCGGTTCAGAAAGGACACTATTCCTTCTTAAAAAGATATAAGCAAATCCAGTGTGGTGTTTGCTTTTGGTGAATAGTGCTAAAGCCACTTAAAATATGAAAAATTTATCCAGAATCTGGAAAACTAACTTAGCCATCAATCTCATTAGTGGCATAGTGTTAGTTTTCATGGAATGGTTATTTTTCATCACCAAACCATCCTTCTTAAGCACCTCTTCGTTCTCAGATAAATTAGCTGTATTATTTTATTCAACGGTTTTTGTCTTCGGTATGTTGTTGCTTCTATCTTTGCCGATAATAATTTTTTGTTCTTTTGTTCAGAGCCGTACCAGACTAATATCACATCTGTTAACAATCATTCCAGCTATAATGTTGACATTTTTAGCTCTGTTAATGATTGATAACTTTACCTATACCATGTTCAAATTTGGTATCTCAAACTCGTCTGGTCTAAGAAGAGTTATTTACCTTTTCGTCTGGCTTTCGCTTTTTACCTTGATTTATATCAAGTTGACCAAATCGGTTTTCCACAAGCTATCAACCGACGCGCCGGAGCACTCCGCTTATCTTCCTGTAATCATCACATTGTTCATATCGGTCTTGTTGACTTCTTTGTTCTTCCGCCTGCCAACAGAACTGTTTCCAGATAAGATTGAAGCGTCGTCGACAGATGGGTTCCCGAATATCATTCTCTTTACAGCTGATGGTGTCAATGCAAAAAATATGAGCTTGTATGGTTACGAGCGTGAAACCACTCCATTCCTCGATTCCATCAAAGATCAGCTGGTAATTAGTAATAATCACTTTACAAATTCCGCGAATACCGGCGGTGCGATTGTTTCAATCCTGAATGGCAAGTATCCGACCACTACCAGGATGCTTTACCCACCAGACATTCTGAAGGGGGATGACAGTTACGAACACTTGCCTGGGATCCTGAGAGAGAATGGGTACTACACAGCCCAGTTTGCCGTTGAGCATTATGTTGACTCAACCACTCAAAATATGCAGGATGCATTTGATGAATCCAATGGCAAAAAAGTGAACCGATTTTTACCAACCAACCTCTTGAGCGAACGTTTTCCAACAGACAGCAAGCTGTTCTTGGTAGAAGTCGAATCGAGGATTATTGACCGGGCAAAGCATATTTTTTTCATTGAATCCATGGAAAACACTTTTCTGCAGATAACAAAAATGCAGAAAGATTATAAAGATATTGAAAAAATAGATGATTCGATCCGGGTTATAAGCGAAACAAAACAGCCGGTTTTTGTTCACATTCATTGGATGGGCACACATGGAGGCAGGTATTACCCCGACTCCACCAAATTTTCAGCTGGCATCGACCGGGAAAACCAGGAACCCTGGATTCCCGACCTTTATGATGACTCGATAGTGGACCTCGATTCAGGGCTGGAATACTTATTTACCGAATTGTCTAGAATAAACGAATTATCAGATACGATAATCCTCCTCACCAGTGATCACGGACATCAGTTCACGGTCAAAAATCGGCTGCCGATGTTTCTCTATATTCCAGGCAATAACCTACTGCAAATCCGTTCATCGAATACGCAACATATTGATATTGCGCCGACAATACTGGATCTCCTCAATTTGGACCAGCCTGATTGGATGTTCCAGGGTGTATCCATGTTCGAGGAGAACCGGAAAAACGACCTGGTTTTTGCTACCGGTACGTTAAGATCCGTAGGTGGAAAAGTCGGCAACATCTTGGATGATGACTATCTGCTGCCGCCTTTTTACCAATTTGATTACATGTCGATAATTGATTGTGATCGTTATTACTGGATCAGCCTTGAAGAGCATTATTACTGGTCTGTTCGATCCATCCCTTCTTACGCAGGCACATGCAATATCTCGGATTATCTTTCAAAATCCGAGATTCGCAACGCTCTCATTGACCGCCTGGTGACGGATGGCTTTCTTTTTGATGAGGCGGCGATCCCGGAATTACCATAACAATACGAATACTGGGTCTTGAAGGGAATTCTGAGCGGGTGACCAGGATTACTTTTTATTATTCTTGTTGTTTCTTTGTCTTTTGTGATACTACAACAAAATAGACCGCAACGCCAATTGCAGCAATCGCCAGGAGCCAGAGCCAGTTGATGGGGTTGCCTGCCAGACTGAAGAGGCCCGGCGTTGGAGTGGCGGTCGGCGTGGGTGAAAGCACTCGGGTCGCGGTTGGTGACGGGTTTGGTGTCAACGTTTGGGTCGGAACTGGCGTCTCAGTTGCCGGGGCAGGTGTTGGGGTGAGTGTTGGTGGGGGCGTGACGTCCAAGAAGAGCCGGTTGCCCGGGTAGATGATGCTGGCAGCGGTCAGATAGTTCCATGCCATCAGCTCAGCCAGGGGCACACCATACAAATTTGCGATCCATTCCAGCGTTTGTCCATCACCGACGGTATGGTAATACTTTCCGTCAGAGGCAGGCGTCAGTTTCTGCAACGGGGTGAGTGGCAGAGGCGTAGGTGTGGGGGTTTGGTCCGGACCCCGGATGATCAGTTTTTGCCCGATCGAGAGCGGCCAATCAATTTTCAAATAATTTAGAGTCAGAATTTGGTCCACGCTGACGTGGTATGCATCCGCGATTGTCGAGAGATTTTGATAAACCTGTACTTCATGAACAATACTTCCGTCAGAAGCTGGAGTAGCAACAAACACATTGCCCAGGGGAGTGGGCGTCAACAATCCTCGCGAGTCCGGGCCTTTTATCGTCAACTTATCCCCAGGCCAGAGTACGTAATTAGCTGGAAGATTGTTCCAGGCAAGGATCTCTTTGATGGTTACGCCATAAGCCACAGCGATCGACCACAAGCTTTGCCCGGTCTTGACTTCATGAACGTAATTGCCATCTTCATTCAGATCGACTTTTTCAACCGGAGTGACGATGCCATAACCAGCAGGGGGCTGCCCAGGCACTCCGCCACCAGTAGGCGGGGTGGAATCGCAGGCTGCGCCAGAAATATAAGCTGCCTGGAGAATATAGTAGGTAAAGCCCCTGGAATCGGTTGCCACACCGGCTCCAACATGGCAATAATTCGGTTCAGTAGCGGGACGCAT
>DHUW01000100.1:0-20618 GCA_002409365.1 Anaerolineaceae bacterium UBA5224 | reverse complement strand
GCGGTCGCCTGGGCAACAGCGTTTATCGTGGCGTTTTCGATGAGTGCAGGCAGTCCATTGCCCATCCGTAAAACATTCATCGCTGAGATTAATTCATAGGCTGCTACCTGGCTGTGGGGAGCAGGGTTTTCTTCAGCTTTAACCTGCGCGGTATGAAACGGTGAGAAAACCAGTGTTATCACCAACCACAGGAGCAGAATTAGAGTTCGCTTATCTTTTTTCACACCTCATTAATACCATATTTTTACCAGGTCACTTTTTAAGGCCCGATATAACCATCTTTCAATAAAGCCAGAACGTTTGATTTCATAAAACTATTTTATAGGTTTACATAACATTTTTTCTACCAGTCAGATGCTAACAACCTGCCAGTCATCGGTGATATAGCTTCGCATTCCGGCATGACCGCTCATGTCATCCAATAAGGGCAAACCCAAAGCCGCATTTGCTTCGTAAACGCCAAGCGCATGCGAACAGGCGAGGCAGATTCCGGCAATCAGATTTTTCTCCTGCGCTTTTTGATAAAGCCTGTTCCCTTCAGAGGATAATTGCGAAGGCAACCTTACGGATGCACCTTCAAATATGATCCTGACCTGACAACCCGCATCTGATAAGTCAAGTGCATTTAGCAACACATGTTGAAAACACATCTTTTCACCAGTCATGGCATAAAACAAGATTTTGTTCATATGATCCTCCTCGATATTAGTTTCAATTGTAGTCGTTAGAAGGTCAACGAGCTTTTAAACTAAAATGTTTCACGTGAAACATTTTGTTCTTGCCAAGAGAGGTTTCACGTGAAACAATCTATCAGTTTCTCGTGCTGAACTATTGTTCTCATGGGTTTGGTAAAATCAGGAGAAGCGATAAGGCTTATATTCGCATAATAAACGCATTTTAGGGCAACATTCGTGAAGATTCGCTTTTCTCTGTTACTTCAAGGAACAGCAGTTTTCGAACAGCAGGCTTTGGGCACAGATTTTGCATCGTAATTGTGCCTAATAATTCTGGAGATGATATGAAAAAACACTCGCTTACGCTTACATTTATCCTGATAGTCACACTCGTGTTGGCAGGGTGTGTCCAACCTCTTCCTACTAAGACACCAGTTCCGACAGAACCTGTAAAGCTGCCCACAAATACACCTATGAATCTTTCGCCACTTTATAAAACTTTTATGTTTGTCGGTGGGGGAGGTTGGGCGACGACGTTGGATCAATCCAAGTTCTATAATACGAAGAATTTCGGCGAACATTGGCTTAATGTGACTCCGGTTGGGCTTGAGAGCCTACAGGATGCAGGTTCGATTTTTTACGCATTTTCTAACAGCGAATTGGGTTGGATCTGCCAATCACAAATTGAAGTTCCCGGCGTCTTATTTAGTACTTCTGACGCTGGTCAGACTTGGGTAAGCAATCAACTGGCTTTCCCTTGCGGTCAGATGGCATTTGTCAGCGCCCAGGAGGGCATTATCGTGTCGGATCTAGGTGTTGGTGCAGGCTCTCAATACGTGAGCATCCAGACAACCTCGGACGCTGGTGCAACCTGGGTCCAGGTATTCAAACACGATCCATCTTCCATGGACGATCATGGTTTGCCCTCATCTGGTATCAAGGGATCCTTGGCCATGCTCAGTACAGAGATTTCCCTCATCGGGGGGAGTCGTCCCATGCCTGGCTCGCTTTATCTCTTCCGAACAACAGATGGAGGTTCCTCTTGGAACGAGCTAACTTGTGAAGGAATCCCGGATGCCGAAAATTCCGAACTCGATCCGATGGATATCATTCGAATCAGCCAAAGTGAAGTGATCGTTCCAGTGAGAGCATATCTGCCCAGCGGCCAAATGGGTGCTCATTTCTGCGTCTCAACTGATGCAGGCGAGACATTTAACTATGTTTCCACGCTTGAAAATATTGAGTTTGTCGCTTTTGGTAGTCTGAGCCATGGGTTAGCGTATGGTGCAGGCAAGATGATGCAGACCTCTGACGGCGGCTTGACCTGGCAGGATGTCACAACTGGTCTCCCGATTGGTCTTACGCCCATTTCTTTGAGCATGATGAACGAAAATGTGGGTTATTTAACAGCAACAGCGTCGCCTGACACACTCCTACAAAACAGGATCTTTATGACAGCCAATAATGGCGTCAGCTGGCAACCAATGCCAGCCACACTGGTTGAACCTTCCTCGAATTAGGAAGGTCTTTCAAGTATAAAAGGGGGTACCATGAATATTTCAAGGGTTTTAGCGATCGTTTTTTGCCTGGCGATCCTGATTTCGGCGGTCGGTATTTCTGAGATACCAGTTAGCGCTCAAGAAACTGTGCCGCCGAGAGACCCTGAGAACGTAATTTATCTGACCTTTGACGATGGACCGGATCCGGCATGGACCTCTCAAATTCTTGATATCCTTGCGCGCTACCAGGCAGGTGCAACGTTTTATATGATTGGTTATAATGTCGTCAGCCATCCTGATATTGTGCAGTTGGTTGCCAGGAATGGACAAACGATAGGTGTGCATGGTTTCAATCATATTGATCTTTCGAAAGCAGGCTACAACACCATTTACTATGAGATCCAGGATACAGAGTTGTCGATCATGGACTCGCTGCAAGCAGAGCCGGGTCTTTATCAACAATTCGGTCGTTGTTTTCGTCCGCCCTATGGAATGAGAAGTGATCTATTGGTGTCTACAGCTGCATCCATGAATTATGAAATATCAATGTGGAATATTGACACGAAGGACTGGACCGGGTTGAGTTCAGCAGAAATTTTTAACCATTTCAGATCAGCTCTTGAACCATACAAGGTGATTTTAATGCATGACGCGGGTTCCAATCGGGTAAATACGATTGAAGCTCTTCAGTTGATTTTGCATGAATTATTAATGCAGGGCTATATTTCATTACCCTATTGCACCCAATCTGGTCAGGCAATAAAACCGTAACAAGTAAATATATGTTAACAGATGTTTAACAGCTATATGTTTTTTGTGGGTTTAATATGGTTTTCGGTTATTTTTGTGAAAAGTACCTTGAAAATGAGCGTTTATTGTGTATACTAATAGACGTTAGTCGCTTGGGTGCCCCCCTCACCCAGGCGACTGACCATTTTAAAGGGGTTTAAATCAAAATCTTTTTATAGTCTTTGTGATAAATGCCTGATAATAAATGTCTTGGCATATAAGTTGGGTTTCGAAGAGAAATTGAGTAGCAAATTTAGTGTTTTTTTGTCGAAATACTTGATTTTTTTTCAAAATTAATGTATCATTCAGTAGTTAGTCGCCTGGGTGCCCCCCTCACCCAGGCGACTAACACTTTTAATAGATCAGAATCCAGATCCAATTAAATTTGCTATTGTATATATGGATTTGCATTGAGACCTCAATTTGAATGTTTTTATCCATTCCCTTGATTAATCAAAAGACTTTGTGTATACTTTTGTTGTTAGTCGCCTGGGTGCCCCCCTCACCTGGGCGGCTAACATTTTGTTAATCCCCAATTCTTAGATAGAATTACCTTATGTCAAATAAGGTGTCCTTTCTTGAGTGCACAAACCCAGATTGCAGGTTTCGTTTTCCCCTTGATCTATCAATATACGAAGGTAAATTCTGTCCCCGCTGTGGTGCAAACTTGGGAACGATCACACCACAGATTGATCAATGGCAGCCTGGTTGGGAACCTAACTTCGATGTCCGCCTTGTTGGTGTGCTCGATAATATTCGTTCTGCCCAGAATGTTGGCTCAATCTTCAGAACCAGCGAAGCAGTAAATCTACATCACCTCTACTTATGTGGTTTGACCCCAACTCCTGCGAGCAACATCGCCCTCATCAAGTCCTCACTAGGTTCAGAGGAGCGAGTTGCCTGGTCTGTGCATAATAATGCGGTGCAGGCAGTCAACAATCTCAAATCTGAGGGTTGGCAAATCATCGCCCTTGAATGTCATCCGCAAGCTCAGAATTTATTCTCATCTCAAAGATCCAACATCATCCCTGAAAAAGTTGCCTTGGTGGTAGGAAACGAACCGGCAGGGATCGACCCCGGAGTTCTGGAACTTGCTGACCAGGTTCTCTATATCCCCATGGCAGGTCAAAAAACATCCATTAACGTTGCTGTCGCCTATGGTGTGGCCGTTTATGGATTGATTTCAAGCTGGTCTACTTTACGTTCAGAATGACTTTTAAAAAAATCGGTTCGGTAGGAAGACAACTACGAGCCGATCAAAATATTAGGAAGACTTCGTCTAGGGCTGAATAATCGTGCCAGCTGGGATTGTCATGTTCTTCGGAATGACCACGATTCCTTCCCGCACCTTATAAAGGGGATTATCTCCATCATAGTTGTCCGGGAATGGTTTAATCACCACGTTATCACCTATGCTGGCATTTTTATCGATGATCGCGCGTTGTATGTTGCAATTCTGGCCAATTCCGAGGGGAGCACCATTATTCAGTGTGCCGTAATAGTCACAACCCATAACAATTGAATCCTTAATACAGGTCCCATTACCAATAATCGAACGCAGGCCGATGACCGAGTGTTCAATTTTATCGGCATAGATCTCAGATCCTTCTGCCAACAAAACCTGCCTGAGAGCACAACCATACACGCGGCTCCCGGGCAAGAAACGCGGATGAGTGAATATTGGGTTTTCAGGTTCGTAGAAATCAAATTCCGGATAGGATTCAGTAAGCTCGAGATTGGTCTCGTAGAAAGTACGAATTGTCCCGATGTCTCTCCAATAGCCCTCAAAGTTGAAGCCATAGACTGGTCTTCCCTTCTGGATCATTGATGGGATGATATCGCCGCCAAAATCGTCGAGTTTGTGGTCGGAATAGCAAGGATTTAACACCTCTGCCAAAGTATCCATGCGGAACATATAGATACCCATGGAACCCAGATAAGGGGATTCGGGGTCATCCCTGCTTACAAGATCTTCCAAAAGAGCAGGATCTTTAGGTTTTTCAGCAAAGCGGGTTATGCGTCCATCTTCGTCGCGTTTGAGAATGCCAAAACGAAAAGCTTCATTTTTGGATACGGGTTGGACAGCTACAGTGATATCGGCATTGTTTTCAATGTGAAAATCAGCCATTTTTGAGTAATCCATACGATAGAGATGGTCTCCAGCCAAAATAAGCACATGTTTGGCGTGAGAACTGCGGATTTCTTGAAGCTGTTTTCGAACGGCATCTGCTGTGCCCTGGTACCAGTCGGTGTTATCCATGGTCTGTTCCGCTGCCCAGACCTGCACCCCGCCTGGATGGAAGTTGTCGAATGCGTATGTACGGCTGATGTGACGGTGTAAAGAAACAGAAAGGAATTGGGTAAGCACAGCAATTTTGTAGATGCCAGAATTGATACAGTTGCTGATCGGAATATCGATCAGGCGATATTTTCCGGCAATTGGCACAGCTGGTTTTGCTCGTTCGGCAGTAAGCGGATACAAACGCTTACCCTGGCCTCCACCTAAAATTACAGCAAGAACGTCATCTAAATTTGCCATACCTCTCCTTTATGCAAATAACCTTTGCTTGCAATGTTTTTTAAGAGTCCCAATCCTGGTCGGTTGCCAGGTTAAGTTTCTTACAAAATTGTACCCGTAATCTTTCGCACAGAAGTAAGCAATTCTTTAGCTGTTTGTAAACTTTGTTGCCCAGGAGAGCCAAGCATTTCAGCCAATTCAATTACGCGTGAATCTCCTGTCATTTCTCGTACCTGCGTGATTGTGCGATCATCAATCGTTTGCTTGTCGACCTTGAAATGCTGGTCTCCAAAAGCAGCTAATTGGGGCAAATGGGTCACACACATAACCTGGTGGTGTCTTCCCAATTGCCAAAGCATAGTACCTACAGTCATACCAACCCGACCGCCTATACCACTGTCGATCTCATCAAAAACCAGTGTGGGTATTTGGTCAGCTTCTGCCAGAACTTCTTTCAAAGCCAGCATCAGGCGCGAAGTCTCTCCTCCAGAGGCTATTTTTACGAGGGGTTTAAACCCTTCACCCGGATTCGTCTCGATCAGAAGCTCAACTCTGTCAATTCCATTAATATCAAATGCAAGTCCATCCTCAATCGGCAGACCATTTGGATCGTCTTGCTGTGTGATCTGGACCTTTAGCCGTGCTTTTCGCATTTCTAAGCGAGCAAGTTGTTCTTCCATCTGAGAAGACATCTCACCAGCTGCTTGTATACGACTCTCGCTTATTCTCAAGGCCTTTTCGGCAAGCGTTTCCTTAACTTGGGTGATTTTTGTTTCGACTTCGTTTATCTGCCCCTCTACACCTTCGATTTTATCCAACTCTTCTTGCGCATTCGAATAAAAGTCAAGAACAGAAGAAAGGCTGCCGCCATGCTTCTTTTTAAGCGAGTTGAGCAAATCGATGCGTACCTCAATTTGGTCCAACCGGGCAGGGTTGAATTCGATTTGTTCGTTATAGCTGCGTAATTCGTAGGCTATATCAGTCAAACTACTCAAAGCTTCTTCCGCCTGATCTGCCAGGTTCTGCATCTGGGGATCAATTTTTGCAAGAGCTTCAAGGTCATGCGAGACCGTGCCAAGCAGGTCAGTGACAGCGCTGGTATCTGGTGAGCTTTCGTCAAGGGTCTGCAAGGCTGACTGCGAATAACGGCTCAGAGTCTCTGCATTTGCCAGACGCATTCTTTCCTTTAAGAGGGCTTCTTCTTCGTCCGCCTTGATCTTTGCTGCTTCGATTTGTCCAATCTGGTAACGCAAGATGTCAGCACGCTCGTCTGCATTTGCCTGGATTCGTTTTAGTTGTGTCAGTTCCTCTTCAAGTGCAGACCAGGCATGGTAATTCTCCTGGTAATCCTGCAACAAGGCAGAATTACTTGCGAAGCGATCCAGCAATTCGCGATGGCTTCTCACTTTGAGAAGAGAAAGGTGTTCAGATTGACCGTGCACATCCACCAGGGCAGCACCGATATCAGATTGAATCCCCAGGTTGACACTGCGTCCGTTCACACGCGCAATCGAACGTCCTTCTGCGCGGATCTCACGAGATAAGGCAAGCTGTCGTCCATCTTCCAGCAACCCTTCCTGTTCCAACAGTGGACGCAACCCTTCCAGGGTGACATCGTCCATGTCAAACAGAGCTTCAACATACGCCTGACTGGTACCTGCACGCACAAACCCTGTGTCAACACGGGCTCCTAATACAGCACTGAGAGCATCCAGGATAATGGATTTGCCGGCACCGGTTTCCCCTGTTAAAACCACCAGTCCAGGCTCGAATTTCAGGGTCAGGTCGGTAATGATCGCAAAATTCTGGATATGTAACTCTCGCAGCATATTACCTCAAATGCGGATACCTTTCGTCTGAGCATACGCAGTGGTGGCCACCAATACAGTGTAAATCGTACGCCAGATAAGGGGAGTAAGATTGCCAAGAGACAACATTGCAGAGGGCATACTCATTATATTGATAACCTGGGGAAAGAGCAGCGGAATGCTGCCGATCAGCGCTCCAGCGAGAATGGCACTATTCAGTGCTTTACTGCGTCGCTTGTTAACCGCAAGCCGAACCGCACGATAGATCAGAGATCCAAGACCCGGTGCAATAAGAATGGTAAAGAAACCCAGCCTTGGGACGAACCAGCTGCCAGCAAAAGAGATAACCCCAGCAATCAGAAAACCGATCAACACATCCAAACCCTTGGTAGTATCAAAGTTTTTTTGTTGTTGTCGGATGCAATCCTGGCAGCGATAACCGGTAGGCGTCAAAACGGCCGTTTCTGGGGTGATCGGTTTGCCGCAGCGATTACAGCGCAAAACCGGCGTACCGTCAGAATTTTCACCATCAATTTCGGGTTCATGTTCGTGTGATTCAGTCATGCTTGTCTGTCTTAAGAATTGGATTTCGCTGCATCACTGCAGCCAGGTTGCGATAAAAGTAGTTTGGCTCTCCAAAGCGGACCATGTATAAAGAATGTTCATTAGCCTGGATATGTACGCGATCACCATCATTAAGTAAAACTGGATCCATCCCGTCAATACTGATGACCACATCGTGTTTGATGGCCGGATAGAGATTTACTTTTGCGCCTTCGGCTAATACTACAGCCCGATCCAGGCTAAGGTGCGGCGCAATGGGTAATATAAGCATATTCCTCAGTTCCGGTGGCAAAATCGGACCGCCAGCCGCCAGGGCGTAGCCAGTGGAACCGGTCGCGGTGGATACGATGACTCCGTCGGCGATGTACGAGTTCAGGTAGCCTTCGTTCAGGTCTATGCGTACTTCGATCGGGTGCACATCGCTGCCTCTGCAGACGACCGCCTCGTTGATCACATCCCAGGAACATTTGAGCTTGTTAGTAGAGAATAATTCAGTCTCAAGCATCAAGCGACGTTCAAGACGATAATCCGCCTTGATCAGTCTTCCGAGATTTTGCTCCAGTTCAGACTCATTCAGTTCGACCAAAAAACCCAGCCGTCCTGATCGAATACCGAGTAAAGGAATGCCCAGGGGCGCACAAAAATGACCCGCCCTGAGCAGGCTGCCATCACCACCGATGACAATCAGCAGGTCGATACCTTGCAGGTCTGGAACGATGCCGGGGTTTTCGAAATCGTAGTGAAAAGTTCTAACAGCGATGTCCGCTTTCGTTAAAAAGGTTCGGACCTGGTCCGCCAAAGCATTCGCTTTTGGAACGGCAACATTGGGCATCAACATAACGTTTTGGGGGCGAAAAGGTGAAAGAGACATCTTGGAAGTATTATAGTCGGAATTAGTCTCCAAATACCAGTTTGAAGATAAACAACCGGTACAGGACTGAGGTAAGGGTATGTATTATTGGTGAGTACTTGCTCAACTCGGTATGGACTTGCTCCGTAGGGTGGGGGCTTGCTCCCATCCAGAAAGGCAATCTGCTTGAAGCTCAGCGGATGGATATATGGCCTTACCATACAATTTTTTTTGACTGTCCAGCAGGCTTGCTTCCCCCACAATAAAATGGATTTTGCTGGTGGTCCTTGTTTCTCTTCCCATCCTTATCCAAAAACCTTTACAATTAGGACGAAACAAATGGCAACACGAACGAGAACTCAACAAGAAAGCCCTTCCTGGCAAAGGGTTACCCATCAGCGCTGGATCTTGCCGCTGATTTCTTTACTTATCTTCCTGGGAATCTGGCAGTTGCTTTATTTTCTGCTGGACCTGCCCACCTTCATTTTGCCCAGCCCGGCAATCGTTTGGGCAAAGTTTCTTGAAGTATTAAACAATGGCATGTGGTGGCACAACACTTCTTACACCCTGCTTGAGCTTGCCCTGGGCTTATTTTTCGGAAGCGTGACCGCATCCGTTCTGGGATATGTCCTCTCAAAAACGCCTGTACTCGAAAAAATTATGTCGCCTTTTCTGGTTGGCAGCCAGTCGGTCCCTGTGGTGGCAATTGCGCCCCTGATCATCATCTGGTTCGGACCTGGTTTATTTTCCAAGGTGCTCATTTGTTCATTGACTGTTTTCTTTCCGGTTTTAGTTAATGTGCTGGTAGGTATGCGTCAGGTCTCGCAAGATTTGCGTGAGCTGATGGACTCTTTCAAAGCCAGCAAATGGCAGATTTTGCATTACCTGGAAATCCCAGCGTCGTTACCTGTTCTCCTGGGCGGATTGCGTGTAGGTGCCACCCTCTCGGTAATTGGCGCAATTGTGGGTGAGTTGGTTGGTTCTGACCGTGGATTAGGCTACCTGATCAACCTTGGGCGCGGTCAATATGACACTGCGCTTGTTTTTGTAGCTGTGTTCAGCCTGATTTTCCTGGCTGCCAGTCTGTATAGTATTGTCTTATTCCTCGAGCGGCGCGCCTTGAAGTGGCAGACCTGGCAAGAGATATAACACGGAGTAATTTTGAAAAAAACAGTCATCATTTTAACAATTTTTATAGCACTCATGGTGCTTTCAGCCTGTCAGCCCAGCAACAGCGATGGACTTGAGAAGATCACATTTAATCTAACCTACGTCCCAAACATCCAGTTTGCACCATTTTATGTTGCAATCCACAAGGGTTTCTTTGCGGAAGAAGGTTTGGAGGTTGATCTTGCTTATGGCAATGAAGCCGACATGGTCGCTTTGGTTGGCTCAAACCATCAACAATTTATGGTGGCTTCCGGAGAACAGATTTTGCTCAGCCGGGAGCAAGGGCTGCCAGTAGTATCTGTGTCCGCCTGGTACAAGGATTATCCGGTTGGCGTGGCTTCGCTCAAAGAATCAGGGATCAGCCAACCCTCAGACCTGGTAGGCAAAGATATCGGTTTGCCAGGATTGTATGGTGCCAATTACATCGGGATGGAAGCGCTGGCTGCAGAAAACGGCTTGGATGATGATGATTACCAACTGGTGTCGATAGGTTTTACCCAGGTTGAAAGTCTGGTCAGCGGTACCGTGGACGCGGTTGTGGTTTACCTGGCAAACGAGCCGGTGCAACTGCGATCACGCGGTTATGAAATTAACGTGATCGCCGTTAAGGATTACATCGACCTGGTTGGTAACTGCATTGTCACCAACGAAACCACGATTGAAAACAACCCTGATTTAGTACAGAAAATGGTACAGGCGTTCCGAAAAGGTCTGGAATACACTGCAGCCAACCCGGAAGAAGCCTGGACGATCAGCCAAAAATTTATTGAAAACCTGACCGATGAAGTCGCCCCCGTTCAGAAAGAGGTCTTAAAAGAATCGATCAGCCACTGGCAATTAACAACCGAAACCAAGGAAGAGCAAGACTTGCGCTGGACCAATATGATGAATGTGTTGCTCAAAATTGGCTTGATGAAAAATCAACTGAATATTCAGGATGTTTACACCAATGAATTCCTCCCCTGAATACTCCCTGGTTGTCCAGAACCTGAAAGTCAGTTTCAGGGAAACTGACGGCGTGCTGCAGGTTTTGGACAATGTCTGCTTTAACCTCAAAAAAAACGAGTTCGCCTGCCTTATCGGTCCCTCTGGCAGTGGCAAAAGTACGCTTCTGCGAGCTTTGACAGGTTTAATTCCGCTTGAATCTGGCTCAATCGAGTTCCCTGAAGTACATGGGCGGACACCCCGCACTGGCATAGTTTTTCAAAACGCCAACCTGATGCCCTGGCGAACTCTGGAACAAAATATAGCATTGCCGCTGGAACTTGACCACATACCGCAGGTAGAAATCAATTCAAAAGTTAAAGAGATGATTGAACTGACCGGGCTGCAGGGTTTTGAGAAGTCCTGGCCTCACGAGCTTTCCGGTGGGATGGCGCAACGAGTAGCAATTGCGCGTTCACTGGTGCAGGACCCTGATATTTTGTTTCTGGATGAGCCTTTTGGCTCTCTGGACGAACTGACCCGCGAGCGCATGAGCGAAGAGTTGCTGCGAATTTGGAACGAAAAACGTAAAACTATCCTGATGGTGACCCACTCAATTCCAGAAGCGGTTTTTCTGTCTGACCGTGTTTTGGTATTGGCAGGCTTTCCGCAGGGCATAGTTCTCGACCTGCCAGTTGAGCTGGCCCGCCCGCGGGATGAAGAGCTGCGCTATACTCCCGAATTCGCCCAGGCAGCAGCCACCCTTCATGAACATCTGAGGATTTAAATCTTCAGATTTGCCTTTATGGTATAGTTTTAACTCCTAATCTCATCGTGGAGTGATTATTTATGTATCTTGCTATTGAAGGTGTTATAGGGGTCGGTAAAACTACATTGGCGCGTTTGCTTCAGCCAACTTTTGAAGCTGAAGTCCTTTTGGAAGTCTTTGAAGAAAACCCTTTTTTGAGCAGTTTTTACAGCGACCGTGACCGTTATGCCTTCCAGACCCAGATCTTCTTCCTGATGAGCCGTTACCATCAGCAAAACAAAGTCATTCCCAGTGCACTGGCTGCCGGTAAAACTGTCATATCTGACTATACCTTCGATAAAGATGCCCTTTTCGCCGGAATCAACATCACTGGTGATGAACTGGAGGTCTATCATAAGGTACATTCTGCCCTGGCGGACAAAATCCCCAGTCCAGATCTGGTAGTCTATCTCAAAGCCAGCCTGGAAACTTTGATGAACCGCATCGCCCACCGTGACCGCTCGTATGAGCGCAATATGGATCCCGCCTACATTGGTGAATTAATGGAAGCCTATGATCATTTTTTCAGCCAGGATAAATGGCAAGGACGGGTCTTGACCATTGAGACCGACCAGTTAAATATTATTGGTGTGCCTGATCACCTCGATTACATCACCAACCGTATCAAACAAGCACTGCACCTGGCACCTTATCAGCAAAGCTTGCCCCTGGAATAGGAGTTCTCGTGAGAATCACGCAGGAAATGCTGGTCAAAATTGCAAAAGAACATGTCGACAAGCGAATCCGCAGAGAAAAAGACCTGGTGGCAGTCTATCTGATGGGTTCAGTTTCAGAGGGTGATCCTCTGCTGGGTGGAAGCACAGATATTGATCTGACTTTTGTCCACAAAGAAGAACCTCTGCTCAAACGGGAAGTGCTGCGTGTGACTTACGAGATTTCTCTCGATATCGAACACCACCATCAGTCTTTCTATACCTATCACCGGCGCTTACGCCAGAACCCCTGGATTGGTTTCGCCATTTGCAATCACCAAAATATTCTTTACGATAAGGATCATTGGCTTGAATTTATCCAAGCAAGTGTCAGCGCCCGCTTTGACAGTCCGGAAAACGTCTATGGTCGTGCCCAGCAGTTCGCCGAAAACGCCCGCCGACTGTGGTTCGACCTGGACGACCCCCAGGAAGTTTCCTGGGAAGCCTGGATCGCACTCTATTTCAAAGCGGTCGGAGCTGCTGCTAATGCCATTGCCTGCCTGAATGGACCAGCTCTGACCACCCGTCGTTTCATGTTCGATTTCACCAACCGCGCAGAAACATTGGAACAACTGCCTCTTGTCGGCGAGCTGACCCGCTTGCTGGGCAATGAAAACATGAGTGAGGAGCTTTTCGCACAATGGCGTCCGCTGTGGGAAGAAACTCTCGAAGCTGCTAATAGGCAAAGCGATTGTCCGCTCAATATTTCGAGGGTCAGAAAAGCTTACTTTTTACAGAGCGTGGATGCTATGGCGGAAAGCGGGTCTCTACATGCCGTGCTCTGGCCTATGGTTGAAACCTGGCAGCAAGCCATGACCTGCCTGGACGAACCAACAGACCATCGAAGATGGAAAGGGTTTTTAGCTTCCCTCGGATTCCAGGACGATAAACGTGAAACCCTGTTGAGCGACTTGGATCAATTTGTTGAACGGTCTGAAAACTTGCTTGAAGGCTATCAGAAAAATTTCAATCTTTAGTCAAAATTGTGGATAACTCGCGTTTTTCTGGGGATAACTACCCCCAAATTGTGTATAAAACCTGCAAATAGATTGCCAGCTTCCCGTTGAAAGCCTGCGGATTGTTTCGGAATAACTTTTGTTAATTTCTTAAAATTCTAACTTTTAAAAAGAATAATGTGGATAAGTCCCTGCTTTTACACAGCGACTCTGGATTTTAAGAAATGCTTATTATTATCTCGTTGATTGAGCCAGAAGTGTCTGATAGTAGCAACTTTTCCCCACTTTCCACAGTATCTATTACTGCATACTATTTAATATATAAAGAAAAAAAATTAAGAATTAAATATGGTCATGACCTTACCTGTCCCTGATCACAGGTAAATAATACTGATAAGAAATGAAGAAATTGATTGCAGTGACCAATCCCGGATTGCTTGGATTTCCATTCGCTTCAGAATCCCAAGCCTGGAAAAAGATGAGATGGTTGCCAGGTTTTAATAAGGAAATATCAATTTCAACGCTAAAGTGAGATTTGTATCCGTGAACCTCATCCTGAACCAGGTTCGAAATCGGGACTAATGTAGCCTGGGAATCCCAGGGTGATCTGTCTATCGAAAACCAGGCACTCTCCACCTGGCTATATTCATCGGCGCCTTTATACCAGGTAGTAAAGTCATCCACAACGCCTTCCACATAGAGACTGTTAATGTTCTGCTGGGTGCTGACCAATTTGATCTCCGGTCCGTAAGGCTGATGGTAAGGGCCCGCGCTTACCTTCAGCGCTCGAAATAGGGCAGTAATATTTTTCTCAACTAAATACTGATCGAAATATAAGCAGCTACTTGCATATTCACCCGCCAATGGATATCCCATGCTGAAAACAAGTGAAGGAATGGCAAGTTCACCGTAAGCAAAGTCGACCAAAGTACCATAGGAAGGTGGGTGGTTGAGATCACCCTGTCGGATAGGTGCTGAAAGCGTGTCGTAGGCGATTTTTTCTGCCAGTGTGTAAAGATCATCAATATATGGGTTTTCCGCCAAAGGATCAGAAAGATAAGGACTAAGTATCTCGCTTTTATAACTGTCCAGGTTGAGCAGTAAAATGCGTTCAGACTGTTCGGCGAAACCAGCCAGATAAGTCATAATGGCTTGCGCTTCCGGTTCACTTCCAGCGGTCGAGCCTGCAAAGGCAGGATCACAGGGTCCAACTTCTGAAGCGTGCCAATTAAAGGTAAAGTTATTGTTCAGGCGCACTCCGATTTCCTGCGAATTACAGCTATTATGGGTGTTGTTTTGCCAGTTAATTTCATTACCAGCCAGTGCCTGTGTCTCCGCCTTTGCCCGTCCGTCAGGGTTTGCCATGACAATTAAATGAACTTCGAAATGGTCGAGAACCCAGGAGTTTTCTGTAATGGTGCCGTAACCCGCAAGCAATTGTTCTGCAAAACGCAGGCTCAATTCCACCGGGGCAAAAGCATTTGCGCGGAGTCCACTTATCAAGATCAGGTGCGGTTTTACAGCGTCTGAAGAATGGTTGGTCAGATTCAAAAGATAAATGGGTTTTCCTTCCCATGAATTACCAATTACGCTAAGCTGGGCTAATGCAGGATATTCATTTGGTAATGATTGCAGCCTTTGCATTATTGATGCATAATCTCGATAACAAGAGAAACCAGGGATTGTGCTTTCAGGTTGATAATCAGCCTGTACAGTAGAAAAAGAAATAAGGATCAGGATCCCCAAAGACACGATCAGATGGAAAAACGATGATATCCGCGTCAAAAGTGCCTTTCTTTACCAGGAATCGCCCGGCGCGAAATGGTGGAAAAATTGAAACATCACGATTCGATTGTTCAACAAACACACAAATTTTACACTTGAAGGAAAAGATTGTTATGATTAAACGCAAGAAAAGGAGATCTCGTGATAAAAGACGACTGGCTGCTTAACCTGTGTGTTCCTGCTCTGCGCGTAGCTGATGTGGGTTTCAACACCTCTCAAATACTTGACCTCTTGCACCAGGCATCCTCAAGTTGCCCCGAGAAACAGCTTTGCCTCTTTCCCCAGTTGGCGCTCAGCGGAAGTACTTGTGATGATCTCTTTTTTCAGCCTTTATTGGTGCAGGCGTGTTTGCAGGCACTCGAGAAAATTGAAGATGCGGTTGCCAATTCACGCTTAAGTGTGGTTGTGGGTCTGCCGCTTCTGCTGGAAAACCAGCTATACGACGCCGTGGCAGTGATTGAACCTGGCGGATTGCACGGCTTTGCTCTCAACCTGCAGCCCAATCCGCGCTATTTCCAGTCTCTCCATGAAAATACTCCTGCCAATCTGAATTGGAAGGGCACTCCGGTCGATATTTTTGAGCAGGGTCAGCTAAATCTACCTTCTTTGGGATTGGAAAGAGTGCAGATTATAGCGGGCGAACTGCCGGATGATCTCCATTTTTCTGAAGAAACACTTTTGCTCAACCCAACAGCCCTGCCTGCATTGGCAGATGACCCTTACAACATCAAATTTCACCAGTTTTCAAGCCAGAATGAAGGTCTTCTGGCTGTTTGCTCAGCAGGAGCTTCGGAATCGACCGGAGAAGGAGTCTATTCCGGATTGTGCCAGGTCTGGCGAAATGGGATGTTAATGACGGAAGAAAGTGAGCTTGAATTTTCGAGCAAGGTTCTTCAAATTAACCCGGTAGTGAATGAGCTCTGTGCTGAAGAAGGCGACCTCCTTCATTCCAAAGATTCTTTTCGCGCTGTCCGTGATGCCCGGCTGCCTTTTTTGCTCGCCGACGAGCAAAATAAGCAGCTCGAGCTTGCTTTTGAAATCCAGACTGTCGGACTGATGGGGCGCATGCGCCACACAAAATCTGAGAAACTGCTCCTGGGTATCAGCGGTGGTGCTGACTCTAGCATGGCGCTGTTGGTTTGCTGCAATGCCCTGGACCAATTGGGATTGCCCCGCGAAAACCTGATCGCAGTTTCCATGCCTGGTCCGGGCAGTTCCAATAAGTCGCTAAAAAATTCAAGTGACTTAACCAATCTGGCTGGAATTAAACCACGTGTTATTTCAATCGAAACTGCTTTGGTTGAAAATCTTGCCAACATCGGGCACGACGGACACACACCAGATACAGCTTATGAAAATGCCCAGGCACGCGAACGCACCCAGATCTTGATGAACATGGCTAATATGTATAATGGGCTGGTGGTGGGTACGGGTGATATGTCCGAGATTGCTTTAGGCTGGTCGACCTACAATGGCGATCAGATGAGCATGTACAATGTCAACGCCGGGCTCCCGAAGACCATTTTACTGAGAGTTATGGTCAGGGCAGCTGAAATTCTTTTTGGCTCTGAAGGCAGACAGGTTGCCCAGGCAATCGCTGATGCTCCTATTTCGGCCGAACTCAAGCCTCTTCTTCCGGACGGGAGCATAAGCCAGCCCACCGAGGACGTTTTGGGTCCGTACCTGCTGCATGACTTCTTCCTGTGGCACGCCATCCAGGAGCGTAAGAACCCTGCTGCAGTATTTACGGAAGCAAACCAGGTTTTTGCAGGCGAGTATGAACCCGGTTTTATCTTGAAAACCTTGCAAACCTTCTACCAACGCTTTTTCCAGCATCAATTTAAGCGCACCGCTGCCCCCGATGGTCCCCGCATTTTTAACCTGAGCCTCTCAGCCCGGTCCGGTTGGCGCATGTCTGCCGATGCCAGCCCGGCTTTATGGCTGGAACAACTTCAGCAGATCGAAAAAACTCTACAGACAGGCAATGAAAATAGATGAAAAAAGAACTTTTGCTGATCTTTGGAACCTCAGCCGACCCACTCCATGAAGGGCATGTCGAATTGATTGTCGATGCAGTCAGGGCGCTGCAAACCCGCGGTTTTAGCGTGGCGGAGGTGGTCTTGATGCCGGTCTACAGGCACCATAACATTCGCGATGGAGTCAAACGTTCCCTCAGTCTCACCTATAAACACCGCTTCGCCATCTGCCAGCTGGCAGCTGAAGAGCTTGCCCGCAAACTCGAGGGCGAGGTTGCCGGGGTCAGCGTCAGCGATTTGGAACGCGAGTTGGTTCGGCAGAGTAATCGCCCCAACTTCACAGCAGAGACCATGCAAGCACTGCGTGCGCGAACCTCTCAGAACCTAGAACTGGCATTCCTGATTGGTGCCGATAGTTTCTCAGGCGACCGACCCAACTTTTCGGAATGGTATCACATGGATAAACTGATCCAGGACACCATGCTGGTCATCAGTCCACGCGTTGGTTTTGAGCCCAACCAGAAATTTATTCAGGAACTGACCCGGCAGGGTGCCAGAATTGAATATCTTGATGAAATCGTGGTATCCGATATCTCCTCCAGGAACATTCGTGCAAGGCTCGAAGCAGGAGCCGATCCCGCTGATTTAGTTGCCGAAGGGCTCCTCAGCCAGCCAGCCGCAGCCTATATTGCCAAAAATGATCTTGTCAGCATCTGGAGGCAAGTCGATTCCAATACGCCGGTGAGCGTTGTCACCGATGAAATCAGCAGTACGGATAATCTTGAAACCCGCCTGGGCAAGCTGCTTTTTGAGCAAAAACTGACCCTGGGTCTGGCAGAAAGCTGCACCGGTGGGCTGATCGGTCACAGGCTTACCAACGTGCCCGGTGCTTCAGAATATTTTATGGGCAGCGTGGTTTCCTACGCTTACCAGGCGAAGGTGAAATTGTTGGGCGTCAATTGGGAGACCCTCCAAAAATACGGAGCCGTCAGCAGCCAAACAGTGCTCGAGATGGCACAGGGCGCCCGCCACGCGTTCAACAGTGACCTGGGACTTTCCGTTTCCTGCATTGCCGGACCAGGCGGTGCCACCGCCGACAAACCGGTCGGCACCAGCTGGTGCGGGCTTTCAACACCTGAAGGTGACTGGTCTTACCTTTTCAGGCTGGAGGGTGACCGCGAATCGATCAAAGTCCAACTCGCGGAAAAAGCGCTGGAAAAATTGGGGGAATACCTGGAAAAACGTGTTCCTGACCAGAAATCTGCCTAGCAATGTTGGACTTTTCTTCTCAAGACGAAAAGGACAAAGAAGAAGCAGATCTGCGTGCACGTCAATTTCGTTGGCCGGCATTTATGCCCTTTTTCTGGTTGGGTCTTGCAGCGATAATCGGTCCATTCGCAGCAGAAGAATTTAACTTCCCCTGGTTCTGGTGGCTAATTTTGGCTGCCGCTGCAATCCTTTTGATAATTTTTAGGAAGAGATCACCAAAAAACGTTCAAACAATTCGACGTTTTCCCGCTGTGTTGGCACTGGCTGCCTTTGCCCTGACTGCCATGCTGTACCAATTGAGTTTGCCTGAAGCCGATCCAGATAACTTGCTCTATTATCATAACAGGGGCGAGGTGACCGTCACTGCCTTGGTGGTGTCACCGCCTGAAATGACACAGAACAGCCTGGAAATCATCGTGGAATCACAATCCCTTCGGGCGGAAGAATTGGCTGTGCGGGAACCTGAAGTGCGCGGAAAGATCATCTTTTACCTTCCACTTGGCAGCCAGATCCAATATGGCGATTTGGTTGAGATCAAAGGTGAGCTGCAACCTCCGGATGAGGGTATTACTTTTTCCTGGCGTGAATACCTGAAACATCAGGGAATCTACTCTACCCTGGCTTTTCCTCATTATCGTCTGATAGAATCCAACCGCGGCAATCCTTTGAGAGCCCTGCTCTATCGCCTGCGTGATAACGGAGGACGGGTCCTGAGTAAAATTTTTCCCAGCCCTGAGGACAGTCTTCTGAAAGGTATTCTACTGGGCGATGAGAGCACCATATCGACCTCGCTGGCAGATGCTTATCGACTGACAGGCACCAGCCATATTATTGCGATCTCAGGTTTTAATATGTCTGTTCTGGCGGGTTTGGTGAGCCTGTTTTTTACGCGCCAATTTGGGCGTAAACGGGGAGCCGTGGTGACAATATTGCTCCTGGGAGCATATAGCTTGTTGGTCGGAGCAAGTGCTTCAGTCGTTCGGGCTGCTTTTATGGGTTCATACGCAGTGCTTGGTCATTCCATCTCCCGAAAAGGAAACACACTGAACAACCTTGGGGTCAGTGCCTTCCTGATGGTGATATTGGATCCACACCTTCCCTGGGACCTGGGTTTTCAGTTTTCAGTGATGGCGACCCTGGGTTTGTCGCTGTTTGCCGGACCGCTGCGGGCACGCCTTGAGGGTTGGCTGGGCGAACGGTTGGAGCAAAAAAGGGCACTGGCTATCAGCAGCCTGATTTCAGAAACTTTCCTGCTCACCTTGATCGCCCAGGCTTTAGTGCTGCCTCTCAGTATCTGGCATTTTCGGGAGGTATCCTGGCTTTTTCTGATTGCCAATCCGCTTATTTTGCCAGTTCAACCTGCGGTCATGATCCTGGGATTAACAGCAATGGGCTTAGGCTTGATCTGGTTGCCACTCGGCCAGGTTCTGGCATGGATTGCCTGGCCATGGGTGGCATATAGCAATCGCATGGTTTTGTGGCTGTCACGTTTGGCACCGGAAAATTGGACTTTACCGCAAATTAATTTATTTTGGGTGCTGCTTTATTACCTGGTTCTTTTTCTTCTGGTATTCCGCCCAAAGCCAGGCAAAATTGCCAGGACAATTTACCAACCCCAATATCTCCTGCCTGCCCTGGCAGGGTTGACTTTAGTAGTTTGGTTGGCAGTAGATTCTGCACCTGATGGTCAACTGCACATAACCATTCCAAACAAGAGTGAGCAAAGTTTCGTTTTTATTGAAGGTGAGCAGGGGCAAAATCTTCTTTTGGCTGGCAATGCCGGGTCCGACAGCCTGATCGATCAGGTCTCCACGTATCTCCCTCTGTTTTCCAATCGGCTCGATAACCTGGTGATCCCAAATTGTGGACGCTCTAGTCTTTCAGGTCTGTTCGTATTGGCATCAAAACTTAAAATAGGGCAAGTCTTATGGGGTTGTGCCCCTGACACGAACCAAACCAGCCGAAATCTTGCTGCCTTGTTGGATCGCGAGGGAGTGCCTCAGGTCACTCTAGCGACGGAAAGTGTGCTCAGCGATGGAGTATTGTCCTTTCGTTTCCAGCTAGGGAAGGAGGGCTTGTTAGGTCTGACAGTGGATTATGGAGAGTTTTCTGCGGATCTCTTGATGCCTGGCGTGTTGCCTGAAGAATGGCCGGGAGAACCTGTGTGCGAAAGCCTGACCTCAACTTCCCAACTCAATTCGTTGTACTTACATTGCAATATAGATTACTTCTTGTCGAATCCTGCTGAACTGGCTGAATGGTCCGAATTGACCAGCGACGGGACCAAGATCATTCTCCATTGACCGAGCCCCGAC
>DHUW01000061.1:1075-8458 GCA_002409365.1 Anaerolineaceae bacterium UBA5224 | reverse complement strand
CAAAATCTGGTCCGATGCAAATTCAAATAAAAGCCGACGGGCGTCAAGTTTCACCAATAGGTTTTTGAAGGTCAATTTCCCCGGAAATTTCCAGGCTGCATAGAGATCCTTTTCTCAGCTTCCTGCTTTTGCTTCTGCTCGATCCCCACAAACTGAGGTAACACACCCTCCAGTTGTTCTTCAGTTAAAACTTTGTGCGCTTTTTTTAAACAATGTGGTTTCTTCCAAATGCATGTGTTCTAGAACAACACCTTTAGTACTAAAAATTTAGGACGATCGAATTTGTGTTCGCCAATCATAGTGCTCATGGCGGAATTCCAGGCATTGTGTTCGGTGATCAAGCGTTCGACGAGGTCGTTGGTTTCCTGGTCAAAGCCCTTGAGAGCTGGGAAGACGATCCCCTCTTCGGCTTTATGATGCCCGTACATCGCGGTAAACAATCCCTTAATAGTGTCCCAATCGGTTTGTTCGGTTTGTTCAATCTCATCCAGAAGCTTCCTGGCTTCGTCATGTTCAACTTTTCTTGACAGTTCCAAACCTCCCAAGGCCGGGCGACATGGAGGTTGCCCCTACTAACTCCCTTTTTTATTCAGGTTTCCGACATCAGGTTGAAACCAGAGCAGGAGGGCAACCTGATCTACACCAACTTTCTCGGATGAACCCTTGTTTGTCTGGTTTTCTCCTCTTCCCCGGCTTTTCCGGTATACTATTGAGACGAGTCGGTTACCTATGATTTTCAAGCACAGTTTCAACAGCATTGTTCGCACGCCGGCGAAAACTCTTCTCT
This sequence comes from Anaerolineaceae bacterium UBA5224, assembly GCA_002409365.1. Lineage (GTDB taxonomy): Bacteria > Chloroflexota > Anaerolineae > Anaerolineales > Anaerolineaceae > Mesolinea. The sequence goes on along the minus strand of DHUW01000061.1, from coordinate 7,671 downwards.
TCCTCATCCTGTTAACAGCTTCAATCGTCTTCGTCAACCTGGGCATCAGCATGAACTACTCCGCCAATCGCATGCTCAACCAGGCGAACGAGCATTTCAACACGGTCATCGCCCTAAAATATGGCGACCTGCACAATCCGGATGGCGCCTGGGCGGATGAAAACTTTCAAAAAAATTACGCTGGGATCGACTTTGAAGCTCTTTCCAATCACCAAGGCGTGATTGCAGTTGACCACGAACGCACAATTTCAGCCTATGCCGGCGATGACAGCACGATCTGGCAGAGCAAATCTCCGGTCAAAGATTACGTAATCACCACACTGCGTCTGCAAGCCCTGCAAAATGATGGCAGTTGGTCTGCGCTGACATTTGACACGATTTTCGGTCGACGGGTGAGCGGAACGGTATTTTTACGAGTGAATCCCTACAACACGGCTGGAGAGGATATCAGCGCTCATCTTCAGCCCGGCCGCACCTTTTTGATGGCAGCTCTTGCTCAAACCGCTCCCAGCAGTGGGCTGACCCTGACACCGGTCAAGCCTGCCAACCTGGTGCAAAACCCTAACGAGACATTGACAAGTTTGCCTGAACTAACCGATATCACTGACCAATCCGCTTTTTTTGACACTCCAGAGGGGCTGACCTGGCTCGAGTTGGCAGACACATTGGAAACGATTGACAAATCGTTCCAGGTGATCGCCTCCTCTGATATTGAGAGCATGATCCCCTTCCATATGAAGCAAACCTGGCTTGAAAGCGGCAGCTTCCAAAACCAGGAAGGCACATGTTACATCAGCCAGCGCCTGGCAGGTGTGTTGGGATTGGAAGTGGGCGATCGCTGGCACCTGGCATACCACTATGATCCCGCGGGTAATGCGGCTTTTACTTATTCCTCTGAAGCCGGGTTTGCCCACGAAGAAAATTGTCAAATTGCTGGCATTTTTCACATCAACAATGATCTTGATTACACGATCCTGATCCCATATCCACAGTGGCTTGAAAAAGCACCAGACAGTTACGACTTCTTGCGCGTGCATGTAGAAAACGAACAGGCTGAAGACTACCTGGCTTACATCAAAGAGCAGCTGCCGCCGATGGTCGAGATCCAGGTTGAGGATCAGGGTTACAGCAACGCAGTCGTGCCGATCTTGAAGCTGCGGGAGCGCTCGCTTTACATGACCGTTGCCAGTGCAGCAGCCGGCGTCGCGGTGATCAGCCTTTTTGCCTATCTTTTTATCGTTCGCCAGCGCGAAACCGCTGACGTAATGATGAAACTGGGCACCGGTCGCGGCAAGACGATCGCCTACCTGATTTTCGGAATTATGATCATCGCCGTCATCTCTGGTCTGGCGGGTACCTTTATCGCCGGGCAGGTGGATTCGCGCCTCACCACAGCTGTCTGGGAGGGTTTGCAGGGCGGCATCATGCAGGATCTTCGCTATAGTGAACGCGCATTGGGCATGCAGCTTGAGTTTACGCCTCAGTTGGTTACAGCAGCCTGGGTACGTTATGCCACAACTGGTGCAGTGGTCGTGCTGGTATTTGTGATCACGCTGATCGCTTCTTTAGTCACCCTTAAAAAGCCCAAACGACAGAAAGCTAAAGCAGTCATTGCCCCCAGGAAAGAGAACGGTCGGGCGTTGAGTTTTGCCTGGTTGCCTGGCTTAAGCCTGCGTTTTGCCTGCCGCTCAATTAAACGGAACTTCTTCCGCAGCCTGGTTATTCCGATTGCCGTGACTCTGCTGGCAGTTTTCATCCTGGTGATTGCCGTTTCGGTTGCTCAGCAGGAACAGGCAGCCCAAACGATTTACAACGAGGTGCCAACCACTGCCTACTTGACGACCGCGTTGGGCAGGCACCGGCAATTCCCGGTTCGTCTTCAAAGTGATGTTTTCCACATGCTGGATCGTGATATCGAGGGAAGGCAGATCAGTGCAATGCTATATCACCAGGCAACTGGCGCGCAGGTGCGGGAGGCAAGGGTAAAGCTTGAAGGTGAAAACCCGGTAATTGGAGAATTTTTACTCACACGTTACATGTATTACGAATATATGGGGCTGGTGGAAGGAGCCGATGGCAGAGCAGGCACTCCGAACCTGGCAGAAAGACCGACAATTGATCGACAGGAATCTTCCATCGCTGAGCAGGTTGGCTTCAGCTGGTTGGCACAACAGGTAAAACGAATGCCGGTTTTGGCGCTCACCGACAGCGTCGCCCGCACCAGTGAGGCAATTAAATTCCGTGAAAGCCAGGTGCAGTGGCTGGAAGGTTATTCAGACGAAAATTTCCTGGAGCCAAAATATATCCTTGTCCTGCCCGATCGCTTTTTGAACGAACAAGGGTTGATGCTGGGCGATGTAATCCGACTCTCAGTGTACGAACCAGATGATAATTTCGGCGTTCTGGCGGAGCCGTTTGACTTCACAGTGGTCGGCAGTTACTTTCAGGGCAGCCGTGCACCAGTTTTCTACGCACCCTGGAATCTGCTAACAACGATGAGAATGGGCACTGATCTGGATTTTAAGATACCAGAAAACCCTGATGACCCGGATTCGCCCAAGGTGGCTGGACTTCCCGCTGAGTACCTGGCGGATTCTATCGATTCTGCTACCATAATCCCGAAAGACCCACGTAACCTTGACGCCCTTCGCGACTATCTGGAAGAGAATGGCTACAGCCAGGTTGGCGTTATCCGCAGCAACCGTTTGGCGGTGGTAATTGAGGATAAAGCTCTGGCAGATGGATTACTATCGATCCAGCAGCATTTGTCGTTCCTGAATTTCATCATCCCGATTATGCTGTTGCTTTCTGGGGTGATCGCTTTCATCCTGTCCTATCTGCTCACCCGCAACCGTCTGCCCGAATTTGCTGTGATGCGCAGCCTGGGAGCGAAAAAAATCCAGGTCTACCTGGCATTTTTCCTGGAGCAGTTCTTCCTCCTGATTATTGGTATCCTGCCAATTGCGATAGTTCTGTTCGCCCGCCCGGAATGGCTGCCGGCAGTGCAGCGCAACCTGGCGTTGTTTTTAAGCATTTACACTTTGGGCATTATCATCGCCATCGGCTTGATGGGACGCTCGAAGGTGCTCGACATTTTGTTTACGAAAGAATAGAGGTGCTATGGAAAAGTCAACACTCTCCGAACCGATCTTACAGCTTGATAAAGTTTGTTACCAATACCGGAACAAATACCAGTCAGTTGATGCCGTAAAGGATGCCAGCGCTGAATTTTACGAGGGCAAAACTTATGCCATCATCGGAAAATCTGGCTCCGGTAAATCCACCCTGCTTTCTCTGATTGCCGGGTTGGCTTTGCCTACTGATGGGCAGGTTCTTTATCAAGGTGTGCCCACAGACGACTTTGACCTGGATAAATTTCGTCGTGAGAAAGTAGCAGTGGTTTACCAAAGCTTCAACCTCTTTCCTTTAATGACTTGTCTTGAGAACGTCTGTTTTCCACTGGAACTGCTGGGGAAGTCGCCCAGGGAAGCAGCCGTGATTGCGAAAGAGTACATCGCACACGTTAATCTTCCAGACACCGTGTACAAACGTTTTCCAAATATGATTTCAGGCGGTGAGAAGCAGCGTGTGGCGATAGCCCGTGCATTGGCTTCGGGCGCCAAGATCATTTTGGCGGATGAGCCCACCGGCAACCTGGATGTTGCCAACGGTGAGAAGATCGTTCGGCTGTTGAGAGACCTGGCACATGAAGATAACTATACCGTGATCATCGTCACGCATGACCTGAGTATTACCCAGGTGGTGGATGAAGTCTTGCAAATGAGTGACGGATACCTGCTGCCCATGGTCGCAGAAGGGTGTGAGATATAGGAAGCAGGGAACAGGGGAACAGAAAGATTGTAAATATTATCTGTCATCCTGAGCTTCCTTTGCGAAGGACCTGTGAGGGGGTAGTGGGCGAAGTTCCACCGAAGGTGGGTGTGAGAGAGACAATGCGTTCACAAAGGTCTCCTGACCGAGGACGTCAAGACCATCAGCCTACTGAATCCAATTCTCTTTTACTTGTCTTTTAATTTAACAGAACGTAGGTCAGATAAAATATTCGTTTTCGTGATGGTGGAGTCAGTCGGGTCGGATTATTTTACCGTGCCTCTTCTAACGCCCACTTGATTCCGCTCTACGCCAAGGGTCCGTTGGGAAAAGGAGATCCTATAAAACTTATCGCAGCTAGTTACCTGTTACCTGAACCCTGCTAAATCCTGATAAACTTTCATTATGAGGAAAGTCATCGTTGCTACTGACTCTTTCAAAGGTTCGCTTTCCGCCCCGCAAGCCTGCCGCATTATCGCCCGGCAAGCCAGGTTGATATTCCCCGGGGCAGAAGTGCTCGAAGTGCCCATCGCCGATGGCGGTGAAGGTCTGGTGGAAGTTGTGTTTCAAAATATGGCAGGAAGTCACCTTAAGAAACAAGCTTCTGACCCACTTGGCAGACCAATTTGGGGTTCATACGTGCGGCTTGAAAATGGCGCGGCAGTCATCGAAATGGCAGCCGCGGCTGGATTGCCTCTTTTGAAGCGGAACGAACTCAACCCCTTGCAGACCACCACTGTCGGGGTGGGGGAGTTAATTAAAGATGCCATTGAAAACGGCGCTGATCCGATACATATCGGTCTGGGTGGCAGCGCCACGGTGGATGGCGGTACGGGGGCGGCCAGTGTCTTGGGAATTCAATTTTTGGATGAGTGGGGTAGGGGAGTCATCTCTGGAGGTGGGCTGCAGAAAATTAAGTGCTTAGACCTTCAAGGGCTAAAGGAACTCAATTACTCCGGCAGGCTGGTATTCCTGACCGACGTCAACAATCCCTTATGCGGTCCCAACGGCGCAGCGGCGGTTTTCGGACCGCAAAAAGGAGCTTCTGCTGACCAGGTTGAAGAGCTGGAATTGGGTCTTGAACATCTGGTTTCTGTTGTTGAGCAAGAAAGCGGTTTGAATTTGAAAGATATCCCCGGAATGGGGGCCGCAGGTGGATTTGCGCTGCCCTTTGTGGCTTTTATGGGGGCTGAGATCCGCAGTGGCATCGATTTTGTGCTCGATTTGATAGATTTTGATCAAAAATTGGCCGGAACTGACCTGGTAATTACGGGAGAAGGGCGTACAGACGCTCAAAGCGCCATGGGAAAGGCAATTTCGGCTGTTGCCAGGCGTTCACAGACAGCCGGTTTGCGCGTAGCTGTAATTTCTGGAGCGTTGGGGAAAGGCGCGGAGGAAATGTACGCATTGGGCGTACAAGATTTGGTGCAAGCCAAACCAGCAGGGCAGCCCCTTGAGCAAGCCTTAGCCCGCGCGGCTGAGAATCTGGCAGACGCTTCGAGAAGGTATTTCGAATCTTTAGCAGTTAGCTGATCACAAAATCCTTTCCATATTTATTTGCTAACGATGTCAGGTTGAATCCCAACCGCAACCTGACCTGGTATTTCGGTGCTGTGGATTTTGCACTCATGAGTAAGATTTCAAATCATTTTTACCCAATGCTTCCTTAAAAATATGTGGTCAGATATTAAGACATTTGTAAATAATGTTGTTTCACTATATAATAGATATGTAATCACAGCCATCCGATCACTTATTATCAGAGTGCATTTTTTGTAAATGCGATCATTCGACTCCAAAATTGTGCAATCAATCCATGATTGAAAGGAGGCTAATCTTGAAAAAAGCAGTCATTCTTTTATTTGTTTTCGGAATGCTCATCTTCCTCGCAGCCTGCATAAGCGAAAATCCACGATACATTATCGCCATGGAATTAGCGCCAACCGACTTGCAAGCAGAAAAAATAATTACACCAGTTGTGACTATAGAAACAGGATCCACGCTGGATTCCAACCTGACTATGGGTCAATTGAATGCACTCACATCGGCCAAATCCTACCTAAACATTATGCCGTTTTCACGTAATGAGTTGATCAATCAATTGGAGTACGAAAATTATTCACACCAGGACGCAGTCTTTGCTGTAGATCATTCCGGTGCTAACTGGCATGAACAGGCGCTCAAAGAAGCAATATCTTACCTGGACTTCGCTGCCTTCTCATATTCCCGAATGATCAAGCAATTGGAATTTGAGGGGTATACAAATGAGCAAGCCACCTATGCTGCAAAAAGATGTGGTGCGGATTGGTTTGAACAGGCAGCAAAATCTGCAGAATCCTATTTATCGCTTATGTCATTTTCCCGTGACGACTTGATCAAACAATTGGAATTTGAAGGCTTCACGACCGAGCAGGCAATTTACGGTGTGGAAGCAAATGGGTATTAGAGGGATACTTTCTCTTCAAAAGGATGAAAACCACTCTTATAACTATCGAGAAGTGATATTCTCATAAGTAATAAAAATATTTTCCTTGAAGGAGATATCAGGACGCTATTCCTCCCCTATCCCAGAAAAAGAATATTCTTATGAATTAAGTGCTTGCGACGTCAGGTTGAGCAACGCAACCCGACCTACAAATTGCAGCTTCTTCCGCTTGTCATCCGAGCTTCCTTTGCGAAAGATCTTTACGTACATTCTGTTATGATTGCTCAGGATGACAAATTACAAAAACTGACTAAAAATGCCAGTAATAAAAAATGGCTGG
>DHUW01000061.1:0-818 GCA_002409365.1 Anaerolineaceae bacterium UBA5224 | reverse complement strand
GTATCAATCGGCTTGAGGTCATAGGCTTCCACCAGCACCTTAACCACGTTTGGCGAGAGGAATGCCGGCAGTGTCGGGCCGAGGCGGATCTTCCTGACCCCCAAAGACAACAGCGCCAGCAGCACAATTACCGCCTTCTGTTCGTACCAGGCAATGTCAAAGGAAAGCGGCAGGTCATTGACCGTGCAGTCGAATGCATCTGCCAATGCCTGGGCGATCAGAACAAGCGAATAGCTGTCATTACACTGCCCGGCATCCAAAACGCGCGGGAAGCCGCCAATCTCACCCAACCCCAGTTTGTTGTAGCGGTACTTGGCACAACCAGCAGTAAGAATGATCGTATCTTTTGGCAGTGTTTCGGCAACATCCGTGTAATATTGGCGGGTCTTGTGCCTTCCATCGCAACCACCCATCACCACGAAACGGCTGATCGCTCCGCTCTTTACGGCGGCGATCACCTGGTCAGCCACACTCAAAACGGTGTGGTGTGCAAAACCGATCGGGATCGTACCGCTCTCCAATTCCTGTGGTTCAGGCAGGGTTTTGGCAAGAGCAATGATCTCAGAAAAGTCTTTATGACCGCCCGGCTGCCGGTCGGCGATGTGCGGAACGCCCGGGTGACCTGCCATGCCGGTTGTGAAAATGCGATCCTTGTAGGTATAGCCTTCCCTGATCGGCACAATGCAGTTGGTGGTCATCAGAACAGGTCCATTGAACGAGGCAAATTCTGTGTCCTGACGCCACCACGAGCCGCCATAATTGCCAACCAGGTGCTTATATTTCTTCAATCCGGGATAGGCATTGGTAGGCAGCATTTC
>DHUW01000017.1:25649-27992 GCA_002409365.1 Anaerolineaceae bacterium UBA5224 | reverse complement strand
TTGTACGAAGGTGAGCCGTTGCAGGATGTAAAACAGGCTTGCGCCTCGTTGTGGGTGGAAAAATTCGAGCAATTGTAAAATATAAAGTATTACAACTAATTTTGTACGCGCCAGGAACTGCCAACTGCCTTTATTCTTTGATCAGTTGTAGGGGAGACCTGCCATGGTCTCCCGTTACTCATTATGGCAGTCTAGTAGAGTGGTGTCTGTCAGGTTTGCCGGGTTCAGCACCGGAACCCGGCTTACGAAAAGAAGGCAACTTTAGTCAGGGGAGAGGAACGGTCGGCCCGTTCCCTACACAGGTCCGAAAGGATGAAGGCGATAAATTCTACAAGGTGATTTCGGTGGGGTCCAGGTCCTTACGCTTACCTTCAGCTTGATTACGCCCCAACTCCCCTCTTCCACCTAACAGCAGAACGCAGGTGATAATGAGGCGGAGGTAAACAGGCGTTCGTTGTTACAACCTCATCCCCGCTGCGCGGACCCTCTCCACAGGAGAGGGATTTTATATTCATACTTGGGTTGTGTTTTCGAGGGGGCGAAGCAACCACGGTAATTTGTCGTTCGTTCATTAACCCGACTTTGTGTTGCTCCTACTTCTCATTTATCTCTATGCTACGCGCATTAATTCGGGGGGGGTGTGGCCATTCCAGGCTTTACTGCAGTTGGCAATGTGGATCCTGAAATTCACTGGCAGACAGAACGGCGCAATATTTAGGTTGGTGCTGGTCATTACAGGCATCGTCCTGACCATCACCGTGATCGGTGTCCTCCCTGGGTACCCCTGATCGTGCTGGGCGTGTTGTTAACAGTCAAATCGATCTTCGGATAATAAATCAAAACTCAAGGAAAGTAGAGGTTCCTCATGTTCAAGCATTGGCTGGCTGCCGAGTAATAGCCGCCTGCCTCGTCAGTAAAGCTAAAACAAACCCTTCGGTCAGGAAGACTTTGTGATGCGCTCAGGGTGGGTATAGATGTTGAAGCGTTCCGGGCGGGCATAGCCAATCAGGGTCATGCCCCATTCATCGGCTAATTGAACTGTAAAAAGATTGGGCGAGGTGAGTGAGACAAGGATCGAAGCGCCCATGCGACCTGCTTTTTGCAACATCTCCGAACTGATACGACCGGTTGTGAGGAGCAAGGCCGGATTCGAGCAGGGGCTGTTCAACAGAATGGAACCCATCAGTTTGTCCAGCGTATTGTGGCGACCAATATCATCAGCAATGGAGATCAGACGAAACCCATCGCTGATCGCAGAGCAATGTAAACCCCGTGAAGTTGAAAGCCGGTTTTGTTCTTCAAGGAAGGTCTTAATGATCTCAGAAAGTGCTCCAGCAGGCAAGGTCAGCTCATTCAGAATTGGTCGCTCAGGAAATTCGATGCGTTGTGAAGTCAGACCACCTGAACAACCCGTCGTTTTCACCCAGGAAGTCGGCTTTTTGAGTTCATTGAGGGTCTGAACTTCTACCGTATCGGCGGTATCGCAGACATAAATGCTGGAAATTTCATCTTTGGAATTGATCAGTCTTTCGTTGTAGAGGAAACCTGCCACCAATTCAGGTACCAATGAAGGTGTGCAAATCATTTCCATCCAGGCTTTACCGTTGACGATCAAGGTAACAGCCTGCTCAAAAGGTAGCCTGCCGCTGCTGGACGAGAATTCACCATCAGCATAATGGATGAAGTTGACTTCCTGATTTTTTTCCATTTGATTTCCTTGGTTCAATAACATTATATATGATGGTGGATCGTTGATGAAAATCGTGCGAATTTCCTGAAAGTCTTTTTATTCGTATGGCAACTAATGTGAGTTGAGCACCCGCCACCGAACCACTGTGCACATAGACCCGACAGGTGCGGTGCGCAAGTCGGTACTCCCGGGTTGTATGCCCCAGATGACGGAATGATCGACCTTCCCTTGAGAGGGAAGGCTTTATGACATTGGCGGGTTCAAATATGGAAACCAGCGAAAAGATGGCTGGGCAGGCCGGCCTACAGAAAAAAGGACCTCAGAGTTTTATCTGTAAATTGTCAGCCAGGCGGTGGAGGAGGTTTAATTGGGTGGCGCGATCTTCGACGCCCTGCAGCAGGAGGCTCAGGTCGGGGGCGCCCTGCCCCACGAAAGCAAAGCGACCCGATTGCCCGCCATCCAGGCGCTGGTAGATATTGCTCACCAAATCAGTCAATTCGGCAGCCGGCAGTTGCGCCAGGCGCTGGGCTGGCAGGGAGGCAGGTTGGTGGGTCTGCAGAGTACGGCTGATGGCAAGGCTGAGCGGACTATGCACGCCGGCTGACAGGCTGGCTTCGATCAGCCAGGAGAGGAAGTTTTGCTGCAATCCTGAG
>DHUW01000017.1:24426-25313 GCA_002409365.1 Anaerolineaceae bacterium UBA5224 | reverse complement strand
TGTATGTGGTTGGATAGAATATTGAGTGTCAGTAAGAGAATGTTTTATCTTAAAGAGTATATTAAGAATCGTGTCAAACTGACATATTCCCGCTTCGACCAACGTCTCAAAATAACTATTTAACGCATCCACGAGGGTATCAAAATGACATATTTCCTGGGGGTTGAGCGTCACATTCTGACAAATACCCGTTTCCACTAAAGTCTCAAAATGACATAATCGTTCGGGCTGGGCTTTGCTTTGGATTAGCATCAGGGTCTGGATCTGGCTGTTGGTGGCGAAGACGGCGAGTGTTTCTGCGGTGAGCGGTGCCGGCAGGGCATGCAGGAAAGCGCTGATGGCGTGGCGCAAGGTCTCGTCCTGGGCGGTGAGCTGAACTTCGCTGACGCGCAGCTGCCAGTCGGTTCCAGTGGAGGTCTTGCGGGTGGCAGTACGCAGCAGGTATTGGCTGGCGAGTTCGCGGTTGGCAGCACGCCAGTCGCGGGTATATTGGGATCCGGGCTGAATTTCCTCGGTACGGGGGCGACCGCGTTTGCTCTTGGAAGCATGGGGAATACGCTTGGGCAGGGTTTCGGAGCCGATCCAGCCCTGCAGCGTTTCAAGCCCGCCGATCACCCAAAAATGATTGCGGTCCTGCCCGCGTGCCCAGTCGATATAGCAGCAATTCTTGGACATGAGGTAAAGCATGCCCAGGTCATCGCCCAGTTCAGGCAAAACGTTGGTGAACCAGTACCAGGGCAGGGCGAGGAAACTTTCCGGTCGGATCAGGTGGCTGGAAAGCCGGTCGCACAGACCTGAAAGCGCCGGGTCGAGACGCTGTGTACCAAGCAGTTGGCGCACCACCTGGTGCACGCTGAGAGCCTCCACGGATGTGCCCATGGGCACAC
>DHUW01000017.1:21040-24109 GCA_002409365.1 Anaerolineaceae bacterium UBA5224 | reverse complement strand
AAATTGATGGGCGGGGTCAGCGCGTTCGACGAACCAGTCCATTTGACCATTTTTGAAAATACGGAAAAACTTGGCGCGGCTGATGCAATTACCCAGCATGCGCAGGATGGACTGAACGTCGATGGTGACATCGTTGCCCGATTTAGGGTAAAGCTGACTGGCGCCGTCTTCACGGGAAGAAAAATAGAAAGCCTGGCGCAAGGCGGTGGCGATGAGGACTGGAGCGGAACCGACAAAAGGTACAAAACGGAGCAAGTAAGTAGGCAGGGCGACGATCCTTTCTGGGTTAATGATCGCGTCGCTGATGTTGGCAGCCCCGGGTTGGATCTGGAGCGTGTCAGCATCTGTGCCCATGGGCACACTTTGCTGCAAATTGAGCCGAAAATGCCGGCCGGAGTGATCCTGCACGACAGTCTCAATCAGGGGAAAATATTGGCAGAGGTTGGAATAAACTTCGGACTGGGCGGCAATGATGTAATTGCCGTCGTACACCTGCCGGCTTTGAGCAAGCAGATTTGAAAGCGTGTCATCGTTCAGCGCATTCAGTGCGCTTGTGATCTCTGGCCAGGCGTTCTGCTCAATCATTTCAATTTACCTTGTGCTCAAGAATAGCAGTTTCTCCCCAAGAAATACAGAGTAAAAGCGGAAAATTTGGGACCAATTTTTCCACTTTCGGCAATTTTAGACCTCCAAATGGTCGGTTGCGGCTGCCAGGCACTCCGCAATGGAGCTGCCATGGCTGGCGATGAGCTTGCTCATTTCATCTTCGCTGATCACAGATTTTGGGTCAGGATTGCCCGCCGCGAACATACGGTAATAGAGCAGCTCCGTCAGTTCGGCATGGGTGGGTTGGCGAAAAGGAACATAGAGCCCCAGGAACTGGCTAAGCGCGCCGATGTTGCTGGTGACGTTGTTGATATCCTGCAAAAAGATCAGGGTCTTGATTTTCTTGTTATTCTCTACCGACCATTCCAGCAGCTGGGTCAGGTATTCCTGGTCTACGGGCGGACCATCGAGCACGATCAGGAGCTGGTCATTGCCCTCTTCCAAACGCTCAAAAATGCTTTCGATGCGGTTGGCGTTGGAACGCGAGGAAGGCAGACCAAGCGTTTCAATCAGCGCCATCAGAAAGTGGCGCGGCTCAGTGAGCGTATTGGTGTTCATATACATGCCGAAGATCTGACCGATGTTTGGGACGGAATAATGCGTTTGGGCGATCTTCATCGCCAGCATGCTCTTACCGCCACCAGAGGGACCGGCAAATACGCCAAGGTTCTTGGAGGGGTCACTGTTGTCGTAGATGAAATCGCTGGCAACGCTGAGCACCTTGCGCTGCTCTTTTACGCCCGGGTAAAAGTAGCGTGTGTCAGCATAACGCAGGAAGGGGTGTTCAAAAAAACTGGCTTGCAGCAACTCGAAACTATCAGGCATAAATCACCACCGTTAATTTTATACTAAAAGGGTAGCAAAGACGATGAGTTAAGTCAAGTAGTTAACAAAAGTTGCTTAGTTGCTTAAACTGAATCAAAAAATTAAATTAAAATTTAAATCCGGCTTGTTATCCTGTTCATTTTATTGTAGAATTGATTCAAGTTCAACATCAGGAAAAGGATGCCCATGGCAATTATATCTCTGGTCAATCGAAAAGGTGGGGTCGGAAAATCAACCATCAGCATCAATCTGGCAGCTGGGTTGGCGATCCACGAATCACGCAAAAAAGACAGCAAACCGGTTTTGCTGATTGATATGGATGATCAGCTTTCCGCTACCATTACCGCAATGGGCGGTGGCTTCTCGGATGAGTTTGTTCCTGTCATCAGCTCCGATAACAATTACCCGCAGGCACTCGAGAATGGTTATGGCGCCAGTGAATCGCTGATCGTCGATTCCCTGATCCCCCGCAGGCGCGATCAGAAGGTCAAACTTTTTCGCACCAATAAAGCCCGCATGGAAGGCCTGGAAGCCAGCCTGAAATTGCGCGATGAAGCCGATTTTCAACTGACTTACTTTTTGGAGCCGATCCAGGATGACTATTCCTACATTATTATCGATAATCCCCCATCTGCTGGCATGCTGCCCATGAACTCGTTGGTGGCAAGCTCGCACGTTTTAATTCCGATCGAACCGGATGGGTTGTCGTTGATCGGACTGGCAGATATTTTACGAATGGTCGAAAATGTAAGACGAACCACCAACCCCAGCCTGGAAGTGCTCGGCATTGTACCCTCCCGCTTCCGCATGGTTCGGCGCCAGTCGCAGGATGTGATCTCAGAATTGGAACGGATCTATGGTCACCTGCTGCTGCCTTATATCAAGGACCTGGCGGACATATCCGCGGCAACAACGTCGGGTTACGATGTGTTTTCCTATTGCCCGGAAAAATCGCAGGCTTATCGCTGCGTGTCGAACCTGGTGGACGCTGTTGTGGGTAAGTTGGGTGCCGTTTGATGTGTGCCCATGGGCACAGTTTGGCTGATTGGAGATTGAGGAGTTTGAAATGGCAAGAGATATAAAAAGAAATTTTGGCAGTCTGCTCGAAACCACCACCGAGGCGTTTGAATCGAGCCAGAACGCCGAGGAGCAAGTCATTCCCAATGGTCCAAAAATGATCAACAACCGCCAGAGTGTCTACCGCGTGCCGGTCTCGATGATCCGCCCAGACCGCTTCCAGGCGCGCCTGCTTTTGCCCCTGCCATTGCGCAGACAGTTTTATAGTAGTGAGCGTAACTGGCGCGACACCGTGCAAGCCTGGTTTGCCCTGGCAAAAACAGACCGTCTCAACCGCCGCATGCTGGACGAGCTGATCGTTTTGGGCGATTCCTTGCACGATACCGGGCAGATCAAGCCGGTCACCGGGCAGATCATAAATGAGGATGGGCGCGACATCTTCAAGATGCTCACTGGTGAGCGCCGCTTTTGGGCGACCGCCATCAAGGCGGTTTTGAGTGAAACGCCTGATGAGCCTTACGTGCTGGCGTTGATCGATAACCAGCCCTCCCTCGAAAAACAAATCGCCGAAAACATGGCTTACAAGGCGCTGACTCCGGTCGGAAAAGCCCGTGCCGCTGC
>DHUW01000017.1:12484-20750 GCA_002409365.1 Anaerolineaceae bacterium UBA5224 | reverse complement strand
ATGGAACGCACTTATTTTGGTCGGTTGATGAATTTCTTTGAGTTGCCGGAAAACTCGCTTGAGTTGGCCGATCGTTCCGAAATGCCCGAACGTGTTTTGCGCGAAATCATGCGCTATGATGCCAACCTCTGGCCTGCGGCTGTGGAATATTTCGCTGAATTTGATAACCGTACCTACCTGGACGTACAGGCATTTTTAGAGCGGGAATCGGGGAAAACCCAAACCCGTAAACCGCGCATCCCGGCCGACCCATTGACCAAATCCGCTCGCAGCCTGAAGAAAGTTTTATTGGGAATGGACGAACTGCCCCAGCAGGATAAACCGGGATCCCTGGCGAATGCGCTTGTGGGCGACAGCGACAAAAAAGAAGCCCAGGAAATTGCTGACCGCATCTCAGCCTTGGCCCAGGCTGTCCAGACCCGGGTGAAAGCGTTGAAATAGATCGCAAGAATTCCAAAATACTCTAATACAAAAACGGTTTTTCCTAAACTCCAAAACCACAAAATAACTTTACATTACATCATCCTATTCACTCCCAACTGTGCCCACGGGCACAGTTTTTGTATCCATTTTAAAGCTACCATCCTGGAAGAACGAGACAAATCGTCTTTCATTCATCTCGTCATCCTGAGCAAAGTGAAGGATCTGTTAATTGGGGAGGCACAGATTCTTAGGCAATGCACACTTGGTCTCCCAACAGAGACTTAGGTTGACAGACGACATTGTTCATTATTAGCGAGCAGCTTCTTAAGTCTTCCCCTTTGGGGAAAGGGAACCGCTTGCGGTGGTTGAGAGCGAAAAAGTTAATGTAGCAAACCGTACGTTCATCCTTAGCGAAACGCAGCATCTCGTAATTTCCCTTTTGGGTAAGCGGAACCGCTCGTAGTTGGTGTGGACAAAAAAAGCTATTGTAGCAAACTGTACGTTTCATCCTTAGTAAAATGTAGTATCTCATGCCTTCCCCTTTGGGGAAGGGGAACCGCTTATGGTGGATGAGGTAAATGTTGGATGAAAATCGGCCTGGAAGAATATGGACACTTACTTCCACCCACTTGTTCCCAACCAGGTCCATTTCGAATCGATCCTTCTGAAAGAGTCAGTTCCAGCGAAGCCCCTGCTTACGAAGGCTCGATCAATCCAAGCCATGACTCGATTCCTTTAAATTTTCTGGATGAGGATCTGAGCAAACTCTTCAATCCGCTTCTGGGCCACAAAACCTTTGAGTTTGTGAATCCTATTGGCCCAGGCATGCCGATAAATGGCTCAGAGTCACGACCGCTGCCAAATACGTGGCGTCGAGTACGCTCACCTCCAGTTCCTGGCAGCCCGCCGTCTACCTCAACAGCGTAATTCCGATGAAGGCCGCAGAACTCAAGCAACAGCCGGATCCGGAGCTTCACACCTGATGCAGCGCCAACCTGCTCCAAATCCTTTTCAAGGCTGACCCGGTGGACCCCTTATGATTTTTTGATTTACCCGATCGCGCTCAGCAGAGGCAAACGACTTTTCGATGAAGGCATCATCCCTGCCGGATTCAAGCTGACCAAAAACCATAAAATCGTCAAAGGGGTGATTGTGGCAGTCTACGACCGCCACTGAGATCCAATAGCCAGCTGACATAATCGTCCCCATAATTAAGTCCCCAAATCGATAATCAGCCTTAGTGCATCCCGTCGTGAGTAATACTGAATCACGAGATGAGCTGCCCTGAACCGCTTCCAACAATTATTAATGCGTATAGGTAATATTCAAAAGGACGAATTCAGAAATGTACCGACCTGCCTTCGAGGAGCCGCTTGGGTCGACTGGTATAAGGTTTGTATAGATTCTTTAATCCATATGTGATAAAGTGACCGCAAAAGTGAGGTAAGAATGCGCAAGCTAAATGTGTACGATTTCATTACTCTGGATGGTGTCATACAGGGACCCGGGGGACCGGAAGAAGACACCAGTGGTGGTTTCACCCATGGCGGTTGGACGGCATCGTATGGGGATGAAGAATTGAACAAATATCTGGGTCCCGAATTAGCGAAACCGTTTGATTTACTGCTTGGCCGGAAAGCCTTCAAGATTTTTGAGTCTTACTGGCCTCTGCATGCTGATATGTGGCCGGGTTCAATGACTGCGACAAAATATGTTGGTTCCAATACCGTGAACTCCAGTACTTGGCAGCCATCAGTTTTTCTCAACGGCGATCTGGCTGCAAAAGTTTCAGCTCTCAAACAGCAACCTGGGGTCGATCTGCAGACCTGGGGCAGTGCAAACATGTTGCAAACCCTGCTCAAGGCTGACCTGGTAGATACATTGTTTTTAATGATCTACCCATTGACCCTGGGCTATGGCAAACGTCTTTTTGGTGATGGCACCATCCCCGCAGCGTTCACGCTCAAGGAAAGTCATGCAACCCCCAAAGGCGTGATCATCGCAATTTACGAGCGGGATGGAGCAGTAGTTACTGGTACGGTTGCCTAAACTAAGCTAATGCCAATTTCAGCCCCTGCTGGGGTTGGTTCACTGAATTCCATACTCCCAATGCATCAGCATCTGATGGAGATATAGTGGCGTGCGACAATTCACCTTAGAATGATTCAAATCGCTCCAATCGACTCCCAAAGCACACCCATTGGTCTCGACTTTCTGATTACCCAAGACTTATTGCCAATGATGCACCCCCAAAATTAATAGACTTTCTTGGGGGTTGGATCGAGTAAACCAACATCAGATTTCCACTTTAAATGCGCATAGGTACGGCCTCAGAAAATAGCATTGAAGCACATTGGCTTCGCCGGAGGAACACGGTCATATTATCAAACGAGATTCTTCATCACAAAATGGCACGAGATAAGTATCGTGAGAAGAGAGATCGTTTTGTAGAATAAGTGACAGAATGTAGAAAATCTTTTTAAATTGAAGGACAGAAATCCTGGTAAACTAGAATGTCGGCAGTCGCCCTCAACTTTATCTGGAGAAAATCAATCCTTGTTTTTTTGCCGCACAGGCTCAGCACAGAGAAGGAAATTTTCCACCAGTCCTCCAAAAAACCGGATAATCAGGCATTTCACAGAGTAATCCATGAGAGCTGACTGAATTTCTTTATTGGACTGGTTTTTGGCTTGATTTTACCAATCAGCCATTCAAAAAATGCCAAACTCCATACAACCGATCCAACATCCTTGCCTGCACAATGTCACCCGGATGAATAAAACCCGATTATTTTTCTATAGTCTCAAAATGACAAATTAGATGAAAAAAATTACTTAGAATCAGATTCGATTATTCACACCCCAAATCTTACTTGTCCATCCTGAAAAGTTCCTTTTCAAAACAAAACAAATGATGCAAATATCTTCCAGACAGCCCAGCCATAAGAACGAGGTTATAGTGCTGGGAGCGAAGCGAACAGTATCCATCTCTCTCCGAGGTTTTTGCACCGAAATAACGTTTATGCATCATCAAAAAACAGTGTAAAAACTGCAAAAAATGCAAAAATCCCTGTTGGGAACGGACACCAGCCGTTCGAAAAGCGGAGTATGAGGTCTTTATGCCTCTATTCTGGTGACCGTCACTTCGCCCTGGTCGTCCAGGAAGCACAACCGGGCTGTGACCTTCTGCTGCAATTGTGTCTGGGCGGTGCGTTGGTAACTGCGCACCTGGTTGGCATAGTGGTAGCTGAGCTGCTCCTTTTTGGCAAGCGAATGAATGGCATCGGTTTTGAAATCCACCAGCTGCCACGATCCGTCCTGACCTTGATAAAGCAGGTCAATCACCCGGCTTTGAGTTCCATCAGTGGCTGAGAAAGAGTAGGGCAGTTCGGCATAGCGCTCCCGGGCGGCATCGATCTCCTCCCACAGCGGGTGGTGCCGGAAGCGGTCAAGCAGCTCGCAGGCACGCCTACTGGCTTCCTGGCGCTGTTCATCACTCACCAGATCCTGTTTGTAGGTCTCGGCTTCCAGCAGATCCGCCAGCGCCGGATCACCTGGGAACAGCCAGCGCTGCAGCGCCTTGTGCACCAGGTTTCCGATCGGTTTACCGTGCAGCTCCCGGTCGGGTTCGAACACTCGCCAGTGCCGCTTTTCGCTCAGGCGATCGGTATCATCCTCTTCCTCCAGAAGCGATCCAAAGCCTGCTACCGGCTCATAGAGAGGCGTCAGATCATCTTCTGCGACTTTTTCAGGCTGTGAAATCTTGGTAGAACGCGCTTCGAATTCGGGCAGGGTCCTGGCGAAATAAACGCGCAGGGCATGACCCGAAATGGTGTTGGCTTCGATCGGCTCATCAACATGTTCCAGGAATCCTTCTGAAAGATTGCCGCAGGCATCGTCCAGCAGCTGAGTCCAGCCCAACAAGTTAACCTTTTCCCCGTTTTTGCCATCTTTGACGCAAACATGGCTGCTGATGATCAGTTTGTTTTGGGCACGGGTGAGCGCTACGTAAAGCACGCGCAGCGCCTCGCATTCCTCCTGGTCCTTATCCAGCTGTTTAGACAGACCATAGAGCATGGGGGCGGGGTCAAGCTTGAAAGTGACGCCGAGTTCCTTTGAAAGGTAAACCAACTCGCTGTTTGGCTTATTCTCTCTGCCGGCATCTGCCAGGATGACGACTGGAAACTCGAGCCCCTTGGCTTTGTGGATGGTCATCAGGCGCACGGAACCATCAGCCTCTGCCGGTGCTTCGCCCTCGCGCGCTCCAGCGTCATCCAGTGTGCTGAGCATCTCCAAAAAATCGCGCACGGTGACAGCCTGGCTGGTTTGGGTGTCTTCGAGCAGCTTGTCCACATTGCGCCACAGTCGTCCACCGGTGGCACTGGCAGACCCCACTGTGGCCTTCGTGTCTGCGGTAGCGAGGATGGCGCGGTAATCGAGGACGTCGATCACTTTTTTCAACAATTCTGCCACCGGAACACGGTCAACCAGCGGTAAAAGCTGGTCGAGAATGGTGCGCGCACGTTGGGCAGCCCACTGGTCTTCCGCAGACAGGGCAGAAAGATCGCCCTGCAGCGCTTCCCAAAACGGGAGCCCGGAGAGGTGCAAATGGTAGAGGGCAGCATCACTCAGCCCAAAAGCGGGCGAACGCAGCAGTCCTGCAAAAGCGAGGTCATCCGCGGACGATGCCAGTGCGCGCAGGATGTTTACCAGGTCGCGGATCTCGGGTCGGTTGTAAAAGCCGCGCCCGGCGACGGTAACGAAGGGAATACCGGCTTCTTCAAAGGCTTCTTCGTAAAAAGGGAAGCCAGTTGAGGCGTGGAAAAGCAGGGCGACATCGTCCCATTTTTCAATTTGCCCCTCTGCTTTCAACTCCAGCAGGCGGCTCGCCAACGCACGGGCTGCAACCGGACGTGCCGTGTCAGTGTCGGCAGCAGCTCCGATCACGACCTCGATATGGGGCGATTTAATATGGTCGGGCAGGTCTGCGGAGTTGGCAACCATCGGGGTGAAGGGCACATAATAACTGCGATTGCGGTCCTCCTCGGTGCCAATTGCCTTTGCCAGAATATCCGCCATCGTCTGAAGGAGCGGCTCGCGCTGGCGATAGGTGAGATCCAGATCGACCGGGAACCCGCCTTCGCGTTTGATACGCTCACGTTCTTCGCGAAAAACAGTCACATCTGCCCGACGGAAGCGGTAAATCGACTGGCGCATATCGCCAACGATAAATAAGCAGCCGCGCTTCCCAGCCAGGGCGTTGATGATGTCGCGCTGGTACTGGTTGGTGTCCTGGTATTCATCGACCAGGATGGCTTGGATTTCCTGCTGCCACCTGGAACGAATGTCATCACGCTTCAGGAGTTGATAGGCTCCATATTCCAGGTCGTCAAAATCAAGAGACTGGCGTTTGCTTAAGAGGTCGCGGTATGCCTGATGGACCAGGATGAAGGCTTCACCAAGGAGGGGCAGAAGTGCTTCGAAGAGCTGTTCTGATTCTTCGGTTGGGGGTGATGTATCTTTTCGTTTCGTAGCGGGATCGAAGATCCGATCAAAGTTTTCCCTGAATTCCTTGAGGGTTTCTTTGATTTCACTTCCTCTTTTTCCACAACGAAAATCAAGGCAGGAGACAGCGGAATTCATCCAATTAGCAGCTTTGACAGGCTCGTTTTCTGCCAATGACAGCTCAGCCCTGGTCCAATTTTCCAGGAATTTTTGCACGAAACCGGCAAAATTGCCGCAGTCTTCCTCAATGGACGCATAACTCAAACCACGCAGCTCGTCGATGACTTCTTTAAACGCTGGAAGATTGATTCGTTTAAACAATTCTGAAGTAATGACCTTGCGGTTATCGACCCGCAGCTCAAAAATCTCCTGTGCTTCATAGCGCTTTCCCAACAACGACTGCAGCAGACTTTTCAGGTCCTTGAGTTGGAGATTGTCGAAGAGAGGAATAAAACGCTCCTCCTCGACCAGTTTGTTGAGCGTATCTGCCACCGCCCGGTTTTTAAGCACCTGCGCGATGCTTTCATCCAACACCTCGAAACGTGGGTCCAGACCAGCTTCCGCGGGGTGGTTCCGCAAAATCTCAGCGCACAGGCTGTGGATCGTGCCAATGCGGGCAGAATCAATCTGTTCCGAGAGCTCGCTCCAGCGCCTGCGTTCTTCCGGGTTCGCTGCTTGTTGCTCCAGGTCGGACAGGCTTTCGCGAACCTTAGCGCGCATCTGCAGGGCAGCTTTGGTAGTGAAAGTGATGGCTGTTATCTGGCGGGGTCGCAAGCCTTCCGCCAGCAGGCAAGTGTAACGCGCTACCAATGTGCGCGTCTTTCCGCTGCCGGCACCAGCGGTAACAACTATATCGCACCCGCGTTGCTTGGCGGCCTTGCGTTGGTTTTCATTCAAACCAAAATTTTCCAGGATGATTTCAGTCAAGTTTTCAGCCATTGTTGGACCTCGCTTGGTATCGCCAGCAATAAATGCTGGCAGGGCAATAAACCGCGCAGCCCTTCTGGGGTGTTTTCGCCCGGAAGTTGCCCCTCCTTACCATGTTGACGTTGTTATGGATGTGATTAATGGCGATTCTACAGGCGGCATCGAACCCTTCTCCCTGTTCGGACTTGAATTTTGTCAATGTGAGCGAACTTGGCGAGCCGGCATTGATCAACCAGTAAAACCCATCGACCACTTCACCCAATTCCAGTGCCAGTTCAGCGGCTTTGGCATAGACTGGCAGCTGCAAACGGGTACCCTCAACCAGATCCCGATTGCCAATATTTGAGCTGCCGGTTTTGTAATCGATAACGCGGACCTCGCCATCTGGGTTTCTATCCACCCGGTCAATGATCCCGTGAATTCGAACCAGATCTCCATCCCTTTCCAGCACCAGGCTCGGGCTGCCATTTGAGCCAAATTTCGCCTCGAAGGCGATTGGTTGCCAGCTTCCCCGCTCGGACTCCATCGCCTCCAAACTATTGTGCAGCTTTTCCAGGTGTTGGCTCTTTTCGACTTCCCATAATGCCGTCGGGCGAAAACCAAGCCAGCGCGGCGCATTCGTAAAAACCCCTTCAGCAACATCATCCAAAATTTCCAGGGGGTTAGTCCCTTGATTTGCCGCTTGCGCATAGACAAGTTCAAGGATGCGGTGATAGAGTGTGCCAATTTGCCTGATGTCCAACCCCAGCTCGATCGGCTTCGTGATATCCAGCCCCAGGACCCCACTGGTGAAGAAGCGAAAGGGACAATTGCTGTATGCCTCCAGCCGGGAGGCACTCCAGTTATGTTCCTGGGAATATTGCTGACCCAACAGGCTTGCAAGTGAGGTAAGATCACCCTCATAAACACTGTTGGTGCGCTTTGCCCGACGTACGTCCAGGATCCCACCGGCTTTTGCCAGATTCTGAAAACGACTATTGAGTTCTTCATCTGCAAAATTGTGGGGCTGACCCTGTTGCACATTCCAGAAAAGAAATTCCTGGCGGGATGCTGCCTCGGAAAGCGGCCGTTTGATGAATGTTTGTTTGTCTGTTTTCGCGTTTTCTGTGAACAACATCTCTGCTGCGCGCCAGTAGGGGGATGGCTCCCACTTCTCGCCGTCTTCCGAAAGATAGGGGCGGGTTAGCAGCAAGTGTGTATCAGCGCGCGTGAATGCTTGGTAGAAAGTACTCTTCTGATCGCGTTCCAGGCGCGATTCCATTTTCAAGTCGTGGCGTGATTGTTCGTCCAGAAAGGGATCCGGGTTTTCTACAACCGGGAAAAGCCCCTCAGACAATCCCAGCAGTGCCACCGCCTGGTAACGTGCTGCGCGGGCTTCTACCAGTTTGCTGACAAACACCGCATTCCTTCGC
>DHUW01000017.1:11091-12249 GCA_002409365.1 Anaerolineaceae bacterium UBA5224 | reverse complement strand
CAAAAACTGCGCGTAGTCAATCTCGCGCGTGCCCATCACTTTTTCACTGATCACCAACGCACGCAGTGCCTCACCCAAAGACTGGCAGGCAGCCCGGTCGCGCGAAGTGGTGATGTTATCGTAAAAATTTAATCTATCCAGCAAGTTTTCCAGCCAGGCAATCCAACCAGCCTGTGAACGTGTAGCTGGCAGCTGGTTGAAAAGTTGCCAAAACAACTTAAACCGTGCCTGCAGGGCGGGTAAGTCGATGCCTTTGGTCAGATCGGATGAGCCGCGCTCTTCATCCCCTTCGTCTGTTGTTCGCGACTTTGCCGCCAGCATCGTCCAGGCTTCCTCCCATTGCTCCTTCCCGCCCACAATTACAGCCTCGCGGGCAACCTTCTCCAGGTATTCGATGTCTGCACCATCCAGTCCAAAATCGAAGAAAGGTGAGTTGAGTGCGTTCAACAAATTGCGCGTAGGGAAATTTTCCAATGGCAAGGTGAATAAATTCAAGATTGCCAAAATCGCTGGCGATTCAGCCAATGGTTCGCGTGATGAAAAATGCAGGTTGAGCCCGAATTCGTTGGCGGCAGTCTGCAGCAGCGGCTGATAGGTATTCAGGTCCGCGCAATAAAGCGCACAAGCCTCGAGCGGTATCTGCTGTCGAACGTGCAGACGCTTGACCCAGCGCAAAGCTTCACGCGCTTCTTCAGCCTGGGAACGTGTCTCAAGCATGACCGGCTCAGGCGGGTCAAGTTGTTCCCAGCCGCCGGTTTCAAAAATATTCTGCGCCATGTGTCGCACCAGGTTACTGATCGTGCCATTCTCCTGACCGGATATGCGATCTGACCAGAGGTCTCCTGGCCGAACAGCACCGTTCGTTACCACCTCCTCTTTAGAGAGGGGTAGGGGGGTGAGAGAATAAGAATCCGACCCAAACTCCGCTCTCAAATCGTCCAAAACCTTTTGCGATCGGCGGTACACGATGCGCTCCGATCCATATTCCCCGGGCAGAGTGATCAAAAGCGTGCCTGCCTGCTCACCCAACATCCTCATAAACCGGATTTGCGCCTTGGTGAAGGCAGTGAAGCCATCCACCACCACCAGGCCCATATCTTTGAGAAGATCAGGGTGACTTGCCAGTGCCTCAATTGCCAGCCAGGCTTGACCCTCGCT
>DHUW01000017.1:7951-10799 GCA_002409365.1 Anaerolineaceae bacterium UBA5224 | reverse complement strand
GCACTGCGCAATTCAGCGAAAGCATCCACCAACACCGAAAGGAAGCCGGGCTTGTCTTTGATAACCTCGTAATGCTGCAATTCGCACGAAGCTGAAGCTTCGTGCACGGTCTCCTGCACAAGTCGGTGAGAGAGGGCAGGGGTGAGCGTTGGGATGAAACGGCCTGTTTCTTCCAGGATTTCGGTATAGAAAGTTCGGAAAAACCCAACTCTCACGCCGAATGAACCCCCTGTGCTTGCCAGTCGCTCTTTGAATTGCGTCTTTGCCTGTTGGTTCGGAACAATCACCCAGACCGGGGCGAGAGGATTCGCTTTTTTTACAGCCTGGATGTGCTCGATGCAAGCTTGTGTCTTTCCGTTGGCTGCTGGTGAAATCAATAGTTCAATGGTCATAAAAATCTCCAGTGAAAAACATAGCCTTCAAAACGTCATTGTCCTCTCATTCGAGATACCATGCTCGAGGTCAGGATAAAGATCCGTTCGCCCTTATGATCATATTCGTTTTCACAAAGTTGTGCCAGGAGCACGAAAAATACTGCCCTGCTGGTTAAGAATACCAGTGCGCAGACAATAAAGATCTGTTTTGGGATCAAGACAGAAATTTTTTTGATTCAACCCCGATCACTCACAGGGCTAAATAAGGTGAGCTTCCCTGGTTCGGCTCAATTTCCCGCCTTTGCAGCATTTTCACCTGGACGCTGCGCCTCTTTTTGTCAAATTCGAGCTCAATATAATCACCATGGCGCACCCCCAACTCATTAAAAGCTGCCGTCAGCCCCCAGATCAGGTTTTCTGTTCCAGTAATTCTTCCGCAATTTTTTACCGACACATAAACCGGGCAGCCTTCGCTCAGGTCGGGGATATACTTGGACAGCTTGCTGACGCTCAACACCCCTCCCAACGCCCAGGTATTGACCGTTGTCTGATAGCGAACTTATCCGTCCTCGGAGATTGCAATTGCCGGATCACGATCCGCAGATTCCTGCCTGGCTTTTGCTGCCTTGAGGTCTGCTTGCGAAACCTTTACGCCCCGTTTTTTGTAGTAACCGTTTTCAATCCTTTCCACGACGGCCGATACACTCATCACTTTCGAAGTTGCCGAAGCCGCAGAATAACCCCGCGTCAAAAAACCATCCACTAATTCCAAAAAACTCACCACAGGTCCCAGCCGATCGATAATCTCAAGGGCTAAATCTTCAGAACCAGATACTTTGGCGGTCCTGGTCCCTTCGTAATAGACCTTTCCCTCTCTTACCACAAAGCCCATTTTCCCCATATAAAATTTCATCACTGCGGTCGGAGCCAAAGTGTCAAATCGCCTGGAGACATAGCGCTGCAAGCCATCTTGAAACACGTCCAGCTCCAGCGGACCGCAATAATGCCACATCCTCAAGCCGGCTTCCAGCAGCGGCAACCTGGATTTTGTTTCCTGGGTCTCCCTGATGGTGAACCAGCCCGCCGCCTTCTCCAGGCCATGATGGGTCAGGATGCCGTCAAGTTCTTCTGGTTTGCATTTCAGGACCTCGAGGGCGCTATCCTTATCAATCCCTCCCGTGAATCTCACTCGCCTGTCAATTTCCCGGAATTGCTTGGCGGGGATATTTTTCAACGCTCTGATAATATACGCCGGCACATCGCGCTCCGCCTTCAATGCCAGGGATACATTCTCTGGAATTTCCTTGCCCAATGACAAATTCTTGTCCAGCAATATGGCTCCAAGCCGTTTGACGGTCTTGTTTGCATCCTGCTTATCGATCAGTCTATACCGCTCCAGTTCCGATTGCCATTTTTCCCTCGAAAGATAGCCATCCAACCGCTCACCGATTGCCAGGGCTGTATTGAGATAATCCATCCTGATCTGCGAAAGGTTAGATTCGATCTTCTTTCGGCTGTCGTTCAAAATCTGGCGGACTCTCTCTCGCGTGATACCTTCTTCCTGGCCGAGAACTTCGAGTGTCGTGTTTTCACGCTGGTACCGCAGGTAATATTGTTCCTGCCGTGCAGTTAAGCTCCCAAAGACAAAGTCCAGCTCCTGGTCCAGGTTTTCAAAGATCACCAGCGGCTTCAGCTTCGATAGATAATCCTCTGCCTCCTGGGCTTCAGCAGGGGTCCTTTTCAGAAATTCACCCAGGCTCTGCCCCCCAACCAACAGGTCGGCAGACAAAGAACCTTCGCGCACCTGCCTGCCCAGTCTGCTTTTTATAAGGTTGACCATCCTGAGCGTAACATGCCCGCGGAGGTGGATAAAATCATGATGCTTCGTAAGCAAATCGTGCAACTGACCAATCGATTTAATCCCTGCCTCCACCAGTTTGCCGGTTTGCTCTTTGCCCAGGTACGCGCTGACCAGACTCAAAGGAAGATCCGCGATCAGATCCATGTCGAAAGCTGGCTCATTGAGTGTGTCGAGCGACAATTGCACGCCTGCCTGGTCTGAAACAGACACGTCTTCAGAAAAACTGATGTCTGCTAAATAATTCTCCAACTTCTCTTGAATCTCAGCAATACTCCTCTCCCCCAGGCTGCGGGTATCTCTGATTGAATCGTTCTTAAAGGCACGCCTTAGACGACCAACCGTGATATAACCCGCCCGTATCAACGGGTTGTAGTGTCTCACAGATAATTCAAGTACACTAATAGGAACTTCATCAAGAGAAAAAGTCATTTGCTCCCCATCTAATACATTTTCTCCAATTCTACTCGAAAAATAAAAGAAATGTAGAGCACAAAGTATTGTTTTTACCAACTTTTCATGGATTTGGGCTTGGAGTTTTGACTCTCATTTGCATCATTTGCATCAATTGCACTGTTTTTTGACAGCACTAAATGATACTTCGAGTGCAAATATG
>DHUW01000017.1:0-7640 GCA_002409365.1 Anaerolineaceae bacterium UBA5224 | reverse complement strand
TCCACAGGGCGTTCCGGACAACTCTCACCAGTTCCGGAACCCTTGCGCAGGGCAGGCGGGGACAAGCCCCATTCCCTGCGAATCGGAAAATATAGAGGCAAAATGGCTGGTGCCCATTCCCTACGAGTCGGAAGAAGTAAAGATGGAATGGCCAGTGTCCACTCCCTACGAGTCGGAAGAAGAATGGCTGGTGTCCACACCTTACAAAGATCCATCATCGCAAGCTCACCTCATCCACCACTTCCTGGTCACTCCTGCAACGAACACCAATGTGTTCTGCACAGACCGATGTGGGTTGAGCCCACTCGGTCTAGTCGCTACGCTCGCGGGATCTTCGACCCTTCCCCAGAGGGGAAGGCTTATGGACAAGCCTACAGCCCTCTTTCACCTCTCTGATAAGGCACGCCGAGGGCGGCGGGGGAGCCGATGCGCTTCTTACGGGCAGCAGAGCTACCCCAGATGAGGGCGATGATGGTGAGGATATAGGGCGCCATCTGGAGGAAGAAGACCAGGTTGGTGTTAAAGAAGAAGGGGTTGGCGAGCCCAAGGAGCATGCGCGGTCCCTGCAGGTCGAGGGTGAAGCGGCGCAGGACGCCAAACAGGTAGCCACCCAAAGCAGCGCGCCAGGGGTTCCAACTGGCGAAGATGACCAGGGCGACAGCGATGAAGCCTTGTCCGTTCACGGTGAGGTTGGAGTACCATCCGGGGGCAATGGCGACACTGATAGCAGCGCCGGCCAGACCAGCAAAGCAGCCGCCGAGAAAGGTGTAAATATAGCGGGTGCGGTAGATATTGACTCCGAGGGTATCGGCAGCGGCAGGGTTTTCGCCTACGGCGCGCAGATGGAGCCCTGGACGAGTTCTGTTGATGTAGTACCAGGTAAGCGGAACGAGCAGGTAGCCAAAATAGACCAGCAGGTTATGGTTGGCGAAAGCGACCGGACCGAGGTACGGAATCTTTGAAAGCAAGGGGATGCTGGCGCTGGGGATGACGGGGGCGGTCAGGCCGGTGAGACCCTCGCCCAAAACGAGGGCGAGACCCGTGCCGAGAAAGGTGAGCGAAAGACCGCTGACGGTCTGGTCGGCCTGGAAATGGATGGTTACGAGGGCATGGGCGAGGCTGAGCAATCCACCGGCGGCGATGGCAGCGAGCAGACCGAGCCAAACGTTACCGGTCTGGTAGGCGACCTTGAAACCAGCCATGGCGCCCAGGAGCATCATACCTTCGACGCCCAGGTTCTGGATGCCGGAGCGCTCGGTGAGGATCTCGCCGATGGAGGCGATGAGCAGGACAGTTCCGGTGGAAATACCGGAGCGGAAGATTTCGATCCAATTCATTGGGCAGTCTCCTGTGAGGGGCGAACCCACTTGATTTCATATTTGAGGAGGACATCACTGCTGATAACGAGGAAGAGGGTGATGCCCTGGATGAGGAAAGAGATGCCCGAGGGCTGGATCTCGCGGCTGGCAACCAGCAGAGCGCCGAAGAGGATGGAGACGAGGATCACGGCGAAGGGGTTGAGCTTGGCGAGCCAGGCGACGATCACGCCGGAGAAACCGTAGGAGGTGGAGATGCGCTCCTGGAGGCGGTGAACGACGCCGGAGACCTCGGTCATGCCGGCTAAACCTGCCAGGGCACCGGATACCATGAAGACCAGAATGGTGTTTCTGGCAATATCGATGCCGGCATAGCGGGCGGCGCGGGGGTTGTCGCCGATGAGTGTGATCTTGTAGCCCCATTTGCTTTTATAAATGATCTGGTAGACGATGATGGCGGCGATGATCCCGAAAAGGATGCCTGCGTGGGCGGTCATGCCCGAGAAGGCGGGAATTTTGTCGGCAAAATCTGCCAGGCGGGGCAGCCAGGCGCTGCGCGGGAAGGTTTTGGTCATCTGGAAGCCGGCTTCGCTCCACGTGCCAAAGATCCAGTAATTGTTCCAGAGGATGGCGACGTAGTTGAGCATAAGGGTGATGATGACTTCGTTGATGCTGAGTTTGGCTTTGAGGTAACCGGGGATGAAGCCCCAGAGCGCTCCGCCAGCCATGCCCAGGAGCATCATCAGCGCGATGACCGCCCAACGGGGGGTGGTTTCGAGATTGACGAGGGGGACCATGACGACAGCGCTTGCCAGGAAGGCACCGATGAAGAATTGCCCTTCAGCACCGATGTTCCACAGGCGCATTTTGAAGGCGAGACTGCAGCCCAAACCGATGAGCAGGAGCGGGGTGGCTTTGACGATCACGTCAGAAAAGGCGCCCCAGGAGCCAAACGAGGCTTTGAAGAAATAGGAATAAACGGTGAAGGGGTTGGCGCCGGTGGCGGCGAGGACAATACCAGAGATGATAAACGCCAGCAAAACCGCACCGACAGAGGTAACGACGGGCAGCCATTTGGGGTAATCTTCGTGTCGTTTGAGGAGTACGGGATAGGGAATTTTCATTCTTCGTCACCCTTTTGATATTTTTTGCCCAAAACTTTACGCAAGACGCGCTCCTTTTCGGTCAAACCAGCATCGGGGTCTTCGAGTTGTTCCGAGGGAGACGTATCGTCTCCGCAGGGCTCCTCTGCTGCTTCTTCTGATAAGATGACAGGTTGTCCGGCTGGAGAGGCTTCGTCGATTCGCTCAAAATCTTTGACGTGGTCGAGTACCTCATCGAATTCGGAAATGGAGCCGACAGCGACTGGTTTGGACGCTTCGGCTTCCGGAGGGAGATCCTGCGGGAGGGTACCGGTCATCATCAAGCCAATTTTGGTGATATCGAAGTCGCCACTGCAGATGGTACCAACGACGTGCCCTTCGTACATGACGGCGATGCGGTCAGAAAGTGAGAGCAGTTCGTCGAGGTCTTCGGAGACGAGCAGAATGGCGCAGCCCTGGGCACGTTGGTTGAGCAGGAGCTGCTGGACATTTTCGATGGCGCCGACGTCGAGACCGCGGGTAGGCTGCATGGCGACGACCAGGCGGGGGGCGCTGGAAAGCTCGCGGGCGAGGATCAGCTTTTGCAGATTGCCGCCGGAGAGTTTGCGCGCCTGGGTTTGCACATTGGGAGCCTGGATATCGTATTCGTCCTTGAGCCCATTGGCAAGGGCATCGGCAGCTACGTAGTTGAGCTGCCATTTTTGGCTGACAGGGGCCTGATCGTAGCGCTTCATGATGATGTTGCTGGTGAGCGAGAGGTTGGGGGCGGAACCGACGCCGATACGGTCTTCAGGGATGTGGGCGAGACCGTGGCTGATGGAGAAGGCAGGCGGTTTGTTAGCGATGTTTTTGCCTTCCAGCCAGATGTTGCCGGTGCATTCGCGCAGACCGGTGATGACTTCGACAAGTTCGCTCTGCCCGTTGCCGGCGACGCCAGCAATGCCGAGGATCTCGCCCTCATGCAGCGCCAGGTCCACGTTGCGCAAGGCAGGCAGATTTTTATTATTGACAGCGGAAACATCTTCGAGGCGCAAAACTTCGCGTCCGGCAGTTTGCTCGCATTTGTGCAGATTGAAAATCACTTCGCGACCGACCATGAGTGAGGCAAGGCTCTCACGGGTGAAGTTCTCAAGATCCTTACGCTCGGCGGTGACCCGCCCGCGCCGCAAGACGGTGAGCTTGTCGGCAACCTGTTTGACCTCGGTGAGCTTGTGGCTGATGAAGGCGATGGCTTTGCCCTGGGCAGCCATACCCTTCAGGGTTTCGATCAGCTCGTCGGCTTCCTGAGGGGCGAGGACGGCGGTGGGCTCGTCCATGATGAGGATATCGGCGCCCCGATAAAGGATTTTGAGGATTTCGACGCGCTGCTGCTCGCCTACAGAAAGCTGCCAGATCCTGGCGGTTGGATCAATATGGATGCCAAACTGATCTGCAAGGTGGCTGATTTCCTGATCGTACTTTTTGAGGTTGAGAGCAAAGCGGGGGGTGTCGAGACCGATCAGGATATTTTCGGTTACGGTTTGATTTTCGACCAGCATAAAATGCTGATGGACCATGCCAATGCCGTTGGCGATGGCATCCTTGGGCGAATTGAAGCTGACTTTCTTGCCATGGATGCGGATTTCACCGGACTGGGGTTTGTAGAGACCGGTGAGCACATTCATCAGGGTGCTTTTGCCGGCGCCATTTTCTCCCAGAAGGGCATGGATTTCACCGGGATACATGGTGAAATTGACATGGTCATTTGCTAAAACGCCGGGAAAGCGCAGGGTAATATCCTGCATTTCCACGGCGGGGACTGCATTTGGGGTTTCTGTAAATGTCATGAGTCCATCTTTTATGAGAGAGATGGCTCTTTAGGAGCCATCTCTCTGAAAGTTTGAGCTAGACTAAGGAAGTTCGGCGGTAACGTTCTGGTTCCACCAATACATACCCACACCGTCTGAACATGGGGCGTCGGGACCAGCAAAGCAGTCCAGATCGACCTGGCGGAGGCTTTCGCCTT
The DNA here is from genome assembly GCA_002409365.1 of Anaerolineaceae bacterium UBA5224. Taxonomy (GTDB): domain Bacteria; phylum Chloroflexota; class Anaerolineae; order Anaerolineales; family Anaerolineaceae; genus Mesolinea. The sequence continues at coordinate 3,216 of DHUW01000017.1, read as the reverse complement.
CAGCGAGGATCTGATTGCCCTGGTTATCGGTAATGGGGCCGGTGAAGACAGTAAAGCGGGTGCTTTCACCGGATAGGAATTTAGCCAGTTCGGCATGAATGAGGTCGAGATCTTCTTTCGGCAGATCTTTCACACCGGGCATATATTCCTGACCTTCCATGAAGCCGAAAAGACCGAGACCGCCTTCAGCGGCATCGAAATAGACTGGTTCGCCCTTGAAGGTACCGTTCATGGATTTTTCAATCTCTCGCTTGTACATTGGACCCCAATCCCAGTACATGCTGGTGAGGCAGGCATCAAGGGTGCAGTTGCCAATATAGTCATAAGTGATGCCCCATTTGCCTGCAGGTGCGGCAAGGGCGGGGGCGGGGGTATCGGCACCGGTCATAACGACCTGGGCACCAGCGTCGAAGAGGGATTTAGCGCCTTCCTGTTCGATTGTCGGATCATGCCAGGTGTTGATGAAGCGAACGTCGATGGTGCATTCGGGGCAGGTTTTCTGCACACCGAGGGCAAAGGCGTTGCCCAGGCGAAGCTCTTCGGGGATGGGGAAGGTGGCCATGTAGCCGAGTTTGGTGTTGCCATCCATCTTTGTGCGGGAGCCAGCCAGCATACCGGCCAGGTACTTAATATCTTCCATGGCACCCATCAGGTTGCCAAAGTTGCTGCCGTTGAACTTGTAACCGGAAACATGCACAAAATCTTTGTCCGGAAATTCGCTGGCGACAGTTTCGGTGGCATCCATGAAGCCGAAGGAGGTTGTGAAGACCATGTCAAAACCTTTTCGGGCGAGTGAGCGGGTAACCTGTTCGGAATCTACGCCTTCGGCGACATTTTCGACGTAGGCGGTGTGGACACCGGGTACGTTATCCTGCACCCATTGGCGACCAACGTCGTGGGATTGAGACCATCCACCGTCGTCGTGTGGACCAACATAAACAAAGGCAACATTGAAACAACCTTCGATCGGGGCGGGAACCTGGTAGGAACCTTCTGCTTCGAGGGCGGATGCGGCTTTGCAGTCGACTGCGACTGGTGCCTCAGTGGCTGGCGGGGTAGTTTGGCAGGCCGCGAGGGCCATGGCAAACACCATGAACAAACTGACAAACAACAATAGCTTTCTTCTCATAATTCTCCTTTTGTGGCTGATTGGTTGATTGGAGCCTTGACTCTCCTCATTACAAAAATGGTTCGATGGGAATTAATTTTACTCTAAGATGGGAAAGATTGGGAATATTTGGCTGGATAAGCGTGGGGATTAAGGTTTGAAGTGTAGCGAATTGCATTGGTATCTGATTTTATGGGGGGAGAAATTTTCCATGGCAGGTTGGCGGGAGACCGTAAAATCACTCCCTCACAGTGGAGGGAGCAAACGCCCCTGCGTTCGAATCCCACGGAAAAACACAAAATTACTTAACAAGAAACGGAAAGGGTCAAGCCCGTTCCGTACAATGACGTGTTAGCGGAAGGAGCAAGTGCTGCTCGCTGCGCTCCCAGAATCATGCCCATTCTGTACGTGTGAGAGAGCCAGGTCTTCATGACCCAAGGAAATCATTTTTTCAGGGGTAAAGGAGGCTATGAGATGTAAAGGCGTTTTGTCTAACGATTTGGTTGTATACATGAAAACATAGTCCTAAAATTACCATTATCCGTTGAAAGGAGTGCTATGAAAAGAAACCTTTTGGTAATCCTGGGATTGCTCGCAATCCTAATATTGAGTGCCTGCGGTTATACTGCCACCAAGGAAGCTACAACAACGTCATCGACCTCGGTTTCGCCAACTGCAACCATGGATTTATCAAACCCAACTGATGCGCAAATGGAAGCCTTTATCACGGAAAAAATCCATGGCACGCATACGTTGGAATTTATCCTTGCTCAGAAATTGACCGAGTTGGAATGGTCCGACATGATTGACAGAATGATTGCACTGGGCACACAACTCACTCCAGAAGAAAAAGCCGCAATGATCAAATGGCTGATAAATCGATAACAAAAAAAGTAAAGGTAATTGGAAATAATGGAACATTCAATGACAGATGATGAAATGAAGGCATTTTTAGTCGAAAAAGCTGCTGGTAACCATACCTTGGAATTTATCCTGGACCACCACATGAATGCAGATGAATGGTCGGATACACTGGATCGCATGATTGATTACGGGGCGGACATCAGCCCTGAAGAAAAAGCAATGATGATCAAGTGGTTGGTCGACAGAGACAAGAAAGCAGGGAATGGGTAAAGCGGAAGGGGAAGCAATCCGACTTTGCCAGAAACTAATAATTTACCCTGCAAGATTCGGAACGGGTCCAGCCTGTTTCCTATAAAGGCGTGTTTGTAGAGGGAGTAAACTCTCCCCTTTCCAAGCAAAAATTGTTCAATTTTGGTCTATCCCTATTCAGTTTGAGTAAAATAAAACCAATATTTCCAGTGCACACTGTGTGCACTCCATTTTGATACACTCAGCATTAATAAAGGCAGGTGACCATGTCCCAACGGCAGCAGTTGGAACGAATCATGGAAATTGACAGGCACATCCGGGAAGGGGGCTACCCGAATGCAGATAAGCTGGCAGAAATTCTCGAGGTCAGCAGGCGGGTTATCTTCAATGACCGAAGTTTCATGATCTATCGTTTGGGAGCACCAATTGAATATGACCGGGGGAGGGGCGGTTGGTATTACACCGATAAGACATGGTCATTGCCCGGAATTTATGTGACTCAAGGTGAGTTGATGGCTTTCTTTCTCTCGTTGGAGATCGCAAAGCGCTACATCGGGACTGACCTTGAGTCTCCCCTCCGGTCTGCCGCGGATAAGATCGCCAAGGCGGTCAAGGGCCCGGTGAGCGTCGAGATCAACGACCTTCGCTCCCACTATACTTTTTCAGAATTCAACACGATCACCCTGGATGCACAGTTGCTGATTGACCTGCACAATGCCATTCTCAATCGCCAGCAGGTCTGGATGCGTTACTTTTCAGCAAAAAGAGGGGTGATGTCTGAACGGGTAGTGTTCCCCTATCATCTGCACAACTTCCAGGGGGATTGGTTTTTGGTGGCATTTGATAACTTCAGGAATGGATTTCGGCTTTTCTTGGTGGGACGAATCCAGGAAATGAAATTACTTCACGAGAAATTCGAGTGGGATGAAACATTTAAGGTTGAAGATTGGATCGGCACAGGTTTCCAGCTGTATGCCGGAGAGGATACCCAAGAG
>DHUW01000031.1:12739-13241 GCA_002409365.1 Anaerolineaceae bacterium UBA5224 | reverse complement strand
GTCTGGATCGCTTCACTCCAGGGGAAGTCATTCAAATCGCCTGCCACCAAAATCTTTGCTTGCGGGTCACGTTCCAGGATGTCTTTCACAAAGCCATTAACAGCTTTCGCCTGGGCAATTCTTTGCGTTTCACTTTCAAGTTCAGGCGGTTGTTGATCACCATATAAAGGACCGTCAGGACCTTTTGAATTAAAATGAGCACCGATCACAAAGAAGTTTTCGCCATAAAACTGAAATTGGGCAACGATCGGTTTACGGCTTTCGTTGAAAGCAGAGTTATTCGGCCAAATCCGACCAGGATTTTTGGTCAGCGCCAGGTTGAGTCCTTCGCCCGTCAGACCGACTTCCTCATCAGCCGTTCCAGGTAAGGCTGAAAGAAATCGCAATCCCCGATCCAACCGGAACATGATCACGATCCGGATATTGCCACCATCAACGCCGCCGTCCGCATTCCGTTTAGGGTCAATATTGAACCATTTGTAGTCCGGTCCCCCCTTCGCCT
>DHUW01000031.1:0-12493 GCA_002409365.1 Anaerolineaceae bacterium UBA5224 | reverse complement strand
CTAAAATATCCGGCGACCCCAGTTTTTCAACGATCATACTGGCAAACCCCTCAGTCCGTTCAGGAGATTCTGAATTGCTATAGTTGAGCAAATTCAGGCTGGCAACCGATATCTGGCTCTCTGTCAACTCAGTTGGTGAGACATCTAAAAACCTATCAACCACACTGTTGCTTTGAATAACAAGTTTCTCCGTCGGCAGGACCCGATAATTACCAAAATCGTAATCAACAATTCCCACAATAGGCTGGGTGAAGACATCTCCAACCAAAATCTGGGGCATGCGAATAAATTTATCATCCAGGAGTATTCGTTCAGGATTTGCGTCATCTTCAGCCAGCATAAGCAAGCCAGTAGAACTCAGTCCACTGACATTCTTACCTTGGTCTGCAACCACGACAACCTCGTTATACGAGTTAATAGAACTGACCGCGACAGGGTCATCCACCTGGACGCGCATGCTTTCCAGGCTTTCAAAAAAGTCCATGCCATCTTCCTCGGGGTCGAACAGACCATTCCCCTGTCCAACATAACCCTGAACATCGTTCTCAATGACACGGTCTGGAATAGCCCTGCCCTTATCTCCGATCAAAACAGGCGCTGGTAACTCGTTCCCGCTACTCAATACATCGACCTGGCTTGCACGCAGGCTCGTCCTGGTCAATGAATTTTCACCTACCCCTGCCGGGTTGTACTCACGCACCTCACCACTGGCGATCAAAACTTCGTCGCCAACCTTGACTGAAGCAAATGCCAGCATGTCGATATAGATACCCTCAGAAGTTGATGGATCTTCGTCTGGCGTTTGGGACTGCAAGTAAAAACCACCGCCATCAATTGCCGTCACAATACCAGTAACACAATAGACTTCTTCACCATCATAAGGAGAACGGTGACCGGCTCCCTGTATTTGGCTGATCGCAAACTGAGTCGACTGGCTGCAAGAGCCAGGTCGGGAAGTGGGATCGTTTGTGGGGTTGGATGTTGAGCTGGATAATGAGGTACCCGGAGTGTTGACAACACATCCAGAGAGCCATATTAAACTGAAGACAATGATGACTGCTTTTTTTATGATATTTTGTTTCATGTTGGATTCCTGTGCCTATTTTACCGTAATCACCGGATTTTCTATGAGCATCGCGATTTTGGTTTAGAATGTATGGCATGGAAATTCAAGCTGCAATTGCGAAGATTGACAAATTTTCCTCCAAGGAGGAAGGCAACAAGGTCGAGATCATTGAACGGCCAAATGGTGGTGTCTCGATCGTAATGGCAGAAGGTAAACTAGCCGGCAGCCGCTCAAAGGGCGTCACGATGAAAGCGGTTCACGCCGTGTTGAACCTGATTGGCGAAGGCGTGCCCGATGGTGCCTCCGCAAGGGTTGTGCTTCAGCGAATCCACGATGAACACCGCGAAATTGCCAATGTGAATGTTTCGATCATTTCCTGTGATCTGCAATCAGGGACGATAGTCATCACCAAAAACAACTCGGTTCCGGTACTCATTTACGAAGAAGGCGAAAGCCGCTTCCTCCCCCTGCCCGACGACGCTGAGTCTCGCCAATATGATCCCATGGTTTATCAATTCGAGTTTCAATTGGGGCAGACATTTGTCCTCATCACCGAAGGTGTAGAAAATGCAGGCGCTTACAGCGATAATCAAATCGACTTAAGAACTGCCCTTGGATCTATTTATGAGGACGATAACGATGAACCCAGCGTTCAAGACGTTGCCGACAATCTGTTGCACCAGGCTATCGGCCACGACAACGGCAGACCACGCGATGATATGACGGTTGTTGTCCTGAAAGTCTCACCGGCTACATTCAGGGACATTCGTCGAGAAACTGTTAGTTTTCCTATTAAAAATGATATTGCCTAAGGAGAGAGTATGCGAGAAGATGTTGTTTTGATTACTGGTGCAAATGGTGAGATTGGTCATGGTTTGATTGACTACCTTTACGAACATAATTACACCATAGTCGCCCTGGACCTGAACCCCCTCGATAAGGAACTGAGGTCCAAAGTCGCCCATTACTTGGTTGGGGATATCCTCGATCAATTGCTGCTGGGGCGGCTGGTGGTTGAGCACAAAATCAGGACAATTTACCACCTCGCTTCAATTCTTTCGACCAAAGCCGAGTACAACCCCGAAACCGCCCATAAGATCAACGTGGAAGGAACCTTGAACTTGCTTCGACTTGCCGTGGAGCAAGCCAAATGGCAAGGCGAACCGGTTAAATTTATTTATCCGAGCTCAATCGCAGCCTACGGTCTCCCCTCCCTTGAAGAAAAAATGCGCGCCGGCAAAGTACGGGAATGCGAATATACAGAACCGACAACAATGTATGGCTGCAACAAGTTGTATTGTGAAAATTTAGGACGTTATTACAGTCGCTATTATCGTCAACTGGCGGTTGACTACAATCCTGAAATTTCAGTAGACTTTCGCTGCATCCGGTTCCCAGGGCTGATCAGCGCCAAAACAATTCCTACCGGCGGCACCAGCGATTACGGACCAGAAATGTTGCATGCTGCTGCAAAAGGCGTCGAATACAACTGCTTCGTGCGCCCGGATGCTGTCCTGCCATTCATGGTAATGCCCGATGCAGTCAAATCGCTGATCATGCTTGAGAGAGCAGAACGCGAAAAATTGAGCCAGAACGTTTACAACGTGACCAGCTTCAACCCCACTGCCCAGGAAATTTACGATATCACAGTTGAATCTTTCCCGGACGCAAAGATCAACTTTGTTCCCGATAAAAAACGCCAGGGGATTGTGGATACCTGGCCTGCGGATACCGATGACAGCGTTGCCAGGCGCGATTGGGACTGGCAGCCAGATTATGATCAAACCCGTGCTTTCGAAGAATACCTGATACCCTCAATTCGAAAGCAGTATAGCTAAGAAGGAAATATGCCAATTTACGAATATCACTGCCAGGATTGTGGCAGAAAATTTGAATTACTGCGTTCCTTTTCACAAGCCGACGCACAAACAAAATGCGAATCCTGTGGTTCAAATAAAGTCATAAGACTTGTCTCGGTTGCGAATGCTTTCAGTGCTGGTTCCAGCCTAAGCGGGGGCAGCAGCTGCAGTTCTTGCGCCTCAGGCAATTGCTCGAGCTGTGGACACTGATGAAAACAATTGATTATTATCGGGGCAAATCCGTCCTGATCACTGGCGGCTCAAGCGGCATTGGTTTTGCTATTGCCAATGCATTGGTTGAAATGGATGCAAAGATCATCCTGCTGGCACGTGATTACGAACATTTGAAAATTGCTAAATTTTCCATCCTCGAAAAGCATCCTGAGGCAAAAGTCAAAATCGTGCCTGTTGATGTCTTGGATGTGGACAGAATGGAAGTTATATATAACAAGTTCATGCGTAATCATCCCGTGCCGGATATCCTGATCAATTGCGCCGGCGTTGCCCGTCCTGGATACGTGGAAGAGATACCGCCGGAAGTATTTCACTGGACGATGAATATCGATTATCATGGCACCGTCAATACGATCAAATTGATCTTGCCAGGCATGCTCGAACGTGGCACGGGTCACATTATTAATGTCTCTTCCATCGCTGGAGTGATTGGCATTTTTGGGTACACAGCTTATTGCGGTGCTAAATTCGCGGTCAAGGGTTTCAGTGATGCCCTGAGATCAGAAATGAAGCCGAAAGGCATACGCGTCTCGGTCCTTTTCCCACCTGATACAGAGACACCTCAATTCGAATGGGAGCAACAATTTAAACCCTCAGAAACAAAGGCAATATCAGGAACTGCCAAGCCGATCAGTCCTGACTTTGTGGCGCAGCATACCTTAAAAGCGGCTGCCCGTGGCAAATATGCAATCGCGCCAGGAATCGAAGCCAAAATCATGTATTTGTTGGGCACGAGACTGGGCGACCTGATTTACCCAGTCATGGATTTCCTGGTCCGTTCAGCCTCCAAAAACAAAAAATAAACCTCTACGCTTGTCAAGATGGACATCACACAGACTCTGGAAAACTGGCTTAACGATACTGAAATTGCCGAGAATATCGCATTTAAGCAGTTGACACCTGCCCGCAAAGCTGTCTTCGGGCCCTTTCCAACATCCATCCAGCCTGTTCTCCAGGAGGTCTTGAAAAAAAAAGGTGTCAATGCCCTGTATTCACACCAGGCACAAGCAATCAGACTGCTGGAAAAGGGTGAGAATATCGTTATTTCGACTGGTACTTCCAGTGGAAAGAGTCTTTGCTATAGCATTCCAATTCTGAATCAACAATTAATTCAACCCGGCGCTACCGCCCTGCTTTTGTTTCCAACCAAAGCGCTGACCAACGACCAACATAAGACTTTTACGGAGTTTGTAAAAATACTTCCGGGTGAATCCAGCAAACCAGCCATTTATGATGGCGATACACCCAGTCACCAACGCGCGACTATACGCAAAACCGCAACAATCCTACTAACCAACCCTGACATGCTTCACCAGGGCATCCTCCCACATCACACAAATTGGGCGCGTTTTTTCTCAAAGCTGCGCTATGTGGTTATCGACGAAATGCATATCTACCGGGGTGTTTTTGGTTCTCATTTTGCAAACCTGATCCGCAGGCTTAAGCGCATATGTGCCTTTTACAATGCCTATCCCCAGTTTATACTCACCTCCGCCACGATTGGAAACCCCGAAGAGCTTGCCAACAATCTAATTGAGCAAAAAGTCCACCTGATCGACGAAGATGGCTCGCCCAAAGGTCCCGCTTATTTCCTCGTTTATAATCCACCTTTTGTTGATGAAAAGCTGGGTATCCGCAAGAGCAGTATCGATTTCGGTGTGACCTTCACCCAAAAGTTGATGAAATCCGAAAACCAATCATTGATCTTCGCCCGAACACGCCGTACGGTCGAAATGCTCTTGACTTACCTGCGCGCCAGGCTCCCCTTTCAGGAACGCGAGAGCGTGCGCGGTTATCGCAGCGGTTATTTGAAATCGGATCGGCGTGAAATCGAGCAGGGTTTGAAATCCGGTGCACTCAAGGCAGTTTTCTCAACCTCTGCCCTGGAGCTGGGCGTGGATATTGGCGATCTGGATGCGGTCATCCTGGTTGGTTTCCCGGGTACTATCGCTACTGTACGTCAGCGCATCGGCAGGGCTGGACGAAAGCAGCAGCCTTCACTGGGAATCCTGATCGTAACCAACGAAGCAATGGACCAATATTTAGCTACACATCCAAAATACCTGGTGGATCAAAACCCCGAACAAGCGTTGATTGACCCGCAAAACCTGGTCATTTTGCTGCAGCACATCGGTTGTGCCGCTTTTGAACTCCCCTTTTCCAATACCGAAAATTTTGGAACGATGACCTCCGATGAGCTTGCCCAGTTTCTAGCCCTCCTGGAGCAATCCGGCTCACTAACCCGTCAGGGCAATGAATATTACTGGCTGGCAGACCGCTACCCGGCTGCAGAAGTCTCACTGCGATCTTCAACCCCGAATGTCGTCAGCCTGAATGTGATCGATGAGGATGGTAAGACCAAATACATCGGCTCAGTGGACGCAAATGCTGCCCGCTGGTATGTGCATAAGGATGCCATCTATCTGCACGATGCTGAGATGTACGAAGTTTTGGAATTGAACCTGGATGATGGCGTCTGCCTGCTGAACCCCAGTCAATCAGAATACTATACCATACCCGTCATAGACACCCGCATTATCGATTACAAGCTCACATCTTCTATCCCTTACCAAAACTATTCTGCCAATTATGGCAACCTGGACCTCGAGATCTCGATCAACACTTTTCAGAAGAAACGCTGGATGAGCAATGAATTGATCGGTGTGGGTCAAATTGATTTACCGTCTCAAACCCTGCATACGACTGGTTTTTGGCTCGGGATTTCGCCCCAACTGATCGACAAACTGCGGGAAAACCGCTTGTGGGGGTCCGACCCAAACATTTACGGCCTGGGTTGGGATAAATTGCGCCAAAAAATCCTCCTGCGGGACAGTTATACATGTCGCAGTTGCGGCAAGATCTTTCCAGCGTCGGAATTGCATGTCCATCATGTACAGCCATTCAGAACATTTGCTGAACCAGCCCTGGCGAACCAGGCTTCCAATCTTGTTACACTATGCGCTTCCTGCCACCATAAAGCCGAGGTCAGCGTGATGGTGCGCAGCGGGCTGGCGGCGGCAGCCTATGCTTTACGCAGCATCGCACCCCTTTTGGTCATGTGTGATCGTGAAGATATCTCCCTTCTTTCCGAAAACCGCTCAATTTTGAATGACAGCAACCCTGCGATATTGGTATATGACAACATCCCAGGAGGCATTGGCCTTTCCAGGAAGCTTTACGACCTACGTAATTCCTGGATAGAGAGAGCAGTAGAGGTTATCCAGAGCTGCCCCTGCGAGTCAGGCTGCCCTGCCTGTGTAGGTCCAGTTGGCGAACCGGGGTATGGAGGCAAATCCGAAGCCTTGGCTTTGCTGAAGGGATTGCGCAGTGGATAACTGGTCTGATCTTTCTGAACAGCTCAAAAAACTCGGTGTACATTTTGGTAAAGATGATCCCTTGCCAGCACCCGTGAAGAAAAAGATCCCGATCGAATCGCTGGTACCAGGTCACGAATTTGATACCATTTTTGGCAAAATTTTTTCATCGAATCACCAATATTCAGACCAATACCAGCACGGCGCTGTTCCCCTGAAGCCATTTACACGCTATGAAGTTTTGTGCGAATGGGCACAAGCAACTCAGCTGGCTGAAAGCGATATTTCCGAATTTATCTTTTTGGATACCGAAACCACCGGCCTTTCCGGCGGGACTGGCACGATCCCATTCATGATTGGTACAGGTAGATTTATTGAAGACCAGTTCTTGCTGGAGCAATTCTTTTTACGCAATCCCTCAGAAGAAAAAGCGCAGTTGGCAGCCTTAAGTAAATTTGTGGATGGCGCCAAAGCTATTGTCAGCTACAATGGCAAATCTTTTGACCTCCCAATTATCAACACACGCTATATCCTCAATCGGCTTAGTAATCCCTTCGATGAGATGAATCATATCGACCTGTTGCACATCACCCGACGGGTATGGAAGCGCCGGCTTAAGCAGTGTAACCTGGGCAATATTGAAAAAGAGATCCTGGACTTCTACCGGACCAATGAAGACATCCCAGGTTACCTGGTGCCAGAGTTTTACCGGAACTATATTCTCGATGGTGATGCCAGTCAAATTGCTAACATTTTTTACCATAATGAAATTGATGTCGTCAGCCTGTCCGCGTTGTTCACCACCCTGGCAGCCATCCTGGAAGACCCTACCACTGATAAACTTCAGCACGCAGAGGACATTTATTCCATCGGTCGCTTGATGGAAAGCCTTGACCGGGAAGTGATTGCTGAACAGCTGTACGCCTCTGAGCACATCCTGGCGTCTACTGACCAGGGGTTAATGCTCTCTTTGCTCTCCAGAGCGCACATTTTCAAGCGCAACAAAAAGTGGGAAGACGCTGTTCCTCTCTGGCAGCAGGCTTGCGATCTCGGCTCAGAAGAGGCTGCTTTAGAGTTGGCAAAATATTATGAACATATTGCCAAAGATTATGCGAAAGCCTTGGAAACTACGAATGGACTGCTCCAACAAGTGCGATCAAACGATGCAGAATTGGTAAACAAGGAAATAATTACTCAACTCGAGCATCGCCAGAACCGCCTATTGAAGAAGCGTGAAAGTTCTCATCTTACATAATAATCTCGTAACAAACTTATTTCTGGAGCATCTTTCCAAATTATTTTTCGAGAACATAATCTGAATAATTTATTTTTACCTTCGAGATTATTATACATTTTAACTTTTGACGAAAAGTGTTTCTTTTGAAAATCTACTTGACTGTTTTGTTGGTAAATGTATATAATGAAAGAGAGTAGGTCCAATTAAACAAGTTTAGGGAGAGCCTTGAAATTTGTTGAAGAAAAGCCTAAGTTTTCAGTTAAGCTAATCCTTTTTCGAACGCGCGTTTTGCGTGCATTTTGCCAATAGAATGAGTTGTTATTATTACCATGAACGGAGGTGATAAAAAGACTGAAATCTTTCCTGCCAATTAATGTTATACACAAGTTTAAATTAAAATCTAATAAAGGAAGTGACATGAAAAGTAAAACTTTACTGAAAGTCCTCGCAATAGTTCTGGCGCTGTCGATGCTGATCGGCTATGTACCAGCCTCAGTAGTTGCGAAGACTACCGTCACACAACAAATTGTGACGGTTGAACCAGCTGTTCAAGAAGAAATGAAATTGAACGGCGTCGCAACCTACTGGGTCGATTTTGAAAACACAGCCGACCTCTCGCCAGCGAATTTTATGGGCTGGAGTGAGCGAGGCTGGTTTGTTTATGAGACCCTGAAAGCACAGGCTGATAGAACTCAAAAAGAAACCAAGTCCTACCTGGATGGCGCTGGAATTGAATATCAGTCTTACTGGATCGCCAACCGTATCCTGGTGAAGCAGTCCAATCTACAGGTCTTATCAGCCATTCAAGGGCTACCTCACGTAACAGCAATCTCCGCTCCAAGACAATATACACTTTATGAACCTGAAAAAGTTGATGTTGTCGAAGAAGCGAAGGCGATCGAACCTAACATCGCCCACGTGCAGGCTCCTGCAGCTTGGGACCTGGGATATGATGGCACCGGATTGGTGGTATCCAGCATCGATACTGGTGTTCGCTATTCTCATCAGGCTCTGGTTGGTGCTTATCGTGGTAACAATGGTGATGGAACGTTCAACCACAACTACAACTGGTTCAACCCGTATCAAGCTTCAGATATAGTCCCACGCGATGGTAATGGTCATGGTACCCATACCATGGGAACCATGGTTGGCGACGATGGCGGCGCTAACCAGATCGGTATTGCTCCAGGCGCCGAGTGGATGGCTTGCGCAGGTTGTCCTGATGGAATCTGTTATGACTCTTCCCTGCTTGGCTGCGGTGAATGGATTGCTGCTCCAACCGACCTCGCTGGCGCCAACGCCAATCCGGATATGCGCCCCAATGTGGTCAACAACTCCTGGGGCGATTGCGGTCAGACTTATGACGATTGGTACGAAGACATCATCACTGGCTGGCATGCTGCCGGTGTATATCCTGTTTTCTCCAATGGTAATGCTTCGAACTGTGGCTATTCTACTCCTCCAGGACTCAATACTGTTGGTAACCCTGCCCGTTCCGGTAACGTAACTGGTGTTGGTTCTTCTGGGGAACAAAACGGTCAATATGCCACGCATTCCAACTGGGGTCCCACTGACAATCTGGACACGGTTAATCCAGTTGACGGATTCGCCATGTTGAAACCCCAGGTGCTTGCTCCTGGTGTCAGCATCCGCTCCTCAGTAAATAGTAGTGATACTGCCTACCAGGATGGTTGGTCCGGCACATCAATGTCAGCTCCTCATATCACTGGTTTGGTCGCAATGATTATGCAGGCGGCTCCCTGTATGGTTGGCGATTACGCCGCTATTGAAACTTTGATTGAGAGTACAGCTACTCAAATGACTTACGATGATGGCTCACCGCTCACTCCCACCAACTTCCCGAACTTTGCTACAGGCTGGGGTGAAATCAATGCCCTGGCTGCAGTTCAGATGGCAGCAGGAATGTGCGGTAGCAGCACCCTGACCGGTACCGTTACCTCTTCAGCTGATGGACCAATTGCCAATGCCAAGGTGGTAATCACCGGAACAAGTGCAGTCAACAACCGTACTCTGTACACAAACTCGGCCGGCGTCTACACAACTTCTGTGAATGCTGATACTTATGATTTTGCCGTGTCAGCCTTTGGTTTTGAACCGGCCAGTGCAAATGATGTTGTTGTCCTTGAAGGTGAGACGGTCACCCAGGATTTTGTGTTGACACCACTCCCCAACACGACAATCAGCGGTGTGGTCACTGATGGCGGTATTACTGGAACCACAGATCTTCATGGTTACCCTCTTTACGCCAAACTGACTTTTACCACCGGTTCAATTTCCAATGAAGTTTATACAGATCCTTTTACAGGTGCCTATAGCACGAGCATATTACAATCGACTGATTACACTGTAACAGTTGAGAGCCTGGTAGGCGATTATCTACCTTACACAGACGCTCTGAATCTGACTACTCCGACTTATACCTATGATGTCGAATTGATGGTACCTGCCCAGGGTTGTGGAACCCCAGGTTATGGCGTAAGTGGCGCGGTTGCTGATTTCAACAACAACGCTTTGCCCTCTGGCTGGTCAATTGTTGACTATGCTGGTACTGGTCAGGTCTGGCAATTCAACGACCCCGGTGCTCGAGGCAACCTGACCACCGGAACCGGCGGATTTGCTATTGTCGATAGTGATGAATATGGAATCGGTGGTGTACAGGAGACCGGTTTGCGACCTCCTGCTATGGATTTCACCGGATTCCCGGCAGTTTCGATTGAATTCCTCCATTACTTCAGATATATCTCCGGTGCTTATGGCGCTGTTAGATACTCACTGAACAATGGTATCACCTGGAACAACTTATGGTCTACTGGTTCAACTACCACTTCTGGTCCTGTGGTCATCGATGCGACCGCTGAGCTGGCAGGACAACCCAATGTTCTCATCGAGTTTTACTATGAAGACACCTGGGGTTGGTACTTCGAAGTAGACGACGTCATGATCGGCGACCCGACCTGTGAGATCATTCCCGGTGGTGCAGTTGCTGGTTATGTCTATGATGCCAACGAAGGCGCCAAACTGATGGATGCAACAGTCGAGACCATTAATAGATCAGATGTCACCGCACCATTCGAAGACGAAGGTGGCAATGGTCTCTATTGGTTCTTCCAACCAACCTCAACCACTCCAGAAATGGTTGATTTCACCGTTACTAAGGATCAATTCGAGACCAAGAATGAGTCACGCGAAGTTTTACAGGATGCACTTAATCATCATGACTTCACCCTTGGTGCTGGACACCTGACCCTTGATCCAACTCAATTTGAAGTAACCATGTTCATGGGCGATCCGCCAGTAGACGAAACCCTTACTATCACTAATGATGGTACCGGAGCAGTCGCTTTCGAACTCTTTGAACAAGATGGCGGTTACACCCTGCCAAGCCTTCCTGAATCTCCCACACGGCGCTCCGTAGCTAAGCTGGAAGACGTTGTTCTCTCTGCTTCTGGCTCTGTAGAGAAAGCTCCCACGGTCGAACCGAAGAGCGGTCTGAACGCTGATGTTGAGTTGATCCTGGATGACGGCAGCCGCGAAAATGGAATCGGTATTGGCGGTACCCAAGAATTCATCTTCTTGAACCGTTTCACACCCGCCCCTGCTTCCTTCCCCTTCACTCTTGATCAAGTCCAGGTCTATTTTGGCTCAGCTGATATGACCCAAATTGGTGATGATTTCATCATCGTAGTCTATGAGAATAAGACAGGTAACGCCGACCCAGCTGTTGGTTCTACCCTTCTGGCTCAGTTCCCGGTCACTGCTCAAGCACTTGACGCCTGGAATCTCTTTACCTTACCGACCGGTGTTCCGCTGACCGGTCCTGGAGACGTTCTCATCGGCCTTATCGCCCTTGAAAAACCAGGCTCCAGCTATTGGCCAGCAGCAATGGATCAAACAACGAGTCAACAACGCTCCTGGGCTGGCTGGTGGGTCCAGACTCCGCCACCTGCCGTACCTACTCTTCCTCCTGATGATACCTGGGGCTTGATTGACAGTTTTGGCGCAGAATTTGCTGGAAACTGGATGATCCGTGGTATGGGTTCTGCCGGAGCCGGAGATGTTGTCTGGCTTTCTGAAGATCCGACCGCAGGCACCCTTAACGTTGACGGCACAGTCGATGTAACCCTGACGATTGATTCCTCTATGCTCGGTCAGCCTGGCGATTACCTCGCCAACCTGATCGTCGGACATGACACACCCTACACTTACGATCCAATCCCTGTTCTGCTTCACCTGACTCCTCCTCCGACATACGGTACCTTCAATGGTACAGTCACTGGTTTGGAAAAGTGTGACATCAACCCGGCACTCATGGAAGGCGCAACTATCAACATCATGAAGGATGCATCTGTGGTCGGTACATTCACAACTGGAGCAGATGGTTACTACAGCTATTCACTGCTGGCTGGAACATATGACCTGGAGTTTGTAAAAGATGGTTACGTTTCAGTGTTAGTCGAAGGTGTTATCTTACCCGAACAAACGACAGTGACCACTGATGCAGAATTACGTCTCGACGCGCCTTGTTTGGTCTACGAACCGGAAGCTCTTTACCAGGAACAATTTACCGGTGAAATTAATACCCAGACACTGACCTTCACCAACATTGGTGCAAAGGAAGCCGTCTTCGAAATTACTGAAAAACCCGGTACAGGTCCTATACCTTTCGCAACTCAGGTGATTCTTGATCCCAGTTTCGAAGAATATACTCCCAACCCCTACTGGGACGAATATTCCGCCAATTATGGCACCCCGCTCTGTACTG
>DHUW01000005.1 GCA_002409365.1 Anaerolineaceae bacterium UBA5224 | reverse complement strand
GTCCTGGTCCTTGCTCTTGTCGCTGCCTGTGGCAAAACTACTGAATCCCCTGCAGATTCAACCACCATTACTATGGCTGGTTCCACAACTGTTCAACCCCTGGCAGAGAAATTTGCTGAAGCTTATGCAACTGTTAACCCCAATGTGCGCGTCGACGTCCAGGGTGGTGGCTCCAGTGTAGGTGTCAAAGCCGCAGGTCAAAAAACCGCTGACATCGGTATGGCTTCCCGTGATGTCAAAGAATCAGAATTCACTGAATTCCCCGTTATCCAGGTTTTCGTTGTTGCGCGTGATGGCATTGCTATTGTTGCCAATCCTGATGTCGCTGTCGACAATCTGACCATTGATCAACTCAAGGGTATTTTCGGCGGCACCATCACCAATTGGAAAGAAGTTGGTGGCGCTGATGCCAATATAATTGTGGCTTCCCGTGAAGAAGGTTCCGGTACCCGTGCTGCATTCGAAGAGATGGTACTCGGCGAAGACGTTTTGATCACAGATAAAGCCATTCTGCAGCCTTCCAACGGTTCCATCCGCACCACCGTTGCTACTACTCCAAACTCCATTGCTTATCTGAGCTTTGGTTACCTGGATGACACTGTGAAAACAGTCTCTGTCGAAGGCGTCGCTCCAACAGAAGAGAACGCAGCCAACGGTACGTACCCCATCGTCCGCCCCCTCAACCTGATCACTTTCGGTGAACCGACCGGTGAACTGAAGGCATTCATGGATTATATGCTCAGCGATGCTGGTCAGGCTATCGTGGTTGAAGAAGGCTACCTCGCTGTCAAATAAATGTGACTGAAGGAATGATTACAGAAAATTATCAGGCGTCTCTGCACACAAAAAGCAGAGACGCTGATATGATTGGAAACGCCAGAGGAAATGAGCAAAAGATGAGCGGACGAATGATCGCGGATAAAACCGTCAAATACATTCTTTTTATCAGCGCGATTCTTTCCATTGTTATCGTCCTGGCAATCGCATTTTTTATTTTCCGTGAAAGTGTCCAGGCTTGGACAGAAATCGGTTTTACAGATATCCTCTTTGGCGGGATTTGGCGCCCTGGGCAGGACCAGTACGGTATCCTGGCGATGATCGTAGGCTCGGTTGCTGTCACCGTTGGCGCAATTGTTCTGGGTGTACCGCTGGCTATTGGGTCAGCGATTTTTTTGGGTGAAATTGCTCCCAAATGGGTCCAGGCAATCTTACGCCCTGCTGTGCAGCTCCTGGCAGGTATACCTTCAGTCGTCTATGGCCTGTTTGGCATGGTAGTGCTCGTCCCGATTATTCGGCAGATCAATGTTCCTGGTAATTCTGGATACGGATTACTCGCCGCTTCGATCGTATTGGCGGTGATGATCCTCCCCACCATTACAAGTATTGCCGAAGATGCCATCCGGGCCGTTCCCGATAGCTATCGCTCGGGCTCATTGGCATTGGGCGCAACCCGCTGGCAAACCATCACCCAGGTCGTTTTACCCGCAGGCAAATCTGGCATTATTGCAGCAATTATTCTTGGTATTGGGCGCGCTTTGGGCGAGACCATGGCAATGATCATGGTCATTGGCAACTCAGTTATCTTCCCCAAACCACTCAACGCAAATCCGTTAACTCTTTTCTTATCCCAAGCGCGAACCCTGACAGGCAATATTGCTGTTGAGATCAGTTACGCTACAGGCGTTCATGAAAGCGCCTTGTTTGCTACCGGTGTGGTCTTGTTTGCCCTGATCATCGTTGTCAACGTCAGTGCCCGATGGTTGGTTAACCGTCAATCCAGTATCCAAACGACAAGGCAATAGCGATGATCAACCAAAACATCCAATCCATTCAACATAAAGATTCTGACATTTTTCGAAACCTGAAGGTACGGAATACTTCTCAAAATATCTGGTTCTCGATCATGTGGCTGGCAGGACTTATCACCCTGATTGTCCTGCTGCTTGTCGTTGGTTACGTCATCATCCAGGGTGGCAAGGCAATCAACTGGGAATTTCTGACCACACCACCGCGAGGAGGTCTCTCGGGTGAGGGAGGCATTTCCACAACGCTTGGTACCACGCTTTTCCTGGTAGTGCTTACGCTGCTGATAGCCACGCCGTTAGGGGTGGGGGCAGCCATTTACCTGATCGAATATGGAGGCGAACAAGCGCTGACTTCTCCGGTTATGAGGGCATTGATCGCGATTGCCAACTTCGCAGTCGAGACCCTGGCTGGTATTCCTTCCATCATTTTTGGCCTGTTTGGCTATGCCCTTTTTGTATCTGCCCTGCAACTGGGCTGGTCCCTCTTATCTGCTTCGTTGGCTGGGGCTTGCCTGGTCTTACCTACCATCATTCGCACCACCGAAGAAGCGCTGCTAACTGTTCCGGATGATTATCGTCGTGGCAGCCTGGCGCTTGGTGCTACAAAATGGCAGACACTCCACAAAGTAGTTTTACCAGCAGCTGTCCCTGGCATTATTACCGGCATCATACTTAGTGTCGGTCGTATCATCAGTGAGACTGCCGTCTTCTTTGTGACCCTCGGTGGCAGTGCCCGCATGCCTACTTCGATCATGGATGGCGGTCGCACGCTGGCATTGCATCTTTATTACCTGGCAATGGACACCAACGCCTTCGACAAGGCGATGGGCACCGGCGCAGTCCTGGTCATTATGATCATTCTGATCAATCTGTCAATCAATATTGTTTCCAACAGACTCACCGCGAAAATCCGGGGAGGAAAATGAACACCAAACTTGAGACCATCGATTACAACCTTTATTATGGCAATTTTCATGCCCTGGCGGATATCTCTGTCAAGTTCCCGGAAAAGCAAGTGACCGCGCTGATCGGTCCTTCAGGAAGCGGAAAGAGCACTTTTTTACGAACGTTTAACCGCATGAATGACCTGATTGCAGGAACTAAATATACCGGAGAGGTCTTAATCGACGGTATCGATCTGTTCAAAATCGACCCTGTCGCCCTACGTCAGAATATTGGCATGGTTTTCCAAAAACCCAATCCCTTCCCCAAATCAATTTTTGAAAACGTTGCCTACGGACCACGGGTAACCGGCATGCACGATCATAAGAAACTGGAAGAAATCGTTGAGTCCAGCCTGAGATCGGCTGCCTTGTGGGATGAGGTAAAAGACGATTTGGGCAAATCTGGCCTGGCACTCTCTGGTGGACAGCAACAGCGCCTCTGCATCGCACGCGCCCTGGCAGTCCATCCTACGGTGATCCTGATGGATGAGCCGGCGGCATCGCTGGACCCGATTGCCACTTTAAAAATTGAAGATCTGATCCATTCGCTTTCAGTGAACTATACGATCGTGATCGTGACCCACAACATGCAGCAAGCGGGGCGTGTCTCGGACTATACTGCCTTTTTCTATACTGATGAAACCCGTACCGGTCGCCTGATCGAGTTTGGCGAAACCCAAACCATCTTCACCAACCCCAAAGATAAGCGCACAGAAGATTACATTACTGGTCGTTTCGGCTAAGTAGTGATACTGGAGTGATTGATGCTTTTCCCTTCGTAAAGCCTGCCCAGCGCAGGCTTATTCGCCATAAGGACGCTTGAAGTCGTTTTGAGCGTGCGATTGGCGAAGGTCTAACGATCTTGAATTCTTCCAGATATTCTCCCGTGACATCTTCAAATTTTGGGTTTGTCGCCAGGTTGAATACTGTTGTTGCCCCGTGATGGGTGGAAACTCCCCAGGTAACCGGCAGCATACGGATCAATTTTGTGCGAATGATGCCAGGATGGATACAGTTCACGGTAATATTTGAACAGCAGTAGCGCTCAGCCAACTCGCGGGTAAACGGAATGATCAACAGCTTGCTGTGACAATAAGAAACCCATCTCCAAAAGAAGCGCCCTTTCGGGTCGTCAATGTTCGCCCAAACAAACCGGTGGCCAATTGACGATAGATTGATGATTTTGGAAGGTTTTTTACCTCCACAAAGAGAGATCAGCGAAAGGGTTAACATGAAAGGTGAGATGTAGTTGACTTGCAGCGTTTGCTCAAAGCCATCTTCGGTGATTACCTTTGCTTGAGGGTAAACGCCGGCATTGTTGACCAGGATATCCAGGTGATCAACCTTTTGCCTGAGCTCCTCAGCCATGGTTCTTACCTGGGTGAGAGATGCAAAATCCGCTTTTATGGTTTGGATGTTCTGGTTATCTGTCTCAGCCTTGATTTCCTGTAAAGTGTTCGCCAGCCGTTCAGCGTTGCGACCATGCAAAATAAGGTTTGCGCCGGTGTGCGCAAACATGCGGCTCAACTCTTTGCCGATCCCATCCGTTGCGCCAGTAACCAAAATCGTTTTTCCAGAAAGATCAGGATATTTTTTCATTTCTAAAGCGTGGTTTGCTGTACAAATTCGATTGCCTGGTCGATGGTCTGTTGATTATCCTTGTCAAGCAGCATAGTATGAGAAGCGTTTTTGAGAACGATCAGTTTTTTTTCTCTGGAAGATATGGAATTAATGATCGATTTACCAGTGCTTACCCGAACGGTCTGATCGTTTTCGCTCACTACAACCAGAGTGGGCTGGGTTACCTTGTGAAGGTTTTTCTTCACTTGTTTTTGGAGTTTCAAGAGCTGAACAGCACCCCTCATCGGATAAACGTTATAGCCTTTCCATAATTGATCGTTCGATTTCTTGCTCTTATCCAGGTATTTTATAAAGAACTGTGCAAGAAGAGCGGCATTCAGTTTACGCACTTTCAAGGCAGGCGAAAAAAGCAGTAACCCGGACACCTCAGGGAACCCACTTGCAACCAAAAGGCACAGAAGGGCTCCCATCGATTCGCCGCCCAACCAGACCTGGTCACAAGTTTCGCGCATTTCCAGGTAAGCCTGGCGGACAGTTTTGTACCAATCCTGCCATCTTACTCTGTTCAGATCATCCGGGTGGGTGTCATGCCCTGGAAGAAGCGGCGCCGAAACGGTGTATCCCTCCAGGTGCAGACGCTCTGCCAGCGGTCTGATTTCTGTGGTTGTGGCAGTAAAGCCATGGACGAGGACAAACCCGGTTTTATTCCCAGGAAAATGGAAACTTGAACCGTCGAGATATGGCTTGACGATGTATTGGTTGCTCATTACCCTCCGTTATCAGAACAATTTACGGGAGACCACCTTCGGTCTCCCACTCAAAAGAATGACCGATGGTCATTCTCTACATAGCTTTCTTCGGAGAGGCGAAGTCCAGCCAAGGGCTGGTTTCGCGACTCAGGGGTGAGATGGTTTTCGTCAATATGTCCGGCGGAGATCCCCTACTCCCAGTACTCCAACTTATCAATCAAAGTTTTGAAATTCTTACTCCCCGAAGACATGCTCAGGAAGCCGAAGTTACCAGCCTCATCTTCCGAATTAACCAATATTGATCCCACAAACTGCCGGTTGATATAAAACGTAATCGAATTATCTTCAGCCATGATACCGATCTGATTCGTCTCGCCAACAGGTTTGAGTACGAAGATTTCCTCATACGGCAGCAGGTCGATGGTTTCATTTCCCGCTGTATACTGGCTGAAACCCCATTTACCATCGCAGGTAACGCCCATATAGTAAAAAACACCTGGTCTCTGCCAGCGAATTACCAGACCAAAACGGTCCTGACCCTGGCAATTGGGCATGCTGAAAGTGGTTTCAACGTAACCGTTCTTGAACTCGGGGGTGGTTGTGTACCAGCTGCTCCACCAGGGAGTACCTTTCGAGGTGAACTCAAGCTGACCATTGCTGACCTTGGAATAAAGAAATCCACTCTCGAAATCCCAATAATCGCCGCTGTCAAATTCTTCGACAAAAGCTGCTTCACCGCTCCATGGATCCGTGGAGAGAACCTCAGTTGAGGTAGGGGTTTCAGAAGGCTCTGCCTGGGTAGCGGTTTCCGGGTTGGCTTGAGTTTCGGTGGGTGGAGTTTCTGTCTCGGAAGCTGAGGGTGTGGCAGTCAGGCTTAACTCAGCGGCTTCCTGTGTTTGCGCGCCCTGGGTCAGGATCAGTGCGACGTTGGTCGCTACCACTGGGTCTTGAGAATAATCGGCCGTTTCGGGATAATTGCAGGCGGAAAGCAGCAGCAGCATGATAATAGACAGAAGTATAAATTTTCTCATTGGTCGATTTCCTCGTTTCTCTTACTCTTCACATCAATTCTACCGCAGACCAAAATTGCTTGACTCAGAAGAACACCCTGAATGTTTAGGCGCTATAATTGGGGTGTAACCTTAGCAAGTTCTTTTTGTTAAGCATAAGAGAAAAAGGAAAGGTTTGATCATTATGGACTTATTTACTAAAGCATTTGAATACGAAACTGTGAAGCAAGCAAAGGCTGGAGGTTATTACCCTTATTTCATTCCGTTGGATCGCAACGAAGGAACCGAAGTTATCTACCAGGACAAGCGAATCATCATGTGCGGCTCGAACAATTACCTTGGGCTCACTACTCATCCAAAAGTACGCGAAGCAGCCATCGAGGCGATAAAGAAATACGGCACTAGCTGTACTGGCTCACGCTTTTTGAACGGCAACATGACCATGATCGAAGATCTGGAAAAGAAATTAGCCGAATGGGTAGGCAAGGAAGCTGCTTTGGTCTTCTCGACTGGAATGCAGGTGAACCTGGGTACCATCAGTTCGATTGTTGGCAGAAACGACATCGTCATTCTTGATAAAGAAGATCATGCCAGCATCGTTGATGGTGCCATTTTGAGCGGCGGCAAGATTGAACGCTTCCGCCATAACGATATAGCCCACCTCGAGCGCGTTCTAAAAAGCCTGCCAGAAGAACCCGGTAAGTTGCTGGTTGTGGATGGTCTATTTAGCATGGAAGGCGATATTGCTAAATTACCCGAGATCATTCCTCTTTGCCATAAGTACGGCGTCCGGTTGATGGTGGACGATGCCCACGGGATGGGTGTGCTGGGCGGCGGTCGCGGTACCGCAGCTCATTTTGGGATGACCGAAGATGTCGACCTGATCATGTCCACATTCAGCAAATCGTTTGCTTCGATTGGTGGTTTCATTTCCGGCAAGGAAGATGTGATTGATTACATCAAACATAATGCCCGCAGCCTGATCTTCAGTGCCGCCATCCCACCCGCGAATACCGCCACTGTCCTGGCAGCGCTCGAAATTATGCACGATGAACCTGAAAGGGTGGACCA
>DHUW01000036.1:15139-15442 GCA_002409365.1 Anaerolineaceae bacterium UBA5224 | reverse complement strand
GGCGACGACGCAGTTGGACAATTGTGAAAAACAGACTGCGCCAGTCTCCGCGGCTTCCACTTTGTCGAAATAATTGCGATCGAACTGGATGTTGGTGTCTTCGAAACTGTTGGTTGTAACCTGCGCGACGCGGGTCATGGTGCCAATGCAGGTTGCGGTGCTGCGATAGACATTATAGACATCCGCGCCTGGCAACTCAGGCCAGGTGAGGAGAATCGATGCTTCTTTGACAGTGGCTTTAACAACCGGGTCTCCGCCAAAACACTTGCCGATTGGCTCTGCCAGGCTGGCAACAGTGCCGAC
>DHUW01000036.1:5570-14982 GCA_002409365.1 Anaerolineaceae bacterium UBA5224 | reverse complement strand
TGCCAGGCTGGCAACAGTGCCGACACCGGCTTTGACGGTGGCAACCGTGGCAGGCAGGTACATCTTATCAATTGTGTCGGTGGTCTTGTGATAATGCGGGTTCGTGTCCCGAAGACCTTCACAACCATAACCTGGATCGGGCTGGTAGTTTTCCAAAATTTCGATGGCACCCACGCCGGCATCCCAAAACGAAGCATGGTCAGATGCCCTGATTGCCCGGTCTGTCAGGTAGTCATATGTCAGACCGAGGTTGTAAAGGGCGTTTACTTCGGTAAAACATGTACCGACTGCATTCGAGTTTGCCATCGTGCCCACGTGCATTTCGATACACATATCTTTGTCGTTGTCGTAGCCGAACATGTCCAGGTTGACCACGCCGCGGATTTTGCTCATTTCGGCAGGATGGTCGGCGACATATTCTTCACTGCCCCAGAGCCCCTGCTCTTCACCGGTAAAGAAAATCAGTTTGATGGTGTAGTCAAACTCGTAATTACGCAAAAGCCTGGCAGCTTCCATGAGGGCAGCGATGCCGCTGGCGTTATCTTCAGCGCCTGGCGCGAGCGTGTTTGGGGAGCCGGAGGTGCTGTCCATATGGGCAGTCATCAATACGAATTTGTCAGCATTTGGTCCGTGACCGGGAATGGTGACTACCTTGTTTTTCCAGGTAGCTAATTGTTCAGGCTGATCGGATTGGAAAAAGAATTCGTCCTGATCGATTGTGGTGGTGATCATCTTATAAGTACCATCTGGGTTTTCCGTGATTTCCTTCGCTTCCATTACCCCAGTCTGATGATAAGAAGTGGTATAGACATGGTCTGTCAGTGACAAACCATCCACGTAGCCAAGTTTTAGCAATTCCTGGTGAAGATAATCGTATGCCATCGCATTCGGATTACTTGAGAACAGCTGGGATGAATAACGCGTCAGGATGGTTCGGTAGGTCCCATTAATCATCACCTGGTTGGCTCCACTAAAATCACGGATCCATTTATCGACATTAATATTGGTGATACGGTTAAGCATGGTACTGACATAGGCATTGGGAGGGCATTCCTGCAGCGAATTTTGTGCAATAGCTTGCTGGGGGATTAACGAAAAAATCAATACAAACACTACAAGCACGAGAAAAAGCCTGGTGTTTTTCATCAATTCCTTTGTTGTTTCATTGGTTGGCAAGTTTAGAGCTTGCCATGCGCATAGAAGGTGGGGATGAAGATGGTCGCCTGTCCCTTAAGCCAGCTTTGCATCGCTTCTTCCTTGATCTCCAAAATGCGTTCAATGGGCGCCATACCACCGAGGTCGTAAGCGATCATATCCCATTCAGCTTCGAAAGCATCCAGCGATGGCTGGCGCCATTCACCGGCGAGCAGCCCTAAATGGACGCCCTGCAGACCGGCTTCCCGGAACATCCAGCCCAGTTTTCTACCCATGGTCAGATTGACACCCTGGAAAGATAAGGAATGATTTTGCATGTTACCGATATTTTGAAATAATTCCGGATAATCTATGCGCGATTGATAATCTGGTTCGGCGGCGGCGATCACGTATCCACCAGGCTTGGTGACACGTTTCATTTCCTTGATGACTTCCTGTGGGTTTTTGAGCCACAGAAGAAAGTAATGACAAAAGGTAAAATCGAAACTTCCATTCTTGAAAGGCAGTCTGAATCCATCTGCATTGACCATCGGGTTATCTGGTGAGTTGCTCATTGAAAATTCGCAGCGCTGCAGGTCGATATCCACCCCGAATGGTCTTAAGCCCTGGTATTCGAAATCAGGAAAAAGAGCGCCGGTTCCTGATCCAACTTCAAGTACGGTCTGACCTGGAGCTGCCTTAAGTTTGTCAAAAATAAAACGGCGCAGGTTCTTGGTCCATCGGGCTTGCATTAGATAACGGTTATGCCAATCAGCAGTTTTCATTAAGTCTCCTTTGGTGTTTTTTACGATTTTACGATAAGTTCTTGCCAATCATTGTTAATCAGGCTTCCCGACACGTTATTTGGGAAATCTTGCCTTGTGACGGAGCCGTCAGGCCAAACAGTGTAATAAATTGGTATATGCTCGCTTACTTCCGGACTAAAAAGTTTTACTATTTGTTTTTGGGATGACAATGATGGGAAAGGAAGATCATTTTCGATAGGGATTCCCTGGTTGGTCATCTGCTGACTCAGGTATGCCGCCTGGTCATTGGCATCCAGCTCCGCTGCATAAAAACTAAGCGCATTAGCGCCAGAATTCATCAATTCAAGAGCCCAGGAATAGAGATCAGATTGGCGATGAACTGGAAAACGCACGCAGGTAAACAGATCTTCGGCAAAGATAGGCTTCAATAGCTTTGCATCCTGCTCAATCTGGGGATCAAATTCGATGATCAGGTGGTCCAGCCCGCTGTCAAGCAGAGAATCCAGGTAAGCTGGATCCTGATAAAGACGGGGAGAAGCTGAAAGAAGTCCCGAAACCATACCGAGTTCTTCGGTATATCTGAGCAGTTCAACCAGGTCGTCCCGCAACGTAGGTTCACCTCCCATGAAGATGACCTGGGGAATACCTGCATCGAAAGTCTTTTTTATTAGTGTTTTCCATTGGTCTTTTGAAAGTTCATGGTCGTCAAAGCTTTCCTGTACCTGCCAACGTTTTGTCAGGCAGAAGTTGACCCGTAAGGGCAGGTCAGAAGGGGTTTCGGTGCTAACAGTGTCGAAACCAGTATTTGTCAGTGTGGGTGCCTGATCAGGGTTGCTCCCGATGCTGCGAATCTCCTGTTCAAAACGTTCCAGATCGGCTTTTAAGGCGTTTTCTTCAACTTTGTAACGCTTAAGAGAGTATGAGAGAATTTCGTCATCCGTTTTCCCCTGCATTTTCAACCAGGCAAAATAGGTGGCTGTAGGGTTGAGTCGAAGAACAGACATCGCGTTTACGATCAGGACGCCAGTCTCATCGGGTAGAACTCGCAAATGCAAGCGATATTGAAGGGGATCCTCTTCAGGTGTATGGTAGGTATAAAAGCCAAGTGGTGTTGGCTGGAATTGAGCCGGTGTTGCGCGTAGTGTTTGGGGCATGGCTATCTCCTGCTGATCACTAAATCATGATAGATTGGTTCTGGCGTTTGTTGATCCCTGGCAAGCGGGCAGCCTCCGCCACATTCCTGCAAGAAATCACAATAATTACATTCGGATGGTATGTCCTGACGGTTGCGTAAACTCAGGCAAAGTGGGTGATTCCAGATTTCGTTCCAGTCATCGGTAAGGATGTTTCCAACAGCCTGGTAGTACGATTGACACGGAATCACATTTCCGTCTGGTTCAACACACATGTTGTAATATGCAGCAGTACAGCCCTTAATGCCTAAATCGAGCATGAGAGGATCGAAATGGCAATATTGGGTTGGGGTATACCAGATCAGACGCTGGTGATTAAGGTTGGTCTTTTTGATTGCCAGCGATAACAAGCCTGGCAACTCAACTTCTTTCAGACCTGTATCGACGGTCTTCCCCTTGCCGGAATAGATCAAAGCGTTCAATCCGACCGTGGGAACACTTTCCTGCGCAAGGAATTCCAACGTTTCGCGCAAATGACCGGCATTGTTATTCAGCAGGGTTGTATTAGTCATCATATACAGCTTGCTTTTGACAACATTTCGCAGACCAGCTATGGTCTTTTCCCAGGCTCCACTGCGGCGCACCATTTGGTCATGAATCTTTGCATCATGTGACTCAAGCGTGATCTGAACATGATCAAGTCCAGCTTCCACAAGGCGATCGAGGAAGGACTGGTCAGCAAGGCGAATGCCGTTGGTGTTTATCCCTGTTACCATACCTTTTTGATCAGCATAAGCCACAAGTTCAGGCAGGTCCTCCCGCAAGGTTGGTTCTCCTCCGGTGAAAACGACATGAGGAATGCCAATATCCCAGAGTTTATCGATCACCGATTTCCACTCTCGGGTCGAAAGCTCAGGGTGGTTCCGGGCACGAGCGTTATAGCAATGGGCACAGTCGTTATTACAACGGTACGTTATCGCCAGGTCCATACGGTATGGCGCGCTTAATTTTGCTGAAAATGGCATGTTGGTCGAGAGCCCAAGATCACAAATCGGGCAAACCGGATTGTTTTCATCGATCAGTGCCTCTATTTTTGCGACTGTGGCATCAAAATCGGCAGTTAAAGCTGCTTCATCTACATCAAACTTATCCAGCATTATCTCGATGGATTCCTGTTTTTTTACTTTATTAAGGTGAAGGTAAGCCATCGCTAAAGCGCTCTGATTCAAATAAATGATCTTTGATGCATTGATCACAAGCAAGCCGGAAAGATCTTCATCAACGCGAAGGTGCAGCCTGGATCTCTGATTTTCGTCAGAAATATCGAATTTATAAATCCCAGGTTCCGGCAATCTTAGCAAAGTATTATTCATTTAGTATGACCTGTTTAGCGACCGCC
Source organism: Anaerolineaceae bacterium UBA5224 (assembly GCA_002409365.1). Classification (GTDB taxonomy): domain Bacteria; phylum Chloroflexota; class Anaerolineae; order Anaerolineales; family Anaerolineaceae; genus Mesolinea. Next base: position 10,549 of record DHUW01000036.1, on the reverse strand, counting down.
GCCAGCACACGCACAGGCGCAACCCGCGCAGGCACAAGCGCAAGCACAGGAAGTACCGCCACCGCCTCCGCGGAAACCACTGGAACCGCTGCTGGGTCGGCTGACCGGGATCGGGTTGGTGCGGTTGGTTACGGCGCTGGTGAAACCTGTCAGATCACCGACGACACCGGCAGAAAATGCGGTAGCCCCGTTGATGATAGAGGCTGCAAAATCAGAGCCAGGAATATGCGGCATAGAGATTGAAGGTTTTGAACCGCCGCCACCTCCCACCGAAACACCAGGGCTTGCTGTTACACCAGCAGAGGGGGCAGCTGCAAAACCGGGGTTATAGAGTGGCCACCAATAGGGAACAAACACGGGAGAGTTGACAAAAGTCTGTTGGGTCCGGTTGTTGAACTGGTCATCCAACATGGTCCACTCAAGAGTGTGATCATATTGTGCGCTTTTGATTTCAGGAGTCTCAGCACCTTCAACCGCCAGCCAGGCACGCCGAACGATGTCTTTGTAGTAAGCTTTGGTTTCCTCAGTGCTGAACCCTTTCATCTTTTCCTGGACCTTATCGACCAGTTCGATCAGCATAGCCTGAAGCGAGCGGCGCTGTTTGTCTTTGCCAGTCTCAGAAAATGCTTTGATGAAATGGATCTCGTAATCATATAATCCCTCAGGCAGAGGTTCATTTGCCTGAATGGAAAGGGGTTCCTTTTCCACTACCTTAATGGCTTCTTTTTTCAACAAGCCGAAAAGGACCATCGTGAGTATCTTATCCAGTGGTTCTTCAAGCAGGATTCCTGCTTCAACGGCTGTCAAACCGCGCCGGATGCCTTTGCCATCCACGGCTAATTTTGGAGGGAAATATTGTAATTTCCGGGAAGCGCTTTGTTGTTGTTGTGATTTTCTGGCAAAAATGCCGATCCCGATAACACCGGCGATGACCAGAAAACAGGGAATGCTGAGTAAGCCAGAGATAATTCCGCCGATATTGTTGCCGCTGCTGCCGCCAGAAGGTCCAGGTTCTTGATAAGTTTCAGGGGCAGAAATAGCGCCAGCAGGCACAGCGCTGGCTGGGAAAGCCGCACCAAATTCATATTCTGTGTGAACATCAGCATTGTTTGTGAACCAGGAATAGTAAACACGATTATCCTGGGTGAGGGAAGCTTCACTGATGTCCTCGCCAGGCCATCTTTTGGGTACGTAATATACACCATCCTGCGAGCCCACTGCAGGCGGAAGGACGATAGTCATGCGATATTCCGTGTTTTGAGAGCGGTCAAATTCCGAGTCGAAAAAATTTGGCGTGAATTGAAAATTGACATAATTGTCGTGATCTGGTTGGTCATACGGAAACAAGATATCCGTAATCCCTGGAACTGTGGCAATCACAGTACCCTGAGCACCGGGTTGGATCGCCAGGTTTTTCAGCGCCAATTCTGCCCCATTGACATAAGCCGAATCATTGACTTCGGGCATAGGTTGTCCATCGATGGTTGCTTCGATACTGCGCAGGTCGTAATTGGCGTAAGGTAATGCCAGATCGATGAAATCAATCGGACTGGCAGAAGGGTCATTTTGAAAGACCATGTAATAGCGCAAGGTAACACTGCCATCTGCTTCGATGTAGGCTTCCACCTCATAAGTAGGTAATGTGAAGCGATAGGTTTGAGCGTGAGATGGTGTGGCAGGCAAAAACGCTACAAATAAAAGCAGTAAGCCTAACGCTACCAGAAGCAAGCGTTTGTCAAGTCTCGTTGTTACCATTTAGGCTCCTCGGTAAGTTGGTAGGTGGTCCCACAATTTGGACAAGTCACAACTGGCGCGCCATTGATCATCTTGATGTCATCAGGAGTAAGTGGTGCGCCACAGGAGAGACATTTCATCGTATCCATCTGAACTTTCCCGGGCAGATCCAGGTTGACGTTATAGACTGTGTCACCAGATTTTTTGGCTTTTGCAGCCAACCGGACACCTGCAAAAATCAGGGCAAAACCGATTAATAACCCGATTATACCGATGACCAGCCACGAAGGGCTTCCATCAGGGCTGAATGACCCCAAGATAAAAAGGAACGATAAAATGATCGCAATAGCTGCCAGTACATAGGAAATGATACTGCCTGTTTTCATGTTAAACTCCTTCCAGAAATATCTCTGTATAATATTATCTCAGGAAAACCGATGAAACCGTAGATAATATAGTCCTATTGATGATAACATTAAACAAATGTATGACCATTTTTCCTCGTTAAAATTGAAGAGTAGACTATTATGAAAAAAGAAGATGTTCCAGAAATTGTTGTATCCCGTTTGCCCTTATATGTGCAAACCCTCAATCATCTTTTGAAAGAGGGTAAAAGTGTTGTTTCTTCAGCGGAATTGGGAGAGAGGCTCAAGACGACCTCGTCCCAGATAAGACGAGATTTATCTTACTTCGGCGGTTTTGGCAAGCAAGGTACCGGGTATGACATCATCACGCTGATGGAATCCCTTCGGAAAATATTAAATTTGAACCAAACTTGGCAGGTTGCGTTGGTTGGGGTTGGTCATGTTGGGCAAGCGCTCATAAATTACGACGGCTTTAACCGTAAAGGTTTTGAGATCATCATGGCCTTCGACGAGTCGCCAAAAGTGATAGGGAAAAAATTTGGAAACCTGGTTGTCAAAAGTATTAATGAATTAGAGGAAGAACTAAAGATAAAACCGGTAGATATTGGCGCTATCAGCGTTCCTGCCGAAAACGCACAGGAGGTCTGTGACCGTTTGATCAATAACGGAGTTCGGGCAATCCTGAACTATGCACCTGTCTCTCTTAAAGTCCCTGAAGGCATACAGTTAGCTACTGTCGATCCGGTTTTGAAATTACAAAAGATGACCTATTATTTAAAATAAGAGTCGAGCATTCCTTTATCTGAAATCCTATTTACAAAATGTGTATGCTTGACTCTCGAAAACCTTTAAATGCTGGTCTGTGCTGATATGCAATACAATTTGATTATCGTTCTATTCGAGGACCTGGAAAACTGAAAAGGGATCTGAGAAAGCTTACCAATCAGCAATTTTAGATTTATGTCATTAAGTGATTCGAATCCCCACACCTTTTTCTTGTTTTGCGGAATGAGTGGGATCTGATTTAAATACGACAGTTCACTTAGAAAGCGTTTTTGAAGGATTGGGAATAGAAAAACTCCTGAGCCGATGATGCGAAAACGCTCAGGAGTTCTTTCGATTTTTCAGGGCGCTAGTAAAAATTATCTTGATTGACTTCTCTGAATGACATCCATCATTGGGAAAGCTTTTGCCAGGCCTTCAACTGTGCAGGTGACTGGGTTTTCAACGACATAAGCCGGAATTCCAAGTGCCACGGTCAGGTGTTTATCCAGCCCTTTCATGAGTGAAGTACCCCCGCAGAGAGCCACACCGCGATCGATGATATCGGAGATCAATTCCGGTGGGGTTTTTTCGAGTACACGCCTGATCAATGCGATAATTTCATCCAAAGGTGGCTGTATTGCTTCAACAATCTCATTGGTGGTCAGAGATGCGGGTTTAGGCAGCCCGGTGACTTGGTCTTGCCCCTGAATTTCCATGGTTTTTTCATCTTCAGTTGGAATAGCTGCGCCGATATTGAGCTTTAACTGTTCTGCAGTGGTCTGACCGATGACCAGTCCGTATTTCTTACGGACATAGTTGATTATGGCATCATCGATGCGAAGTCCAGCGGTGCGGCTTGTCTCGGCACTAACAATTCCAGACATAGAAACCACAGCTGCCTGGGAAGTACCGGCTCCAAGTGAGATGATCATGTTGCCAGTAGGGGTGTTGATGGGCAGGTCTATCCCAATGGCTGCTGCAAGGGGTTGCGGGACAAGGCTGACATCGCGCGCTCCTGCGCCCAGTCCAGCTTCCTGGACAGCTCTGCGTTCTACGCTGGTTACACCGTAGGGGGTCGAAATGATCAATTGAGGTCGAAAGAAAAGTGTTGGTCCTGTGACTTTGCGAATAAGCTCACGCAAGAAAATCTCAGTCAGTTCATACTCAGCGATGACCCCGTTTCTCAGAGGTCGCACTACTTCGATGGATTCGGGTACTCGCCCCAGCATGCCAAGGGCGGTCGTGCCATACTCGACAAGTTTCATTTCGTCGACCACGATTGCCACCACGGTAGGTTCCTGGATAAGGATTTGATTCCCCTCTGCAATTTGGGTATTAAATGTACCTAGATCGATTCCTAATTCTCGAGAGAGTCCCATAGTTTTCCTGTAATAGCGTGAATTAATTAGATAATTCTACCATCGATAAGTTCTAAACATTCTAATTGACCAGATCAAGGAGTAGAGAAAAACTGTAATGCATAACGCAAGCGTTCTTCCACATCGTCGGTGAAGTCTTTAGGAATGCTCTGAACTGCTGTTTGAGCTTCAATGACACTGAAGCCAAGTGCCACCAATGATTCGATAACCTCATCATCACTGCTGGATCCCTGCAGAGATTGGTAATCCCCGATTTTTGGGAACTTGCCCTGTAAGTGGATGATAATTTTTTGAGCAGTCTTTTTACCCACCCCCGGAACGCGAACAAAGTATTCCGGTTTTTCAGCCAGGACGGCATTGCGGATATTATCCATGGAAAGGTGGGAAAGAATGGCAAGTGCCAGTTTGGGTCCGATACCATCCACACCTAATAGGAGGGTGAAGATGGCTTTTTCTTCTTGGGTTGAAAAACCATAAAGCGCCAAAAGGTCCTGGCGGATGATCATGTGAATTAATAAACGTAAAGAGTCGCCAACCTGGTGTTGTGTCAACAGGTTTTTGTCGACGAACACTTCAAAACCAACACCCTGGACATCTACAGTAAGGGAATCGTTGGAGATGTAACTGATAATTCCGTTAAGTGAACTGATCATGATCGCACCTTTTTCCTATGCTGAGAATAAATCTGATAAAGCATAACACCAGTCGCAACTGAGAGGTTCAATGAGTCCAAATC
>DHUW01000036.1:3352-5314 GCA_002409365.1 Anaerolineaceae bacterium UBA5224 | reverse complement strand
TGAATTCGAAGTAATCCTGTTTGGCTTTGTCGGAGGTTCCAATTGTGCTGATGGCTAAGTTTAGGTGTAGGAAGCTCTCCAGGAGAGATAGGTTGCCTTTATAAACAGGAACAGTGAAAATTGCGCCCATGGAGGCTTTAATGGCAGCAGGGTCGTAGGGGTCGGTGGAATAATCCAATAAAATTAAGCCTTTCGCCCCGACGGCATCGCAGGTTCGCAAGACTGTGCCCAAATTTCCCGGGTTTTGGATTGCTTCCAGACCAACCCAGGTACCAGCGTCGATCCCAGAGAGAGAAGCCAGATTCCCCCATTTTTGGCGGATCACGGCGGCAATTCCCTGGGGTTTATCTTTGCGTGCCAGGCTTTCAAAGACTTCTTTACTGACTTCAATGACCTCTACTGAGGTATTTCCCTTTAAGCTTTCCACTAAATGACGGCCATATTCACTGATCAGCAATTCATCGCAATAAACCAACTGTCTGATGTCTGCGTTGGAATCAACTGCTTGGCCAACCACACGCAGACCTTCTGCCAGGAAGGTTTGCGTTGCTGTTCGCTCCTTGGGGTCAGCCAATTTGCGGATGGATTTGATGTGGGGGTTGCTGGTGCTGGTAATCATTGATCTTCCATCAAGCGCTGCATCTGGAGATAACCCAAATGGCAGATAGCGATTGCCAGGGCGTCGGCAGCATCATCTGGTTTGGGGATATCTTCGAGATGGAGAGTAATTTTTACCATTTCCTGGACTTGCTTTTTATCCGCGTTCCCGTATGAAGTCACGGCTTGTTTGACTGCATTAGGTGTATATTCTGCCATAGGTAGATTATGCTGAGCCAGGCAGAGGGTAATAACACCGCGGGCTTCACTGACTGCCATGGCGGTTTTCTGGTTTTTCTGGAAAAACAACTTCTCAACAGCACTATAGTCGGGTTGATATTGCTCGATCAGTTCAGTCAGTTCACGGTAAAGATAAATCAAACGGCTGGAGGTATCACCTTCAGCCGTTGAGTTGATTACGCCGTGAGTGATCAGTTCTGGTTCGTTCTGTGCATTGAGCGATATCAGTCCAAATCCGGTGATGGCGATTCCAGGGTCAATCCCCAAAACGATCATTACTCTTCTAATGCTTCAAGGTGTTCGTCACCGAACTTAAGATTTGTAAAGACGTTCTGGACGTCGTCATTTTCTTCAAGACTGTTGATCACCTTGAGGATTGAAACAGTATCGTTGAAGTCTAATTCGACTTCCTGGTTCGGGATCATACGCAGACCGGCATCTTCGATTGGGAGCTTGGCAGTTACGAGACTGTCGTGGATATCTTTGAAAGTTTCGGCACCGCCTACGATCTCAATATATCCATCTTCCTCGGTGACATCATCTGCACCTGCTTCGAGGGCAGCTTCAAAAGCCTTGTCAAAATTTTTACCATTGGATTTGACAGAAAAAACGGCTTTTCGTTCAAATTGCCACATGACCGAACCATTACTGGCAAGGTCGCCCCCGCCTCTGGAAAGGATGTGACGCAAGTCGGCTACAGTGCGGTTTCGGTTTTCGGTGACACATTCAATGATTGCTGCTGTACCTTTGCCAAGATAACCTTCGTAAGTGATTTCTTCAAGTTCAGCGGCGTCTTTGTCTTCACCTGTGCCGCGTTTGATAGCGCGTTCGATGCTGTCTTTGGGCATGTTGCTTGATTTGGCACGATCGATAGCCAACTCCAGGTTAACGTTCATGGTGGGGTCGCCTCCACCACGTCGGGCGGCGAGAGCAATTTCGCGGGCGAGGCGCGTAAATACAGCACCTTTCTTTGCATCAGCTGCGCCTTTTTTGCGCTTAATTGTGGACCAGTGTGAATGTCCGGACATACGAATTCTCCTTCGAGGTAAAGTACCAGTGTATAGTTACAAAATTGTACCATTAATGGCTGCCAGCGACCAATTTATACTGCACTAGACACGTAAA
>DHUW01000036.1:0-3110 GCA_002409365.1 Anaerolineaceae bacterium UBA5224 | reverse complement strand
AAGAGGGGACTCAAATCTAAATATGGATTATTTTGTCTAGGTTGATGCTAGTTCTTTGCTGGAATAGGCAGGTCGCGGATCATCAATGGCAAGAACTGCATGTTGAAGGGTCGGACACGAAGCTGAACCGGTATGCTGATCTTGGGGTCGGGTTCGTTGGCAACATTAAGCATGCCAAAGTAATCGCCCCAGGTCAGACCAGTAGCATCAAAGGTCAGAGTCACGTCAATTGAACCACCATCAGGAAGAACAACGTCAGCCATCGGGTCAACAGTCAGCCAGAGGATGTCCCCACCTGTGCCGCCACCAGTGGTTCCCTTGCCACGAACCATCCAGTTTCCAGCGAAGCCGAAACTATCAATCATCCCCCATTCGGTATCTGGAGGAAGAGTGGGAACTGTCGGTACGCCAGCATCCCACCAGCCAGCCCATGAACGCTGCTGAGAAGCAGTCATGTCAATTGAGGCAGGGAAGTAAGAGGAACCGGGTACAGTCATTGCAATCACACCGATCAAGACATCACCAGGACCTTCGAAGGTCACAGGCTCAGGGAGATCATAGTAGTTCCAAGTTGTGATGTTTTCGGCAGTTACGTCGAACTGGTACAGTAGCTCAGAACCAACAGCGGGATCCGAATTTCCGCCCACATTTTGGTAAATGACGATGCGGAATTCATCACCAACCTGCATGCCACCGTTGGCCTCGAATGAAATTTGGACCTGTTCGAGAGTAAATGGGAATTGATCAGCTGCTGGAGTGAAGCGGTTCAGGAACATAAACTCAAGTGTGCCGCCAATACCGATGGCATCTTCTGCAGTACCGTCATCCACAACTAACTCAACATCTGCCATCTTATTTAGGGCAAAGGGTACAGGACCGCCACCGTCTTTTTCAAAGATCTCGAAGACAGTTTCCCTGGCACCAATGTTTGTGAATGTCAGAATCTGCTGAGCCATCTGGTCGGGATAGAGTTCCTGATAGAAGGCTTCCGGTGTGTAGGTCAGGCAGGGAGCATCCAAACGGAGGTAGATATCATCGAGAACTACTTCTGCATCCCAACCCAGAACCACACCAGAGATCATTTGAGAGACATATCCGTCGTAAACGACTTCGACATCATAGGTGCCATTGATCAAGGCGTAGCTGAAATATCCATTCGCATCAGTAAGAGTTGAATGGACAAGTTCGCCATTCAGGTAGAAGTTGATTGTTGCTTCTCCTACTAAGGATGGGTTAATATCGCATTTTTCGTAGGCATAGACAGTACCCTTGATGTTGCCATAATTTAGCGGACGGATCACATGCATGGTAACGGGGATGGCAGGGACTTCGTAAGGAGTGTCTGTCTTGATAATTAGTTCGGCAAAGTAGTCGCCCGGCTGTTCGATACCGTTCACGTTGAATTCAATTTCAACGGGGAAGGTTTGACCCTCTGGAACGATGCCTTCGGTTGGAGTTTCGGTCAGCCAAGGTACAGGCCCACCGCTGCCACCGCCAGCATAGGCTGCGATGGATAAACAATCAGACTCGTTATCGCCAGTGAAAGGACCAACCAGGGTAGAAGCACCAGTAGTGATATCGATAGCACGGAGTTGACCGTTGCCTCCACTGCCGTAAGCCGCCCAGTAGAGGATTTTGTTTACTTCGTCATAGTCCATGCCTTGGGCATAGCCAGCAGCAAAACCAAGAGCGCCGACATCGATCACCTCACCAGTATCTGGATTGATGCTGAAAAGATGGTCGGTACTGATATCAACTGTATAGAGCAAGCCATTGTCAGGGACATAGGCGAGGTCAATACCGCAAGCGATGCTGGTATTGACGATTACTTCGACAGCTCCAGTTTCGGGGTCGAGTGTGAAAATATTAGTAGAGCTACTACAATTCGAGGTGGTTCCATAGAAGAAGCCTTCAGCTCCAGCAATACCCTCTACGCCTTCACCACCCGGAATCGTAAGATTCATGAGCGTCGTCGCAACACCGGTTTCAGTATTGATGGAATGGAGGACGTTTGTGTCAGTGATTGCATAGATCTGGGTGAAATCATCGCCAAGGAAGTCACCAGCGTAGTAGGTTACTGTCGTGCCGACAGGCTCCCAGGTTCCAGGAACTGTAACATCGGGGATGCGATAGAGTTTGTCGGTAGAGCGAACTTCGATAACATAAGCCATCGGGCCGCCCGTAAGGTTAAGGAACGAGCTATTGGCTGAATTTAGTTCAATCGCTGAACCGGCAAGGCTGGCGGATTTGTCGACACCTGAATCGAGCGCGGTACTACCTTCAAGTTCTCCCTCAAAAGGAGGAATACTGTAAGGCTGGAAACCGACGTTTTTCTCGCTGATATTAAAGGCAGCGTCGAGGTAACCAATGTTCGCAAGGTCAAGTGTAGTCACCTCAGGGTCGTCGAACAAGGGGATGGTTCTTTCAAGCGCCAGAGGATCAGCAACAATCAAACCAGCGCCGATCTGCCAGTCTTTCTGAACGATTTGATCGAGTACAACAGTTACTGGTTCAGTAACGGTTTCATATTGCGGTAGTGAAGCAGTGAAATCAATGGTATTTGTTTCAAATACTGGCTGGAAGAGCCAGTACATGCCATCAGCAACATCGCTTTCGGGGTGTTCTGTTGTCATTGCCAATGCATTTGCACTTTGGACAGTGGCGCCATATAGTTTAGTATCTACAAGCATTTTATCGTAGACATAACCAGCTACAACACCACCTGGTTGAGCAACACACTCGACACCGACTACATAAGGCTCACTGTATGAAAGCGTGACGTCATCGATGTACCAGCCAGGATATTGACCGCTGCTATCTGTGCGCAAGTAGAAACGAAGTTGGAATCCAGCAACCGCGTAAGACGGATCAAGAACGATTTCCTTATACTTCCAAGGGATAATATCGCCGAACTTCTGGAACACGGTTGTCCAGGTAGCACCGCCATCATTACTTACTTCAACGGCTCCCCAGTCGTAGCTGTTGCTTTCAGAATCCATCCAATGCCAGAAGCCCAAGACAATGGAATTTCCAGCATATGCGGAGAGGTCGATAACCGGTGAGGTCAGGCGGCTGCGTTCGTAGTTTTTGTAGTTGCCGGTTAGGTTGGT
>DHUW01000101.1:2794-29533 GCA_002409365.1 Anaerolineaceae bacterium UBA5224 | reverse complement strand
GTACCCAAGCATTGGTGTTGTTTTGGTAGCAGACCCATTGAGCATAAACGACATCGTTATTGACCATGACGCCAAAGTCATCATATCCACAAGAATCAGAAGAGGCGGTGAAAACCCAGAAATGGAGGATACTTCTACCAGCTGGTATCGTTATTCTTTGAGAAATGTAGGAGACTTCATCAGGATAGCCGCCCAACCAGGCTAACCAGGACCCGCCATGAGGGGAAAGAGGAATGTCATCCGAGGTGCTTAGGATCAATTCGAAACCATTCGAAGACGCCTCCTGCCAAACAACACGACCTGATTCAAAGCCCCCATTTTGGATAGGATCCTGGGCAACAGTTGAAAAGTGCCAGTAAGCCGTGCTATTGCCATTGGCATAGGTCGGCCCATATGTACCGTTCCAGGAACGGACTTGCCAGTAATAAGTAGTTGAGCCTTTTAATCCCCATAAACCCGCATAGGTTTTGTTTTCAGTTGAGATCCAGTTGCTGCACATGCCATCGTTTGTCGTGTCGTAGCAATACTCGTACTTCGTGGCATAAGCACTCGCGTTCCAGCTCAATACGGGCGAAAGGCTTACCGCTGTGCTGCCGTTCGTTGGCGCACTTTTAGTAAATGCTCCCGGGGTTGTGATAGCTGTAGTAAACTGCCAAAACGCAGTCTGAGTATCATTCGCATAAGTTAGGCTGCTATTCCAACCCCATGCCCTGACCTGCCAGTAATATGTAGTTCCCGACTGAAGACCTCTGAGACCCACATAGGTATTAGACCCGGTTGAAATCCATTCTGAACAAGCTCCATCATTGCTTGTGTCAAAACAATACTCATAACCAGCGGCGTAAACGCTCGGATTCCAACTCAGTATTGGGGTCAAATTTACACCAACCGCCCCGTTAGCTGGCGCGTTTTTGGAAAAAGCAGTTGGTGGAGGATCGCCATTAAAAATGACGGGCAAAAAAACATTTATCTTTAACGCTTGATTCTGACGATTACCATTTTCATCGCCAGAGATGGTTGTATGGTCGCTTTTGGGTGAGGATTGATACGCCTCAACTAAATTGATATTACTTGAAAATAGAATCAGAAGGCATAATGATATAAATAAAGATAATTTCAAAATGCTTGCCATAGGATCTGATCTTCTGCCACAAAACGTTTTCACCTTTCCTCCTCTGATGATCAATATAGTGAACTATGGATTATTTTCTTCAATAACAATTATAATACAATATAATAAACAATTGTATTAATCTAACCAATTAATATTAGGTTACTTGTGATTAGAGAATAATCAGTGCCATGTAATCAGCGAAATCAAAATGCTGACAAGTTTTGAAATTAGTTTGAGATTCACTTTTTTTTAACTCTGAATAGGTAATAGAGTACACAATGAAAACCGATTATTGCCTCCTGGTTTACCAAGTCTAGCTCCTAAACAATAAGTGAGATCCTGCCCATGCCGAAAAAGTGCAATTCTAACCTGATTACTCGGTATTTTTCCTAGCATTCACCAGGACTTACTGATAGTACTGGAGTCAAAAAAAGTTTTTCAAAATTTCATGCTGCAATACCAAAAACTCCCATTCAGAGGAGTCTTGGATAATTGAAACAGATTCTAAAATTCTACTTTTCTGGCAGATCTTGGAAAAGGAAAGATCCATCCGTCAATCGCATTACTTTGTTTCCTCCCTTCATGATAATTCTCTCACTGGGGGTCGTATTTATGCTTGTCTGTGAACTAAAAAAACCATCTGCCTGTAATTTATACCTTGTAACGGCATAAGAATCCGGCACAAAATTGTATATGTTGAATGAGGCTTCTTGCCCCGGGTCCAGATCAGAAAATATTGTATTTAGATAACCATAATCACAACCCACGACCTGCCCTGTCCCAATATAGACTGTTGAGATGGCTTTAATAGAGTCAACTTTACTTTGTGAATTATTAGCAATTACTCCCTGATTATTGAAAAAGAAACCACCAGGTGCGCCAGAGTGATGTGTTATCGACAATGATGGTCTGCGGTCAGTAGTTTCGTAATAACTTCCTGAATATTGCAGGTAATTAAAATTGGGATATTTATAGAACATGACATTTACACAACCTGATTCCTGGGGGTGGAGGATTGAAATTGGAGCATGTGAAAAATCATTTCCAATCAGGGTGCCATTAGAATCGTACAATCCAACATCAAGTGAAATTGAGGTAATACTATTATTTGTATTGTTAAATATCTCGCAGACCAAATGCATATAGCTCCCAGACATACTATCATATAGGGAACAATTATCCAAAATCCAGACACCCGGTTCAAAAGTTGTAAACCGCCAATAATTCGTCGGGCTGCTGTCTGCATAGGTAGGTCCGTAAATCCCATTCCAGGACCGGACCTGCCAATAGTAGGTGGTTCCAGCTTGAAGTCCAGATAAACCCGCGTAGTTTTTAGTCCCCGTTGAGACCCAGTTAGAACAGTTCCCATCATTGGAAGTGTCATAACAATACTCATATCTGGTAGCGTAGGTACTTGCATTCCAACTTAAAACCGGAGCCAAAACTACATCTGTCGATCCATTTGTCGGTGCATGCTTTGAAAATTCAGCCGGCGGCATGTTGTCGTATAAAATCAAGGGCAAATAAGCTAAATAATCTTCGCTGAAGCTGGTCGGATCATCACTGCTAGATGTGATATCTTCTTGGGCAGATTGGCGAGCTTGGGCTGTATAAATTTTAGTAAAAAATAGGACTAGTAAGCAAACAAATACCAAAACAAACGGTTTCAACCATTCGACAAAGTGGCATGAACTATCGGTAGCCCTTGTTGTCATTTTCTACCTCCCGGAATGGGTTTTTCCTTAACCTGGTTATTTTATTAAATAACAATTATAAGATGAATTTTGTAAAACAACAAGGATTACCAGTAAATTTCAAGCCAGTTCGATTATTACCGGAAGTGTTGTGTAAGAATTAATTTCAGAGTGGACTTAAACCCGGGACAATTTATAACTTGAGTGATTATGAAAACCACTTGAGAGAATGCCATATTGTCCTTACACCCGTGAGATTAGTTTTCGATACTTATCTTAGCCAATCGCCTGTCATAGAAATTGAAATATTCGAAGGATCGCAATACACTGCCTTCTTCAAAAGCCTGCACCAATTCAGTTTCGTTCAGATAAACAATGCCTATCTGTGGGTTCTTTATAATCGTACTCTGAATGTTGCCACTTGCCGGGTTGGTCACCACATAGCAGCCGGCTGCCAGCGATTCATAGAGGGTAAAGGAGAAGGTTTCAGGGCAAATTGACCATAGGAAGGCGACGTCTATCTCATTGTCGTGTAAGGCATCGGTCATCGCAGATCGATTTTGGGGATTGACAATGACAGATACCTTCTCAAAATTGGGAGATCGTTGCCAGTCGGCAGAAAAATGGAAGAATTCATAGCGTGGATCCTGACCAAATTTTTCTGTCAAATTCAACCAGGTTTGCCAGCCTTTGTGCATAACCGGGTAACCCACAAAGGCAACTCGCAGGGCTTTATCTTTATCAGTACTCGTAAATTTATCACCCCAAACGAGGGTCGCATTTGGTATAACTAAGCCTTCGCCATTGAATACCGGGAATTTCTGGCGCCAAAGTTCAAGCGCAAACTCGGAAGGTGCCACAGCCTGGATCGGATATCGCTGAATGAGGTTTTCGATCGCCTGGTAATGCAAGGGTCGGATGCTGCCGTAATAGCAGACTTTACAAGCATTGCTCTGAGGATCGGGTGCATGGCAATATTCGCGGTCATTTCTCAAGAGAACATAGTTTGGACAAATCGAAAAGAAGTCATGCAGCCATAAATGAATGGGTGATTTCCCTGCCATGTCCAGAATGTGTGCGATGTAACCTGGTTTCCAACCCATGAGATGGTGCAGTTCGATCGAACGAAGGGTGCCATGTCCAATCAGAGTAGCCAGCATTGATAGCAAAGTCTCATCGTCAACATAACCAAGAAATTGTCCATCGAGAGTAAGCCGCATTACCCCTGGTTGGTCGCTGAAATCCAAGGTATTTCGAACAAGGTAAGGAGAAAGATGCAGATATGCCTGCCCATGTAGGTTCATCTCCCTTTGCTGATCGGCAAGTTTCAATTGCACCCCGCCGACCACATGCACGTAGTCATCCTGTGAAAGCGCAAGGGAGAAAGGCAGCGATTTTAACCTTTCCAAAGAGTGCAGGAGCATATCATGATCAAGTTTTTTACCGGCGAAATGCACCGGTACTCTGTCATACTCCAATGGAGCGGTATGCCTGGTCAGGATTTCGATTTGTCCTCTCCGGCGAATAAAATCTTTTACGCGATTGTAAAATTCCTGCGGACCCTTTTCGCGCAGTACCTTCAAGGCTTTTTTTGCTCGCCGGAAGAAAAGCGTTGTACGGTAGGTAGCCATCACTGCTCTTTCAGACTGCGCAAAACATCCATGCTCGTGAATAGGTTGGCGTAACCAAAACGGCGGTCGGGCTCCAGGTGTGTGCCCTCTGCCCACTCGTTCCAGGCATTGACGAAGACAAAGCGGTCATCTCCCTTGTGGTTTTCAAGCGTCCAATTACAGGCAGCTTTCAACCAGCGCCGATAAAGGCTTGGCTTTGCTCCGGCATAAATGGTTCCACGCCCTGGTTTCCTTGGCTCACTATCCCAGCTTGGAAATACCGTTTTATAAAGTGGAAATGGTGATGATTTACGTTGTTTTTCCTGGAACTCGATCATCTTTTCATAAGAAAAAATCAATGAAGAGAAGTCAGGATTTGCCAATTCAAGCGAATCCTGGATCATCAAGTCAGGGGAATGCCATTCATTGTGGGGCGGGAATTGAACAGCAGCATCAAAACCCACGCTTCGCGGATCAGTCAACCCGAAGGTTTGTGCTGCGATTAAATATGGCTCACCAAGCCCATTCTTGATGCAATACTCACGCCAACGCTCAGCAGTAGCCTTGGGCTCTGGTAATAGATCTGCCCGATAAACAATCCCGACTGGGCGATCCCCAATGCGGATATAACGGTCATCTCGCAGATAGGGAGTCAGGTCTTTGATAAATGCAGAGTCAGATTCAGCCGAATGCTCCTGGGCAATCAAAATATCATTCTCGAGCCCGTCCCAACGGCGGGTCCAGTTTTCGTTTGCCCAAACCAGCAGGAAGGGAAAGTCCATCTTCTTGTTAGCTATAAAGCGATCGACGGGCATTTCCATCAGTCGTTTGCCCGCAAACCAATAATGGTAGTACGCAAATCCATATAGACCATATTGTTTTGCCAGCTCAATCTGCCTTAAATGAACCTCTTCAAGACGCAAGTCGTAGAACCCCAACTCACCAGGTAAGTGCGGCTGATAGTGCCCGGGGAATTGTGGAACCGCACGGGTCACGTTAATCCATTCGGTAAAACCTTTACCCCACCATTCATCATTCTCCGGGAAGGGATGATATTGCGGCAGGTAAAAGGCGATCAGTTTAACCAGTGCATCAGCCGCATTAAACGATTGATCGAGCATTGGCACATATTCTTCGTCGCGATCGTTGCGTTCACTTTGCAGCATATCCCGATATACCTGGGCCTGCAATTTTTCATGACTGCTGACCTGCACGATTACAGGTTGCGCCACCGGTTGGGTTATTGATTTTTGTTTTGACCTGGGTCGATCTTTGTGCCACCATGCCAGGTAGCCGCCTTTGCCCTGATCGGTGTCAAAGGGGTTTGGAAAGATTCGCTGCAAATCTGGTGATTCGCGATAGAGCACTCGCATATCCTTCTCGATTTTTGTTCCGTCATCATAAGTTTCGTAAAAACTCTGCAATTTCCCGAATTTTTCATGACTGTTCACTTCAAGTTGGCGGATATACCAATCCCACAATTCATTAGCAATTGTGTTTGCTCCGCCGGCAGTGAGAGAGGCAATAACATTCATCCCTGCCCCGGAGTCATAACCCGTAAAATGATAGAAACGTAAGGGGTAATCCCGGTTTACCAACAAAGTGCCTTTTTCGTCAAAGCTCAGGTGGCGGCAATCCAGATTCCAGGAGGCAACATCATAACCCGGGTCGCGAATGACCAACAGGTTCTCAAAGAAGGAAGGGGCGAGGTCTACCCATTTCTGGTCAGTAAAAAGACCACGTTCATAATCGGCATAACAATATTTTAAAAGTCGGGCAGCCCACCAGTCGATAAAGCGGCGGCCATCTTCCAAAGCACTGTTGACCGCCAAAAAACCCAGGTTGAAAGTGCCATGTCGCATTGTTCCTGCGATTTCGTTGTCCTGGATCGATTGTGGATTGTCAGTGTAATCCAACAGATGCGGCGCCAGCAGGATTCCATAATCATCCAGCCAATCTTCCAAAGGGGAAAGGGGATTGAAGATGGCAATATCGGGATCAATATACATGATTTTTTCATGACCCTGGTCTGCCAGATATTGCAGGTAAGGGCCTTTTACCGCGGTGCAAATTTCTACGACGGTGTGTTTAAAGATCCAACTTTTAACATTTTCGATGGGGAGTTCTTCAATCCAGATGACCTTATCAAAATGCGGCTGGTTTAATTCTTCCGTAAAGACCGTAGCCATTTTTGACGGTATTCTGTCGCTAATAAGCAAATGAAATTCCCAATCCGGATGGAATTGTTTAAGTGTCTTGGCCAAGATTTTTGCTTTTGGCAGGTAATTCAGCGTGATGCTGGTAAAAACAATCATTTATTCACCTCTTCAAGACTGCCAAAAACCAGGTCAGCCTGGGGTTTCCCACCCGATTGGTATGCTCTAACTTTCTCTAGAACTTCACCAAATTCAAATAACTTCAGTAGTTGTTCGTCATTATCCAGCACAAGACCACGCACAGGGTTGCGATGGATATAATCCTGGATATTGCCGCTTTTTGGATTGGTCAGGATAAAACAACCCGCTGCCATAGCTTCATGCATAGTAAAAGAAAATGTCTCTGCTGCTGTTGACCACAGCAAGGCAACATCAATCTTGTTCCGTTTTAATGCCTCTACCATTGCCAGTCGGTTCTTGTCAGTGACCCGGGTTTCAATCTGCTTGTAATTACCCGGAGTACCAGCCTGGGTAGAAAAATGATAAAAGCGATAGCGCTGGTCGCCTTCAAACCTGCCATTTAGTTTCTCCCATGTGTCCCAACCCTTATAGTCGAGAGGATAACCCAAAAAGCCAATGTTGATAGCACCCGATTGGTAACGATCAAAAACCGGCTGTTTCCAGTTCAATCTTGCTGGCGGCAAAATATGGGCTGGCACTTGAATTGGGAAGCGGGATTGCCAAAGTTCATAGGTGAATTGAGACGGCGACAGGACTTCAAGGTGATTATCTTTAAATAATTGCTCAAAAATTGGTTGCTGCAGCCTGCGATTTTCTAGATAACTGCATAAACGGCAGGAATTACTATTAATATCAGGGGCACCACAATATTCTTTGTCGTTTCTTCGCAAGTTATAAGATGGGCAAAGCGAGAAGTAATCATGTAGCCAAAACTCTCCCTGATTGCCGGCGAGATCCAGTATTGCCTGGATGGTCCGTCTGTTGAATCCCATGCTGTGATGGATGGAAACCTTCGATATCTGCTTATCTTCTAATTCCTTCAAAGCCAGGACCAGTTCCCCACTTTCGGTCTCTCCCAGGTTTTCTCCATCCAGATTGATCCCCAGGTAAAGGGGGGCATTCTCGTCGGCAAGGGTCAAGAGCTTTTTATAAGGATAAATATGTAAAAAACTGTTTCCTTTTCGGTTGGACTTACGCTGCAAGTCTGCGATTAAAGCCTGGGTTCCTCCTGTCACAGTAAGGTAATCATCGTGGCTGAGCGCAATTTCGTAAGTCGTCAATAATTTTTTGGTCAGGAGGAGTTTTAGCTCCGAACTTAATAAGAACTTCTCAGGCGTAAAAATCTTGTCTGAAGATTTTTTAGCAACCTTTCGATTCTCGTCAGCTGCTTCTGCGACATCATGGAAGGTGCGACCTTCCCGTTTGCCAAATCGCAAATAATGAAGCAAGGGGTTTACTTGCGCAGCTTTAACATCAGGATTATTGTTCAAATACCAATTGCTATCAAATTTTTCTGAAGGGTTTCTACCTTCCATCCCACCATGATTAAGGTAATGAATCACAGGGTCAACACCAGCATTGCGGACATCGGGATTGAGACGCAAGTAATATTCCGTATCGAACATACCCGAACCCAAAAGTAAATCTTTATATGCCAGATCACGGGATGAGAAGATTCTTCTAAACGGACCAACAGACATGACCTTCTTCGCACCTTGGGAAAGTTTCTTGCGACCGTTCCGGTATGCTATAACGAATTTTCCTTTGGGGCTTTGGAGAATTGAGTTTAAGTGCTGGTTGCTCTCCTGCAGATCACGTTGTAATGAGACAATTTCCTCTTGATATACTTTTGCTTGCTGCTCTGCTTCTTCTTGAAGCTCCTGAATTTGCCTGCCGCTATCTTGCTGTAGATTGGTAAAACGTGCATTTGAGTTCAGTCTGTCTTGATAGAGATGGCGGTTAATGGTATTGGTGATGTGTGTCCGCAAGTCTTTATGGGAGTTTTCCAAAAGAAAATCCCGGTTGAGCTTTTCCAAAATGTCCTGCCAGGATTGAATGTTCCTGGAAAGAAGCCAGTTTTCCCGGACTGTTTTCTGGGCTGCCAGTGCCATTTTGTGGCGTAAATCGGTATCTTCAAGGAGCAACTGGATTTTTTTAAGCCATTCGTCCTGAGTGCTTGCCAAAAACCCATCTACTCCATCAGTAATCATTACCTCATAGGGGACAAGTCGGCTGTAAACCCCTGGAGAGCCCAAGGCACTGTACTCCAAAAATTTCAAACCACTCTTGCAGCGATTGAAGAGATTATTTGCCAGCGGAGCAATCACCAGGTCGAATTGGCATGTCTGGAAGAAATTAACAAAATTGACATAATTGTTTGTTGGGGATGGGTGCCAGTTGATATTTTCAGCATCCTGCAGTCCTTCTGGAAGAGGCGTACCCCACACTTCGAGCTTGAGGTTACCCTGGTATTTCGAAAGCAAATTCCGCAATACAGGAGCAATTGTTTCCAAATCCGGTGTGTGTGAATTGCTGCCAATGTAACCGATTGTCAACTGTTCGTCAGGCGTTGTTTGTTTGGGCGTTTGAATGCGCCAAATGCTATCATCAAGATAGTTAGGCAAGATGATCACATTGGGGTTAAAACCTTCTACTATGTTGCCAAGTTCTTCAGTGGGAACCACCACAACATCAGCTTCCGTCATCGCCGCCATCATCGGCATCAAGGACGCGTTGTATGCCTCCTGAATCCGTTCAGGGTGGGACTCTGGTAAATCGAAAAGCAGGTCATCCAGTTCGTAAAAAATCAGTTTGTTGTTTTGGTGTGCCTTGGCAACGATCTGATCATACAAGGGCACATTTTGAGGAAACTCGCGTTGAAAAATGACAGCATCACCCAATAAAACCCGATCAGGGTCGTGGTAACCATTGGGGTTACCCGAAATAAGCTCAATGCCTGCACCCCGGAATGGGGCTGTGATCCTTAAATGCTCGATTGCATAGGCTTCGGAATAAGCCGGGTAATAAACAATCGATTTTACTTGCTGCAATGCCAACGCTTTTGGAACAGGTGCAAACTGATAGATCGCCTGTGGATCCGGGTCATAGATCTTTCCGTCTGAATCGATGGATTTTACTGTAAATCCCTGCTCGATCGCCAAGAGGCCGAAGAATCGTTCAAGCGCGTGAGCCATCGTGCCATCTGCGGGCAGGGGTTCTTCCGGGAACTCCTCTGCAGTGATATTTGCATCAATTAGCGGGGTAAAAACCTTTGGTCTGGCCCAGAACATCGTTGAAGCTACAAAAGGAAAGGCGAGAGGCTGCCGAGTTTTCAAATTGGTTCGCGTTATCAGATCTTCTACGATCCTGCGATTCCCACCCATGTAAAAACGGGAATCAAGCACGTGTCCCTTGGCTCCTAAAATTCCCAAATTTGAGTCTTCGCTGAATGCGTTCCTTATTGTCGCGACCAGTTCGGACGAGCCCAGTAGTTTATGGTAAACATCCTGTCTCCAGGAGGTGCCGTCAGCCCGATGCAATGTCTTTTTTGTGTGGATCTTAATTAAAAGGTCATAATTGAGTGGAAGGATTCTCTCCAGAATCTCGAGAAACGGCAGGATATCCCTTCCCCGATTTTGGACTGGTAGAATACGTGTTTCAGGAAATTGCTGTGATATCGTGGCAATGAGTTCAATCTGATCTTCCGGGATGGTTACATAATAATCGCAACTATCTCCGAGGCTTTGGGCGGCCTCAACGATGGTTTCATATAGATCAGGATAAAAAATATGAAAAATCGCAGCCGTATCCCTAGTTTTTTTCCAAGTTAAGCTACGCAGATCATTATCCATCAATACCTCATCACCAGCTGTCAACAACAAGCTTAGGTTATCCTTCCAGCATCTTTTGCAGGGCGATTTCCCAAATTGGCTGCTGCAGACCGAACACGGCCAACAACTTGTCGCAATTCAACACCGAGATCATCGGTCTGTCTGCTGGCACGGGGAATTCACTGCTTTGAGCCCGTTCGAGTTTTTGCACTTTTTGTTCTGCTTTGCGCGGATCAAGTTCAATGATCTTTTCTGCCCACTCATAACGACTGCACGAGCCACCCCCAGTGCAATGATAAACACCTGCCCGTTCAACAAGCCATTCGATCGGGTGTTCGCTTGCTTTTGCCAGCAGTAATGCAGTCACTTCTGCAAGCATCCTTGCCGATGTCGGGCTGCTGACCTGATCGTCAACTACGCGCATTACTTCCTGCTGCCTCGCCCACTGCAGCACCTTGGTTACAAAACCACCCTGACGCATGGAATATACCCAGCTGGTGCGCAGAACCAAACCCGCCCCACCAGACTGCAATACAGCCTGGTCGCCTTCAAGCTTGCTTTTTCCATAGACGTTCAAGGGATTGGTAGGATCGGTTTCAACGTAAGGAGAGCCCTTAGTTCCATCGTAAACGTAATCGGTCGAATAGTGAATGAAGGGGATCTTCAATTCTGCGGCGCTCTCCGCCAATACTTTGACAGCATCGCGGTTGACCAGAAAGGCAGTTTCACGTTCTGTTTCGGCTTTATCGACAGCGGTATAGGCGGCCGGATTGATCAAAACGTCCGGGCTTATTCTTTTAACTAAAGCGCCAAGTTCAGCGGGTTTTGTGAAGTCAACCTCAGGAAAATCCAGGGCAATCACTTCACCCAAGGGTGCAAGTGTGCGCTGTAGTTCCCAGCCGAGTTGTCCATTTTTGGCGAAAACTAAAAACTTTTTCACGATATGCCTTTATCGATAAGTCGCAACAAGTACTGTCCGTATTGATTGCTTGAAAGAGGTTCGGCGCAGTTGCGCAGGCAATCTTCATCAATATAGCCCATCCGATAGGCGATTTCCTCGATACAAGAGATCATCATTCCCTGGCGTTCTTCAACAGCCTGCACAAACATGGAAGCCTGCAGCAGGCTTTCGTGCGTGCCGGCATCCAGCCAGGCAATCCCGCGCCCTAAAACCTCAACCCTTAATTCACCATCCTCAAGATAGCGTTTGTTGATATCTGTGATCTCAATCTCTCCTCTGGGAGAAGGTTCCAATTCCTCAGCGTATCCTACCACCCGGTTGTCGTAGAAATAGATACCTGGCACGGCATAGTTGGAACGAGGTCGCAGCGGTTTTTCTTCCAGACTGATAGCGTTTTTATCATGATCAAATTCAACCACGCCATAGCGTTCAGGATCTTTGACTGGGTAGGCAAAGACTACCGCACAGTCATCTTGCTGGGCGGCACTGCGCAGAATGGAGGGCAGGCCTTGACCGAAGAAGATGTTGTCTCCCAGGATCAGGCAGACTTTGTCGTCGCCGATGAAATCCTTGCCAATAATGAAGGCATCAGCCAGCCCTCGCGGGACGGATTGAGTGGCATACTGAAAGCTCATGCCAAGCTTGCTGCCGTCGCCCAGCAAACGCTGATATTGTTCGCTATCCTCGGGCGTCGTGATGACCAGGATCTCACGAATGCCCGCCAGCATCAGCATGGAGAGCGGATAGTAGATCATGGGCTTGTCATAGACCGGCAGCAATTGTTTGCTGACACCGAGAGTCAGTGGGTAAAGCCTGGTGCCTTTTCCGCCTGCAAGGATGATACCTTTCATGATTATGCCTTTCTCCCTGAATAATTCTTCTGAAGCCAGTTATCGTAATCCGATTGCCTGGTAATCGCGTCAACCCATTCAGGGTTGTCCAGATACCATTTTACCGTGTCTACCAAGCCCTGGCGCAGATCGTGGCTGGGCTTCCAGCCTAATTCATTCTCAATTTTGGCAATATTGATGTCATAACGGCGGTCATGCCCGGGTCGGTCAGTGACATAAGTGATCAGCTGGCTATGTGGGGCATAGGCAGAGTTTGGTATTAATTCATCCAGAATATCACAAATCGTATTGACGATTTCAATATTGGGAGGTTGATTATCACCGCCCACACAATAGGTCTCGCCGACGCGACCATCTCTGATAATATCGAGGATCGCCTTGCAATGGTCGTCTACGTAAAGCCAATCACGGATTTGCATGCCATCGCCATAAACGGGCAGAGGTCTGCCGTTGAGGGCGTTTAGGATCATCAGGGGAATCAATTTTTCAGGGAACTGGCGGGGACCGTAGTTGTTAGAGCAATTACTAATGCTGACCGGCAAGCCGAAGGTGGTGTGATAAGCACGCACAAAATGGTCGCTGGAGGCTTTTGCCGCTGCGTACGGCGAGCGGGGGGCATAAGGGGTATCTTCTTCAAAAGGCGGCTCTTCGCGGGTCAGGGTACCAAAGACTTCGTCAGTTGAAACATGATGAAAGCGGATGTCCTCGAGGGGCACGATTTTGTCCACCAGCCAGGCGCGACGGGCAGCTTCGAGCAGGGTGTAGGTGCCGACCACGTTGGTTTCCACGAAAATACCGGGGTTGTGAATCGAGCGGTCTACGTGACTCTCGGCGGCAAAGTTGACCACTGTGTCAATCTTATGTTCCGCAAAAAGTCTGTCAAGCAAGTCCCGGTCAGTGATATTGCCATGTACGAAAAGGTGGCGTTGGGGATCAGGCAAATTATTAAGGTTTTCCAGACTTCCGGCGTAAGTTAACGCATCAAGGTTAACTATCTTCATCTCAGGGTCTTCATGTAACAAATAATGGATGAAGTTTGAACCAATAAAGCCAGCCCCCCCAGTAACCAAAACGTTTTTCATGTTCACTCCATGTCCAATTTTTCTATTGACCAGCCAGGTGGAAAAACTTCTGCCTCAGCAAGAATAGGTGCAAGCGCATCTTTTTGGGATAAAGTGGGCAACGACCCGTTCACCAATGGCCAATCTATACCAATTGTTGGATCGTTCCATAGGATGTTGCGTTCCCATTCCGGGGCGTAATAATTTGTTGTTTTGTATACAAATTCAGCCCATTCGCTGACTACATAATAACCATGTGCAAAACCAGCCGGCACCCAGAGCTGCCATTTGTTCTCGGCTGAAAGAATTCCACCAACCCATTTTCCAAAAGTTGGAGAGCCCTGTCGAATATCTACCGCCACATCGAACACTTCACCCTGCACCACGCGAACAAGTTTGCCTTGGGTGTTCTTTAATTGATAATGTAAGCCGCGCAAGATGCCCTGGGATGAACCGGAGTGGTTATCCTGCACAAAATCCACATGCCCGCAGACCTCATCAAACTCTGATTGGCGGAAGGTCTCCATAAAAAATCCGCGATAGTCGCCAAAAACCTTGGGCTTGATCAAAACAACATCCGGAATAGATGTGCGAATGTATTCCATTAAAGGTTCTCTCCACGGTAAGCCGCAATCACGTCCTGTGGTTCACCAATTTGTCGAAGTATGCCATGATCGATCCAGGCAATGCGGTTACACATGCCTATCATTGAATCCAAGGCGTGCGAGACCATCAGCACGGTTGCACCTTGCTGCTGAAAACTCTGCAGGCGCTCCCGGCTCTTTTTTTGAAAAGCCTCATCGCCAACACTCAATATTTCATCCAAAATTAAAATTTCGGGCATATGGGCTGTGGCAACAGCAAAACCCAACCGGGCGTACATGCCCGAGGAATATGTGCGAATAGGCGAGTTAATGAATTGGTCCAGTTCTGAAAACCCAACGATCTCATCGAAGACTGCATCCATCTCGCTGCGGCTGTACCCTAGCAATGCCCCATTAAGATAAACATTCTCACGTCCTGATAATTCGGGGTGAAAGCCAGCACCCAGCTCGAGTAATGGGGCAATTTTGCCATACACTACCACGCGACCTTTGGTTGGCTTTAGTACTTTTGAAATCACCTTAAGCATTGTGCTTTTACCAGCGCCGTTGTTCCCAATCACCCCGAAGACTTCACCGCGATTGACCTGAAAGCTGATGTCGGTCAATGCCCAGAATTTTTCAATCCGTATCTTGCGCTGAAGCTTACGAATGGCATATTCCTTGAAAGTGCCGATCCGTTCGGATGGCAGGCGATAACTCACTGATACATTTTCGAGCTGGATGATTGGCTCAGCCGTAGCTGTTTGGGTTTTCTGTGCTTCAAGTTCAGACACGGTAGGCATACTCCTCTGTCTTTGAAGTGAAGTAAACCCATCCGACCACCAACATACCAACAGACCAGACAAGCGCCGGTAAAAGTTCTCCCCAGGTAGGCAAGCGCCCTTCAAAAATGGGCAGCCTGAACATTTTTACCATCCAATACATGGGGTTGATCCGGTAGATCGGCATCCAATTGGCTGATATGAGATTTTCAGGGTAAATAATTGGGGTCAGGTACATCCAGGCAGTCAACAAGACCTGGTACATCTCAGCCACATCGGGGAAGAACACTGCCAATGAAGAGATGAACAATCCGAATCCAAGGGTAAAGGCAGTCAGGAGTAAGATCGAAACCGGTAAAAACAGGAGCGACCAGTAAAAAGGTGCACCATCGATCAGCATCACGATCACCAAAGGTACCAAAGACAAAATCAGGTTCACAAGGGCAGTGCCGATCGCTGAGACTCCAAAAACTGAGCTGGGGATATAGATGCGTTTGAGAAGGCTGCCTCCCCAAACAAGCCCACTGATGGCGGCATTGGTGCCTTGCGAAAAGAAATTCCAAACCAGAAGACCGCTCAAAATGTAGACTGGGTAGTGAGGTACAGCCGATTTGAAAAAGTTGGAAAAGACGAAAGTTAAAATTAACATGGTGCCCAGGGGGTTGAGCATTGTCCATGCCACGCCCAAAACTGAGCGCTTGTAACGCGTAAGAATATCCCGCCGAATCAGTTGCCCGAGCAGATAGCGATATTTTCTTAATTCTTTCAATTCAGAAATCGCAGAAACCCGGTAACTGGCGGAGTCATAGACAGGTTTAGCAGAACTGGCCAATCATTTCACCTTTGAATTCAAGCTTCAAACAACTTCTAATATTACCATAGGAAGTATTATCGAAGCAGAGCCGGGTTGAGTGAGTGTTCGGGCTTAAATTAATAGACCACCCAATGAATCATCAGCGATGTGACAATAGTATGGAAGAACCTTTAATGTACAAGCCAAGCTTACAAAAGCAGACAGAGTCTTCTGGGAATAATTAAATGCTACGGTCCAGTCACTACTGGCAGACCCTGGCTGATCCAGTCGTTCATTCCACCTGCCATGCTGGTAACTTCTGAAAAACCCGCGTTCAACAAAATATCCCTGCCCTGCGCACTGCGATTCCCAGAGCGGCAAATCACCACGATCTTTTGATTTTGGGGCAGTTCTCCTTGCCTGTCTTCCAGCTGTCCCAATGGGATCAAGGTTGCCCATCCAATATGACCTTCGTTCCATTCGCTTTGTTCGCGAACATCCAGGAAGAACCATTCGGCGGGGTCGAGTTTTGCCACTTCTGACACACTCATTTCTGCGGGAAGGGTGCTGACAGTACGCTGGTTGGTAAGGCGAATTGCCAGATATCCAAATGCGGCGACACCAATCACGATCAATATCCAGACCCAACCTGGTAAGCCATGATCTTGTTTACCCGGCTGTTTGTTTTGAGTTTTCGTTTTTAAATTAGCCATTTCTGCTCAACCTGCTTTAAGAATTACTTTGATTATACAAATCTGTCGACTTCATATTGACTTTGTGTAAGGACCGATACCTAAACTATAATATTCGAAACAAGGAAAAAATGATCTCACCATTCTTTTCAGTTCTCGTCTTATTTTGGAAAAGCGCCCAATACTTGCCGACTAATTTACACGCTTTGAATGAGCAAACTTTTAAAGATTTCGAGGTGATCCTGTTGGATAACGGCGCCGAAGAACCACCAGACCCGGCAGTCTTGCGACAGTATCCCAGCCTTGAGCTGCATCTACTGTCCAGCCGGACCAATCTCGGATTTGCCGGAGGGAATAACCTGGCAGCCCACCAGGCACGAGGTGAATATATCGTCCTGCTGAATGGTGATGCTTTTCCTGAGCCAGAATGGCTTGCCACGCTTCACCAGGCTGCACTGGACCGCCCCGGGCATTGCTTTGCGTCCCGCCTTTTGGACGCAAATAATCCCGATATTTTGGATGGCGAGTGGAATGTCTATCACGCCAGCGGTTTAGCTCTTCGGAAGAACCACAAGCAGCCTGTTTCATTGGGTGAGACCAAACCATGTCATGTCATCAGTGCTTGCGCGGCAGCATCAGTCTATCCGCGTGTCGCTTTTGAACAGGTCGGGGGTATTGACGAAGACTTTTTTGCCTACATGGAAGATGTTGACCTCGACCTGCGTTTGAGGTTGGCTGGCTACCCTTGTTTATATCTGCCATCTGCAATCGTGAAACATATTGGCTCCGGCAGCACCGGAAGCCAAAGCGATTTCGCCATTTTTTATGGTCAGCGCAATTTGATCTGGACTTTTGTTAAGAACGTGCCCGGTTTGCTCTTTTGGCTTTTGTTTCCAATCCACGTATTAGTTAACCTTGCCTATTTATTGATCAGCCTATTTATGCAAAACAGGAAGATAATTTGGCATGCTAAGAAAGAGGCTATCAGGGATATATCTAAAATCTGGAATAAACGCCAACAGGTGCAATCGATGCGAAGGATCACTATCTGGCAATTTGCCCGACTATTGAACTGGAATCCTTTTTTCCCATTGATCAAACTCTTATCGAGGCAATATTTTAACTGGAGCAACAATGACCGAGAGCCCATCTGAAACCCAACATGACGACACTCCGCTGCCACAATCCCGTTTCTTTTGCATCGATACCAACGGGAAACTTTCCACCATTTCCTCTCTGCAGGAAGGGCTGAACGCGGTCAAATCTGGCGGGTATTTTTGGCTGGATTACTGCGATCCCAATCTTGAGATTTTGCAGCCGCTGATCAGCGAGTTGAATATCCACCCCCTGACCATTGAAGATATTCTCCATGTTGAACAGCTTCCCAAGCTGGATTTATTTTCCAATTATTCCTTTATGATTTTTAATATTTTCGAAAATACAGATTCAGAGATACAAACCAATGAATTGGACTTAATCATTGGTTCCAACTTCGTCATCAGCTCAGCAAGGCGCGACCAGGCAGGTCGTCCGTTTTTGATGGGTTTCGAGCGAATAGCCGAACGCGAAAGTCAACGGATTAAGAATGGTCCTTCTTTTCTCTTGCATTTGATCGTTGACACCGTGACAGATCGGAAACTTGAGGTGATTGACCAGATAGAAGGCAAGCTCGACCTGGATGAAGATGAAATTTTAGCTGATTCTCGAACTTTTGATCTTTCCCGCCTGATGGATTCTCGACGCTCTTTAATGACCATCCGAAAATCTATTTTTTATGAACGTGAAGTGGTCAGTAAGCTGATCCGCCAGGACAGCCCCTTCATCTCTGAGCAGTCAATCATTTTCTTCCGGGATGTCAATGACCACCTTTCTCGTTATTATGAAATTTCTGAAACCGCCCGCGACCAGGTAACCAGCCTGATGGAAATTCACCTCTCCATGATCAATAACCGCATGTCGCAGACATCCAATCGAACGAACGCCATCATGCGCCGCCTTACCTTGATAACGACAATTTTTATGCCGCTGACCCTGATTTCAGGGATCGGCGGGATGTCCGAATTTACCCTCCTGGTAGGTGAGGAAAATCTCAAGATTGGCTATATAGTTCTTTTTGTTTTGATGGCAATTATTGCATTGGTTAATTACAGTTACTTGAAGCGTATGGAGCGAGAGTTCAACGAAGAGGAATGAGCAGTCTGTTCAGTTTGTGTGTGCCTCGAGTGCCTACTGCTCAGGAGTAACTGCATTCTCACTCTCGTCCTCTCCGGGAATCTCCATCTTTTGCAGTAATTTGATTGCCTCAGCGATGTTCAAGGGTGCGTTAATGAGCTCATCCAACTTGCTCCAAATGTCATCCTGCAGTGATTTGTCCCAGATTACAAGGAAAGACTGGTAGTCTTCAGCACGGCTCATCCCACGGTTGGCAGCAAATGCTTTCAACCCTGGCAGCAACCGACGCAGCGGTCGGCTATGCCCAAAATAGGTAAGGATACGCTGCTCTTCCTCTTTGATGAAGGTTGGGATCATTGCCATCCACACATCTGAGTCATGAATTGAACCAAGCAGGTCCTGTATTTTCTTTGTTTGGTTGATGAACGGTTTAATTTCATCCCCATACAAGCTATCAAAAATCTCCATTGTGTAACGCAGATGTTTCGCGCTTATACGCATGGCATGTAATTCCGCCACATTCGTCTCAACGCGTACTGCTTCATCGAAGCTTAGCATCTCCTGGAGCTGCTTCCTGATACTCGAAAAAGCCAACTCGTACAATGCTGGTGAATACAGGTAAATGTCCCCCGCTTTTTCAAGCCAGGGCGCTGCCCAGCGTGCGAGGTTTCGCAAGGTTTCGTCCTCTTCCAGGGTTTTCATAGATTTGATCACCTGGTTTTGAGCTTCTTGGCGTTGTTGTTTCAAGCGCAGTTCCAGGCGGTTGACACCTGGTGAGAGCCTGGGGTCAGCAAACTTCGGCTTAAGTTTTTCGAGCAATTCGATCTGGACGTCCAGATCGCGGGCAGCTCCCAGGGACCTGGTTACTGCCCGAATATCCTTTGTGTATTGTTTGTGGTCTTTTTTTGGAAAACAATCGCGGAAAATTCCTAAAGAACTGCGCAGTCGCCGCGAAGCTACGCGCATGCGGTGAACATATTCGATATCCTCACTGTTCAGGACACCTTCCAGTTCTGCCTGCATCGCTGAAATGTGTTCATAGATTATTTTTGCCCCATAAACATTAATTGCTTCAGCGCTTACTTTTGCCATTCCTCCTCCATTACCTCTCCAAAACAATGGATATGGCAGACCTCCTCTGTGAGAACATTGTTAGAAGGGTCGTTCTGATTTTGTCAGCCTGTTATGCAGTAAAAGACGAATCGGTAGTTTGAGATCTTCAAAGATTTCCGGCGGAGTGCGGTCAGCATTGATAGTCACAAAATTGTATTCTCTTGCCAGTTGTTCCAGCTCTTTTATGATGGCAGTCTGATAAGTTAAGAAGCTGTCGTAAAAATTGTCTGCCAGATGCAAATCCATTCCCGATTCCCAATAGTTGAGACCGCGTCCATGAATCAGACGCTGCACCAGGGAAGGCACGGATGCCTGCAGATACAAAATCAAATGCGGTCGCAGAGCCATGCCATACAATACCCGGGACCAGTTCTTATCGATGCCACGGATGCTATCGCGGGCGATCATCGAGTAGAAATAGCGATCAGAAAGCACAATAAAGCCTGCTTGCAAGGCTGGAATTATTTTGTTCTCGAGACGATCAGCAAAATCGGATGCATAGAAAAGGCTCATCGTGATCGGACCCAGAGTGTGCCCACTCTTGGCAGCGTCCAACCCGGGACCGGTCAATTCTGAACGTGTCAGGCCGGTATCGGCAACCGCGTAACCTTCTTCTTCCAACCAGTGGCGCAACATATTGACCTGGGTGGAACGACCGACACCATCGGTTCCCTCCAATACGATCAACTTGCCCGGGAGCTTTCCGAAATCACGGTAGGGAAATCCAACACCGTAAAAATCTGAATTTGTCATTACTTCCCTCCCTTATTGACTTTCTTCTGAGCTTGTGGGTTCTCAACAACAATCGGTTGTTTGTCCGGGTTTGGCAAGCCCTCGAAACCTTCCAAAACGCGCCTTATGTATGCCCTTACCTTTTTCTGTTGTTCTTTGACCGGCAGTGTGCCATCGATCATGGTCAGACCAAATTCGTCCACCATTTTGTCGTATTCATTCAGGATCTTGCCCTGGAAAAGCTTGAAACTCTCCTCGTAGCTATCCGAGAGACCCAGGTCCATGCCGGCTTCATAGTACTTGAGCTGTGCACGTGAACCGGTGATTCGCCCAACAGCAATATCCAGCGGCACCCTGAAGTATAGAGCGGCGTCAGGCATAAAGGCAAAAGAGTACATATCCCTCACCCATTTGGGATCATTCCCGCGGGCAACGTCTCGTGCAAAAGCGGTAAATGCATAACGGTCTGCCAAAACGATCACACCTGCTTTCAGCAAGGGGTAGATACTGTTCTCCCAACGATCGGCAAAATCGGTGCAATGCAGGATGCTGAAGGTGGCTGGGGTGAAGGATTGCGATTTCTTGGCAACCTTGGTGGTGCTTTTTACCAGGGCTGAACTGTTCCACTCACTGAAATATACAGAGTAACCCTTCGAAAGCAGCCATTTATAGAGCAAATCGATTTGGGTCGACTTACCCGATCCGTCGATGCCTTCAACGACGATCAACTTTCCTTTAGTATCATTGGGTCTTAACACTTTATCGCCTCCTGCAAACGCAAAATACTACCGGGATAATTCAAGTTTCTGATAGTAATTGACATTATAGCGTAATCCTTATTGAAATTCGATAGGTCTCGTTAAACGTCTCTTCTATGGTTTATGATTCTTAAATAATCCATATAAAAAAACGCGCTTATCGCGCGTCTCTTTAGTAAAAAAGGTGGTCGTTATTCGTCCTGATGTTCCTCTTCCATTCCATCGAACTCCACTGACTCACCTGATACGATAAAAACCACTCGCTCGCAGATGTTTGTGACACGATCGGCAGTCCTTTCAAGGTTATGGATAACCCACATAACCTGGTTCCCCAAACTGATGGTGTCTGGGTTTTTGATCATTCCTTCTATAATTTTGCGATAGATGCTCTCATACAGTTCATCTACCTGATTGTCTTCCTGGGGGATACTGTAGGCG
Source organism: Anaerolineaceae bacterium UBA5224 (assembly GCA_002409365.1). GTDB lineage: Bacteria > Chloroflexota > Anaerolineae > Anaerolineales > Anaerolineaceae > Mesolinea. The sequence continues at coordinate 8,171 of DHUW01000101.1, read as the reverse complement.
GCAACGATATCTCCAGCGACAAACGCACCTAAAGAGCGGTGGAGCATGGATGTAGCCAGGTCAGCCATTTGCTGGATCTCGCGGATGGGAATGGCGTAGTCAGTGTCTGCCAGACGAATGGCAACTTTTGAGATACCTTTGGCGTAGTCGCCCATGCGTTCAAGCTCGGTGTTTACCTCCAGCATTGCTGCTAAAAAACGCAAGTCGCTTGCCAGCGGGCTTTGGGTTGCCATCGTGATCAGGATGTGATTTTCAATAGCATGATGTTTAGCGTTAATTTTTCGATCGTTGTCATATACATTTTTCGCAGCGATTGCGTCACGGCGCTGCAAGGCGTCGACAGAATTAAGGATAGCCTGTTCCACCAAGCTCCCCAACAAGAGAATTTCATCCTGTACCAGCTTAATTTCCTGGTCTAATGTAAATCTGGACATGCATGCCTCCAAGTCTCAGCAAAAATGCATTGGCTAATTTTACTTCAAGCTTATGCGCTGACAACATAAACCTGATAAACGATAAAACCAATTTCAAGCCACCTTTCTACTACTATACCACTTGCTCTGGTGGCAATCCTAATCTGTTTCTTAAAGTTTTTTTTGAAAATGTAAAAGTCTGGTTATACATGGGATCAAACAGCTGACGCGGGAATTGTAAAGAAGAATTTACTACCGACATTTTCTTCGCTTTCAGCCCAAATTCGTCCGCCATGTGCATCAATAATATGCTTACAAATAGAGAGCCCCAAACCGGTCCCGCCTCCGGAGCGGGCCCGATCGGCTTTATAGAAGCGTTCGAAGATTCGCTTTAGGTTTTTCCTGGCAATGCCCACGCCGTTATCCCGGACAAGGAAGACAACTTCGTTGCCTTCCTGCCAGGCAGTCAAATGTATGCTTCCACCTGGGGGAGTAAATTTAATGGCATTGTGGATCAAGTTGACAAATACCTGTGATATTCGTGTGGGGTCAGCTAAAACTTGAGGTAAACCTTCCGGGCAATCTTGTGTTAATAGCAGATCTGCCTTTTGAGCCTGAAAAGACATTCGCTCGACGGCATTACTGATCATTTCGCAGGGTTTGCTTCGCTGGAATTCGAAATTGGAACGACCAGCCTCAATGCGAGAGAGTTCCAGAAGTTCGTTTACCATTTGGATCAAGTTGTCAATTTCGTTGTCCATGCGGATCAAGAACTTTCGTGCTGCCGGGGGGTCATCCAGGGCGCCATCCAACATAGTCTCGCTGATCGCCTTCAAGCCTGCGATAGGAGTACGCAATTCATGGGATATGTTGGATACAAAATCTCTCCGGACAATTTCCAGCTGGTGGGTCTGGGTCAGGTCCTGGAAAAGCAGCATTGTCCGTCCGGGCAGATCTTTCTTGAGATTGATGCCAATCACCTGCAGGTATTTATGGGCTGAGCCCAGTTCCATTGTGATTGTTTCTGGATTACCGTTTTTTGTTTTTTCCCACAATTCGACCAGACTATAATGACGCATTACTTCGACCAACGACCGACCAATTGCCTGTTCGTTTTCGACCTTGAAGAGTTTTTCGGCTGCGGCATTGAGCATCTGCACATTACCACTATCGTCTGCAATCAACACTCCATCGGTCATGTTTTCCAGGACTGCCGAGAGCATCGCTTGCTCCTTGGAGAGCGTGTTGAACTGCTCTTCCGTCTGATAGGCCGTTTTTTGGAGCGCATCGGCTAAATCCTGCATTTCAGGAATGTTACCAACATCTTCAGGGATCTTGATCTCCCTAAAGCGGCCCTCGCCCAGTTCCTTAGCAGCATCAGACAGATCTTCCAGCGTGCTGAGATGCTGATTGGTGTAATAGATATTGATCAATACACCAACCATCAGCCCGATTGCCAGGATAAGGAATACCAGGGCAAAGATTGGCAGGTAGTTTGCCTCTCCTCCAGTTTCGAGAGCATGCTGGGAGATAGAATCTTGCACTAAAGGAAATAAAAGGACCAATACCGCCAGGCTTACCACCAGGATCAAGACAAAGGGCCACAAAATGCGCAGGTGAAAGCGCGATTTCATCGATTAACCTTCGAAACGGTAACCCGCCCCTCGCACGGTTACTATGCGCTCGGGTTTTTCTGAAACTGGCTCAATTTTTTCCCGCAGCCAGCGGATATGTACATCCACAGTACGGGTATCGCCAACAAATCCCCAACCCCACACGCGTTCCAGGATCAGTTCACGGGTCAGAACGCGGCCTTTATGCTGCCCCATGAAGGTAAGCAGCTCATACTCCTTAGGTTTGAAAGGAACGACCTCACCATTAAGGCGAACTTCACGACGGGACATGTCAATATCGAGGTTCCCAAAAGTCATGACCTGGGGAAGATTGCCTTCCTGGGCAGCAGCGCTGGCTTCTTCGCGCATCAGGCGTACCCGGCGCAGTAAAGCTTTTACCCGCGCAATCAGTTCACGCATGCTGAAAGGTTTGGGCAGATAATCGTCTGCGCCAACTTCCAAGCCAACCACACGGTCGATTTCGTCATCGCGAGCAGTGAGCATAAGCACAGGAATATTGGATTCCTGACGCAAGGTGCGGCAAACTTCAAAACCATCCATTCCTGGCAGCATTACATCCAAAATTACGAGATCTGGATTGCTGCTTTGGGCTAACTCGAGGGCGGTCAGACCATCCCCTGCAACCACGACCTGGTACCCCTGTTTTTCAAGCGAATACTTAAGCGTCTCCTGGAGAGAGACTTCATCATCCACTACCAATATTTTTTCTGCCATGTATTCTCCAAAAATCTTGCAGGTATTATGTAATTAATTAAACGTAACTGCAAGAACTTGTTAACAATTGTATCCCACGGCAAGGCTAATTGACACTTCCTGATAAACTCTTACCTCCTATTTACCAAACCTTAACCGCCGATAATGAGGAGATAACGGAGTTTTCTTTGTATGCCCCAACCTTTATGGAAGGTCCATGAACGGAGTAGCCACTGAGAGGAGGAAGTTATGCTCTCCCCCACAGGAGGAGGGCTACTGACCCCTCATCCCCGCTTCGCGGACTTTCCTCCGAGGAGGATTGCTGATCACTTCTTAGAGGACCCTCTCCCTATGGAGTATGCCATAACCACATTGAATGCAATCACCATTGCCCTGAATCTCGATGGTAAAATTAAGGCACAATAAGGATCATAATATGAGCAAAAATATTTTTTCAGCCAGGAAAGATTTCCCTATTCTTACGCAGACCGTCAATGACCTGCCCCTGGTTTACCTGGACAACGCTGCCACCACTCAAAAACCACAATGCGTGATCGACGCCATCAGTAATTACTACACAACCATCAATGCCAACATCCACCGCGGTAACCATACACTGGCTGTGCAAGCTACTCAGGCTTATGAAGAGGTTCGCAAGAAGGTTGCTAAATACATTAATGCACCCTCACCAGATGAAATTATCTTCACCCGTGGTACCACTGAATCAGTGAATCTTGTCGCATATAGTTTCGGTGAAGCCTTTGTAAGGGAAGGTGACGAGGTGATCGTCAGCCAATTGGAGCATCATAGCAACTATGTTCCCTGGGAATTGATGTGCCAGCGACAAGGAGCGATCTTCCGCGTCATCCCGTTCGATAAAAATGGTGAGCTGGATTTGCAGGTTTTCCGGGGTATGCTGAACGAGAAAACCAGGCTGGTTGCAGTAAACCATGTCTCCAATTCACTTGGCACGGTCAATCCGATTGAAGAAATTATTCAACTTGCCCACGCAAACAATGTGCCCGTGTTAGTGGATGGCGCGCAGTCGGTGCAACACATTGCACACGATGTGCAGGCAATGGGTGCCGACTTTTATGCTTTCTCGGGGCACAAAATGTATGGTCCCATGGGTGTCGGTGTGCTTTACGGAAAAAGGGAGTGGCTCGAAAAAATGCCTCCCTTCCTGTCTGGCGGTGAAATGATCGACCAGGTCACATCAACCAAGGTTACTTTTAATATACTGCCATATAAATTTGAAGCCGGCACCCCCAACGTTGCGGGCGTGATCGGACTTGGAGCAGCAATCGACTACATCAACCAGTTTGATTTTGCTCAACTGCAAGCTTATGAAGACGATTTACTGGCTTATGGCTTGGAGCTGTTGAGGGGGATTGAAGGGCTGAATGTTTATGGGAATCCAAAACAGCGTTCGGCAATCCTGCCCTTCAACGTTGAAGGTATCCAACATTATGACCTTGGAATTTTGCTTGATGCCAAGGGCATTGCTGTTCGTACCGGTCAGCATTGCACACAGCCAATCATGGACGCGCTGCATATTCCCGGCACAGTGCGGGCATCTTTGGCGCTCTACAATTCACGCGAAGATCTCGAGGCGCTTGCTCACGGTATCGAGCGTGTCATCCACATGATCAGAAGGTAGCCATGCCTAAGAAAGAGTCAATTCAAGTTATTGAACAAAATCTGATAGACGATTTTGAACTACTGGAAAATTGGGAAGAAAAGTATGAATACCTGATCGAAATGGGTCAGAATATGCCCGTGATGGATCCTGCTCTCAAGACGGACGATCGCCTGGTGCAAGGCTGCCAATCCAGTGTTTGGTTTGATATCCACTGCAAAGATGGCAACCTGGAGTTCATGGCTGATAGCGACTCACTGATCGTGAAGGGCATGGTGGCTGTTTTAAACGAAGTCCTCAACGGTCAACCAGCTGAGGAGGTTCTCAGGTCAAATATGAGCTTCTTCGAAACGCTTGGGCTCTGGCGGCATATCTCATCACAGCGCAGCAATGGCCTGACCGCCATGATGGGGCACCTCAAGCAGGCAGCAGCAGATTGCCTTGGAGGGCAACCCGAGGAGAAGTAATGCCTATCAGTTATCGTATGCTCAATATTGGCGGCATTCCCGCGGGCTTACTCGGGTTGGAGGAGTTATTTACGCAACTATATGCTGAAGGAATAACGCCTAATGCCCCAGAAACACCTGAACTGATCCTTAAGGGTGTTCGGGAACACAACTACATCCCAAAGTATGCTCTTCCAATCTACCAAAGTACACTTTGCGAGGAGTATCAACGCTATTTTCGCAAGCGCAAGAGCGGGAAAGCCATTGTTGCCCGCAACTATGGTACCTGGCGCGGTTACCCGCGCGAGCAAATCCCCTGGTTTCCGACAATTTCATCCGAAGCATGTACCAATTGCGGTGCCTGCCTGGACCTCTGCGCCCGCGAGGTTTTTGAACAGGACGAGGATGGGAAAATCTGGGTGGCAGAGCCGTTTTTATGCATGGTCGGCTGTTGTTTTTGTAAGAGTGTCTGCGAACCCAAAGCAATTCTCATGCCCAGCCAGGACATTCTGAACGGTTTTCGAGAGAAAAAATAATTATCTAGCAGGGAAC
>DHUW01000101.1:0-2551 GCA_002409365.1 Anaerolineaceae bacterium UBA5224 | reverse complement strand
TGCTCTGAAAGCCAAGCGGATAAGGTTCCGCACATCTCAAATAAGCATCTTTTATAGGGAATGTGGCTAGTCCCAATCGATTCACTTGGGTTTGACCGCCAGTGTGGCTGCGTAAAGATTGCAGTATTTTCCCAGACGGTTATCTTCTTCGCTGTCCTCAAAAAAATCTTTCAACAAAAATCCAGCCCGAAGTTGTCCACCGATTTGAGTATCGAGTGTGTGGCTGAACTGATAACCACTCTCCGTGGTGATCTCCAATCCTTTTTGCTCTTCCAGCCGACTGTTATAGGGCAGTGCATTCTTGATCTCCAAAGGTACGTCTTCAGTATACAAGGCAGCATCATCCACCATGTACATGATCGGATTGGTCCAGCCCGACATTAACGCGCCGCCAGGTCGCAACACGCGGAAGGCTTCTCGCCAGACGTGCTCGATATCCTCAACATAACAATTTGATACCGGGTGGACAATGATATCGAAAGAATTATCGGCAAAAGGAAAATGGTGGGTCATATCGGCTTTGGCGAGACCGATCGAATATCCTTCCCGCTCAGCGACCAGCTTATCAGCCAGTAATTGCCGGTCAGACATATCCAAAATGGTGACTTCATAACCATGGGCGGTCAGTTCAGGACCCTGCTGCCCACCACCGCTGGCAAGTCCTAAAAGCTTCTTGCCCAAACCATCAAACCACCAGACTGGTGCTATTTTCAAGGGAGTTAAGATCAGCTCGATATCGCGCTCTTTCGCCCTGGCAAACTGCTCCGCAGAGCAGGGCACAGTCCAGACCATGTTTTCGCTGCTCCACTGATCCCAGGTTTTGGCGTTAAACTCGCTGATCTTGTTCATTACCACACTCCTTAGGGCAGGGATTCGCCCAAAGCAGTCAATTCATTTTCCGCAACCCACCAACCCGGGTGCCAGTAGAGGGCTCGTTTGAAACTGGCAATGGCGTCATCGCGCAAACCGAGCATAACCTCAGCGCGACCCTTCCATACCCAACTCTCAGGGAGGGCATCTTCCTTGGCTTCAGTAAGGGTTTGTTTTGCCAGGCTCAAAACATCCTGGTAGCGGCCCATATTAAAGTAAGCAAAGAATGGTCCGGTCTGATACCAGAGCATGCGCCAGGGACGGTCTTTTTCAGTTAAAGTTGCGTAGACCTTGAATGCTTCGTCGAACGATTGCGCCGCACCCCAGGAATCCTGCAATTCGACCATGATCGAACCCCGGCTGTACCAGGCGAAGAAAAGCTCTGCGCCTGTGTTGTTGAGTAGGTTAGCCTGCACCTGTTCATAGGCATACTGTAAATTGTATGCGGCATCCATCTGGGGTCCCAGGATGTCATAAACTTCCTGGGCACGGTCAACCGGGAAAATTACCAGGTAAATTTTGTCAAATTGTGCCCAGTATCGATTGATTTCGTCGTACTTAATTTTGATCACGCCCAAATAGGTGTCCGGAATGGTTACTTCCTGGGTCTCATCATCGTAACCGACGATCAGGCCATAATGCCCCATCCAGCCTTCCTGGGCATTAATGTAACCGCGTTCGATCAAAACAGGGAAGCCGGATGCTACCAGTTGTTTAACTATATTCAGATCGCCGCCGTAACGGACGATGCCGCTATATTCGGTTTGTTTCTGAACATAATCGAGCATTTCATAGGGCATGACATTGCGATCTTTAATGAACGGCTTGAGCACCTTTTCGGTTACTGTCTGATCGCCCGTCCAGCCCCAGAAATTTAACAGCATTGACAGATTGGCAGGTCCACAATTATTGGCTTTTTGGTATTCCACCTTGACGCCGTCTATCAAAGCTGACTTCGGCAAGGGTTTGGGGGTGGGCGTTGCTGTTGGTTCAATTGTTGGAGTCGGAGTGAACTCCGGTGTAGGGGTGATAGTAGGTTCCTGGGTCGGAGTCGCTGTGGGTGCGCCTGCTGTCAAAGTTTGCACGACATTCCCCTGGTCAACTTTAGTTGCGGCAGGTACAAAAACATCCCTGCCAGGACGGTTGAAAAAGTAATAGACTCTCGCTGTGGCGCTGTCAACACGCCATGAGAATCTTTCGTGAACTGCTGGAATTTGGTAGATCAGCAAGGCTAAAAGAGCGACTGCGATAACCAAAATCACATAAACCCATGGTTTGGACCAGGGGCTTTGTTGAGAAAGACGTTTACGAAACGCCTCTTTACTTGTATTTTTCGTCATGGGCTGCATTATACCTTTTTAGAAAAAGGCTGTTTTCACCACTCAATGTTGGTAGTCTGTTTCAGGATTCGGCTTGTGCCAAACCTTGGGTTGCCTGGTCCCAACCGGGGTAAAACTCCAGCGCTTTGCGGAAGTAACGGGCTGCCTCAGCTTTATCGCCCAGCATCAGCGCTGACTGCCCGCCCCAGTACCAGGTCTCGGGTAGTGAAGGGAAGCTGCTGTTGTTAATAGTCTGTTCAGCAAGGTTGAAAGCGTCCTGGTAGCGACCGGAATAATAGTAAGCTAAGTATGGACCGACCTGGTACCAGGTGATGCGCCAGGGACGCAAACCATAGTCCAAC
>DHUW01000085.1:794-14057 GCA_002409365.1 Anaerolineaceae bacterium UBA5224 | reverse complement strand
GAGCGATCTTCGTATGAAGTTCTTGGAACCAGGGAAAAACCTCTCAAAATATTGAGCGTTGGCAGATTGGAATGGAAAAAAGGATATGAATTCGCTCTGAGTGCTATGAAAATGCTTCAGGATCAAGGCGTTACCTTCGAGTATCGCATTATTGGAGAGGGTGAACATCGCACTGCTCTCGAGTTCGCGTGCCACCAACTGGGTATCAAGGAAAATGTTCAAATCCTCGGTGCGCTCTCTCACGACCGAGTGGTCCAACACTTGGAATGGGCGGATGTTTTTCTTCACTCAGCTGTTTCAGAGGGCTTTTGTAACGCAGTGATTGAAGCACAGGCAATGGGATTGCCTGTGGTGACATCAGACGCAGATGGATTAGCTGAAAATGTGGCTGATGGTGTCACTGGTTTCGTTGTTCCAAGACGTAATCCGAAGGCTTTAGCCGAAAAATTGGCTTTGCTAGCGAATAACCCTGACATGCGAAACACCTTTGGTCTGGCCGGAATGGACCGAGTCAGAAGCTTGTTCAACATCGAAAATCAATTGGACGCATGGGAAGAATTTTACAGGACGTTGCGGTGAGTGTCATTGATCTTTTCCTGATTGGTGATTCTGAGAGCTTCCAGGCATGGTCCATGGGCGAGGTGGTCTTTTGCTCTTCAAACCCCGCGGCCTTAAGTTCCATGATCCAAAAGCACCTTTTAAAAACCAACGCAGACGCGCTGCTTTTTTGGGACGCGAGCTTTCCCTTACCTCCCAAGGACCTTGTAGAACAGCTGCTCAGTTCAACATCGGAAGTTTGGCATGCGGGTCTCAAACTTGGTTTATCTGGCAAGCCTGAAATAATCGATTATGTCAGCCCGACCTGGATGCTTAATCGTGATCCTGATAGCAGCATCGAGGCAACTTCCTGGCGGCTTTCATTGCGGGCATGCCTTATTCGTTCGGGTGTATTGCGACAGCTGGGCGGGCCCAGAGCAGAGTATGATTCGCTGGATGTAGCTGGGCTTGATCTGGGGTTGAGATATATTCGCCAGGGGGCTTTCGTTCGGCATGTGCCAGCGCTTATCCAGGAACAGCAACAAGTTCCTGACCTAAAAATACCATTAAGTGATGAATTGCTCTTTATCAGGTATGGTTTTGGTCGGCGTTGGGTTCGATGGGCATTTCTCCGCGCTGCGTTGACCCGGTTTGCTCGCCTAGGCGAACTCTATAAAGCCTGGTGTAAAGTGAGTGCACAGAAGGTTCATCAATACCCATCGTTCTATCGGCAACACTTCTTGCCTGAGAATGACTCTGTAACTGGCAAGGTCAGCGTACTGGTCCCAACACTGAAGCGTTACCCCTATTTGCGGGTATTGCTGGATCAGCTGCGCCGGCAAATCATACCGCCTTTCGAGGTCCTGGTTATTGACCAGACTCCGGAAGATCAGAGGGAATCGGGTCTACAAAATGAATTCTCCGACCTGCCTTTAAGGTGGTTTTTTCTGGACACACCCGGGCAATGTTCATCACGAAACTTCGGATTGCTACAAGCTCAGGGAGATTTTATTTTGTTTGTGGATGATGATGATGAAATTCAACCAGATCTCATTGAAAAACATCTGGAAACTCTTGCTCGTTTTCAAACTACTATTACTAATGGAGTGGCAATCGAACCCGCTATCGGCGATCTGCCCAAAGGTTTTAGTTTTGTCCGGATCAGTAACGTTTTTCCAACCAACAATACCTTGATCCGCAAAGATGTTTTGCATAAATCGGGATTATTTGATCTTGCATATGATCATGGACAGCGAGCTGACCATGACTTGGGTATGCGGCTCTATCTCCAGGGCGAACTCATGGTACTAAACCCTGATGTCAAAGTTGTGCATCACCACGCTCCAATGGGAGGGCTTCGGGAGCATAAAGCACGGGTCAATACTTATGCCGCATCCCGCACTCAATTATTCAAGCAGGAGCTGCCCAGTGTTTCGGACCTCTACTTGAGTAAACGATACTTCAGTGACCGACAGGTGCGTGAGCGGCTCTGGATTGACCTGATAGGAACCTTCAGTGTAAAAGGTTCCATTCTTAAGCGCTTCCTAAAGGTCTTGATTGCAATCCTTCTACTGCCTAAAAACATCCACCTTCTCAGACAACGAACAAAAACCGCGGAGCGAATGCTGGTGATATACCCCGAGATTCCTCAATTACAACAGGAAGATTCTTAATGCGCATACTGATTCTGAGCTCTGAGTTTCCACCCGGTCCTGGAGGGATAGGTACTCATGCACATCAGTTAGCCAAATATTTTTCGGGACAAAGGCATCCAGCTCTGGTTTTAACACCGCAAGCTTATGAATCTGATGCTGAACGGGAAGCATTTAATCAACAACAGAATTTTGAAATCGTTACCTTTTCGACTGAAGGAAGCGCCGTTACTAAGGTTCGAGATCGTGCCAAAGCTTTGAAAAGTGCGCTGGATCATTTTCAACCTGACATAGTCTTGGTGTCGGGTGGGCGTATGATTTGGATGAGTGCTGTTGTTATGAGAAGAAATCATATTCCCTGGGTAGTGGTTGGACACGGCACTGAGTTTGGCGCAGAATCAGGGATAAATGCTTTTTTAACTCGATTGACCTGTAACCAGGCCAATGCTGTTGTTGCAGTCAGCAAGTATACACGGTCCAGAATATTATCCCTTGGTATCTCAAAACCGGAAATAAGGGTAATTTCCAATGGGGCAGATGCGGAATTCTTCCATCCCCTCCCGCCTGAAACTATTGATAGCTTCCGTGAGCAGGAAGACGTGATAGGGAAATTTGTTTTGCTGACCGTTGGAAATGTTACACCTCGTAAGGGGCAGGAATGGGTCATTCGAGCGCTTCCGGCAATTGTTCGAAGACATACAGATTTGGTTTACTGGATGGCTGGTCTGCCTTCCGAGCAACAGAAGTTGGAGCAGCTTGCAGAGGAGTTAGGGGTATCTGCTAATATCCGTTTTTGGGGACGCGTGGATCAACCTACTTTACTCAATATCTATAATGCGTGTGACTTGTTTCTCATGACCAGCCAGCAACTAACTAATGGCGACTTTGAAGGATATGGCATTGCGGTAAATGAAGCTGCATTATGCGGAAAAACCAGTGTTGTCACGGATAATTCAGGTCTGGCTGAGGCTGTCCAAGGCGGTCTGACTGGGCTTCTGGTACCTCAGGGCCAGTTTGAGCAAATCGCAGACGCAGTTACCAACCTGATTGAATCCCCAGAATTATTGAGCGTACTCTCTGGGGCTGCCTATAAGAATGCCATTACACACCAAACGTGGGATCAAGTTGGAGCATCCTATCTGAGATACTTCGAAGAAATTCTTGGTGAAGACTGAGATGCGTTTATTGGTGATTTCACATACACCACATTATGAATATCAAGGAGTTATCTCAGGTTGGGGCTCTACTATTCGGGAGCTGGACCACCTGGCCGGTTTGTTCGATGAGCTTGTCCACCTTGCGCCTTTGTATACTGGGCCTCCCCCTGAGAGTTCGCTCCCTTATTCCAGTAAAAAGATCAAGTTCATCCCTGTGAAACCCGCAGGAGGAGATGGTTTTAAGGATAAGTTGTCTATTTTTGGAGCGGTTCCAGTCTGGTTGAAGGCAATGCGACATGAGATCAATTCTGCTGATGCAATACACATCCGTTGCCCCGCTGGGATAAGCTTAATTGCTCTTTTTGCCCAGAAACTTTGGGGACGGGGAAAGCCGAGCTGGGTAAAATATGCAGGCAACTGGAAGCCAAGTAATAAAGAATTTTGGTCATACAGAATGCAACGTTTCTGGTTAGGGCATAATTTCCACCGAGGTATTGTTACAGTCAATGGTACTTGGCTACACCAACCCGCTCATATAATTACATTCAACAATCCCTCCTTTTCACAAATAGAATGGTTTCATGCTAAACAAGAAGCTGCGGAGAAAGACCTTTCTTTTCCTCTCAAGTTCGTTTTTGTTGGCAGGGCCGACGAGGCAAAAGGTGTTGGGAGGATATTGGAAATTGCTGCTCAACTATTAGGGAAAGGGATTGCTTTCCATTTGGACGTGATTGGTGATGGGCCGAATAGAGAAATTTTTGAACAAGCAGCAGTAGAACGAGGTTTGTCTGATCAGGTATCATTTCTAGGTTGGAAAAACCGTCTGGAAATCAATAAATACTACAAAGATGCCCATTTCATTCTCCTTCCCTCAACTTCAGAGGGGTGGCCTAAGGTGCTCAGCGAGGCTATGGCTTATGGCGTGGTTCCCTTGGCATCTGATATTTCCAGTATTCCTTCGATACTCTCAAATGCAAAATCTGGTTTAGCTATACCTTCTAATGACATAAATTCTTTTGCCAGAACCATTATCAGTTATGTTGAAGACCCTTTAAAGTGGAAAAGAGAAAGTCAAAATGGCGTAATCGCTGCAGAATCTTTTACTTATGAATATTATTTGAATGCTGTGTGCAAATTCTTTAACAATGCATGGAAGATAGAATTGGGAAAATAATTAGATGCGGTTAGCCTTGTATAAAAGTAGGTCACAAAACTCAACTGAACCGGTGGAACAGAATGGCCTTGGTAATGTGGTGGTGATGCTCTTGCTCCATGTTGGTTTGGCGCTTCTTTTTCGTGAAGTTCGTTTTTTTTCGACCATGCATGCAATCCTGATACTTGCCTTGGGGCTCTATAAAGCCTTAACTACTGAAGATCTTGCTGAGGTCGTGCCCTATGCTGCTTATATAATGGGAGCTGAAGTTTTTTGGCGAATGACAAAAGCGGGCATCTTTTGGGAATTTGGCAAGTATGCAATAATCTTCATATTCATGGTTGCTTTAATCAGGCAAAAGAAGCCTCTTAATAATTTTTTCTGGCCTGCGCTTTCTTTTCTTTTGTTTCTACCTTCTGTCTATCTGACTTTCGATGCACTTGGCTTTACTAACAATTTCCGCGATTCTCTCAGTTTCAATATGTCCGGTCCACTAGCAGTTTTTATTTGTGTGCTGTTCTTTTCTCAGGTCACATTAAACCAGAAAGCGCTGAAGAAAACGATCTGGACAGCTGTATATCCCATAACCGGTATTTTGACTCTCGCAGTGAGGAGTACGCTGACGGCTACCTCTATTGAATTTGGTAGTGAGTCAGTGTTTGCTACAAGTGGCGGTTTCGGCCCCAACCAGGTATCTGCAATGTTGGGATTAGGTGCATTGCTACTTATCCTCTATACCATCCAAGATAATAAGTTTAAAGGTCGCACTATAGCTCTAATTCTTGCTTTGCTCCTGATAGTCCAGAGCTTTCTGACCTTCTCCCGTGGGGGTCTGATCAACCTCGTGGTTGCTCTTGGGGCAGCTTTCATCTTTCTGTTACGCCGACCCGGTAAGATCGTACGACCATTATTTGTTCTTTTTATTATTCTCATTACCGTAGGATATGTGATTTTCCCACGATTGGAAGCCTTCACCAGCGGTGCTCTTTCTGCCAGATTTACGGATCTAGATCCCACCGGTCGAATTAAAATGGCGCAATCAGATATCGATCTTTTTCTTGCTAATCCCTTTGTGGGCGTTGGACCCGGGATGTCCTCGATGTTAAGATCCGTGATGGGAGGTGTGGCTGCTCATACGGAGTACAGCCGCATTCTTGCTGAACATGGAATATTAGGGGCGCTAGGACTCTTAATCATAGTAGTGATGCTAATGCGATCGCTGTTCAAAACACCCTCAGCTATGGCTCAAGCATGGCTGGTCGCTTCAGCCGCTTGGGCTGCTGTTGAGATGGGACATGCGGCTATGCGTATTGTAGCCATACCGTTTATGCTTGGATTTGCCTTTGTTGCATTCGATCTCAAAGATTTTGGTCCTCCACAACAAGACAGATCTTCTACCCTTTTATACAGATTTCACCGCTACCAAAAGAGGACCGATGCTTAATAATGGAGGGCTGCTATTCATCGGTAACTTTCTTCCCGCACCCCGCCACAATAAAAATGTGTGGCACTTTTTGGCAGAAAAGCTCGCTGAGACGGGCTGGTCGGTAATCACCACCTCCAATGAGGAACACCAGCTTCTGCGCCTTGTAGACATGCTCCTCACTATCTGGCGTGAGCGTCGTTCTTACCAGGTAGCTCACATTGATGTATTCAGCGGCAAAGCCTTTATTTTTGCTCAACTTTCGACAATTTTACTAAAATGGCTTAAAAAACCAATCATACTGACCCTACATGGTGGAGGATTGCCTGAGTTTGCAGATAAACACCACGACTCAGTGAACAAGGTATTAATGTGTGCGGATGCAGTTGTTACCCCTTCTGCCTATTTGCAAGCAGATTTTATTCAAATCCGTCCAGATATTATTTTGATCCCAAATCCCATTAACACTGCCGAGGCCATTTACCGTGAGAGAAAAGAGGCTGCTCCTCGATTGATTTGGGTTCGTGCTTTTCATCAAATCTACAATCCGTCCATGGCTGTACGGGTCTTGTATGAACTCCAAAATGAATTCCCGCAGATCCATCTGTATATGTTAGGTCCTGACAAAGGTGATGGCAGTCTCGAAGAGGTCTTAATGCTATCCGATGAGTTGGGTGTCAGATCCAAACTGCAAGTATTAGGTCATGTCCCCCACGACAAAGTTTCTCATTGGCTCAATATGGCGGATATTTTTATCAATACCAGTAATTATGACAATGCTCCAAGCAGTCTTCTTGAAGCCATGGCTAATGGTCTTTGCGTTGTAACCACCAATGTAGGTGGCATTCCTTCCATGGCTAGCGATGGAGTCGAGGCTATGTTGGTCGAACCAAAGGACTTCCAAGCTATGGCATCTGCTATTACGAAGATCCTTCGCGATCCTTCATTCGCTAATCACCTGTCTGCAAATGCCAGGAGGAAAGCAGAGCAGTATAATTGGACCGTCATCCTTCCTCAGTGGGAACGCTTGTTGTCCAGTGTCATCTCACAGGATTCATAATGGGCATTACAGATACAATTTATTCGAAACTTCCTTCATTTCTCCAAAATTGGGTGGTGAGCTTATATGGTCTGTATTGGAAATGGCTTCGTTTTGGTGGAGAATATAATAGTTTTGTTAAGGCTTATGCATCCAGAGATATCTTTAGCGAAGAAAAATGGGCATCCTTTCAGTCAGAAAACCTGAAAAAGTTGTTGCAAATCTGTATGAATACCGTCCCATATTATTCCAGAGAATGGACCCTTGCACAAAAGCGAGCCGCTCTGAATGGTGATCTTTTTGCGTTACCCTTAATGGAGAAAGCACCATTTCGAGCAAATCCGAATGACTTTGTTCGTATAGATCGGAAGCCTCTCTTCAAAATCACAAACTACACTAGCGGATCCACGGGCACTCCAATTGCTTCCATAGTTACTGCTTCAGAGATGAGGAAATTTATGGCAATTAGGGAGGTTCGTTCTGCAGGTTGGGCGAGGGTTTCATTTAATGAACCTCGTGCGACTTTTTCGGGAAGACTAGTAGAACCAGACCCCGAAAGCAAAGGTCCCTTTTATCGTCTCAACTCAGTTGAGCAGCAAGTCTATTTTTCTCCTTACCATCTTCGTCCCGATACTGCTCATTTTTATATCGAAGCACTCAAAAGACACAAGATCCAATGGATGACAGGATATGCAGTTTCGTATTATCTTCTGGCAAAATTTGTCATTGAGGCTGGTTTGGAAGTTCCACCGTTAAAAGGTGTAATAACAACTAGTGAGAAATTGACACCGGAAATGCGGTTGTTGATGGAAAAGGCATACGGTTGCCGGGTATACGAGGAATACAGCACAGTTGAAAACGTGTTGTTTGCAAGCGAGTGTGAGCATGGTCGGCTACACATCAGTCCGGATGCTGGTGTCGTCGAAATTTTACGCTCTGATGGAAGTCCATGCGATCCAGGGGAAGTGGGTGAAGTAGTTGCTACCAGTTTCTTGCGAACTTATCAGCCACTGATACGTTACCGTCTAGGTGACCTGGCTGCCTGGGATATTGAACCTTGCCCTTGCGGACGCGCGATGCCCGTTATTAAGGAAGTGGTCGGCCGGTTGGAAGATGTAGTTGTAGGTCCGGATGGGAGACAGTTGGTGCGTTTCCATGGTATCTTTACAAATCAACCCAACGTAATTGAAGGGCAAATCATTCAGGAAGCTCTGGACAGAATTAGGGTGAAAATTGTTCCAACGGAAGGTTTTTCAGAAATAGATACTTTTGATATTATCAATCGCGTGCATCAACGCATCGGAAAGCAAGTCGAAGTTGTAGTCGAATTAGTTCAAGGCATTGAACGCACCAAGTATGGTAAATTCAAGGCTGTGATTTCCTTAATCCAAAAATGATTACAGTTATCCTCCCTATCCGAAATGAAGCTAACTATATCAATCGTTGCCTGGACGCAGTTCTTGCACAGGACATTCAGCAAGAGCAACTTGAAATGCTGGTTGTTGATGGGATGTCCGAGGATCGCACACCAGATATTGTGATGGAGTATCAAAAAGCAAATCCTAATATTCAGCTGATTCAAAATCCAGGAAAAATCGTCCCCACGGGGATGAATGAGGCGATTCGTATAACTACCGGAGAAATCATCATTCGTGTTGATGGACATTGCGTTATTTCCCCGGATTATGTTTCTAATTGTATCCGACATTTGCAGGAAGACGCTGTAGATGCTGTCGGTGGACCAATGCAGACCATCGGCGAGGATTTTATCTCTGAAGTTATTGCCCTGGTAATGAGCTCAAAGTTTGGTGTCGGTGATTCATCGTTCCGTACCGAAACTGGTCAAACCAAGCTTGTTGACACGGTACCCTTTCCTGCCTATACTCGCGAAATTATCGAAAGAGTCGGTCTGTATGACGAAGAATTGGTTCGCAACCAAGATGACGAGTACAACTACCGCATCCGGGAGGCGGGAGGGAAGATCCTTTTAGCCCAAGATGTTCGCTCCACATATTTCAGCCGAGGTTCATTTGCGAAATTATGGAAGCAATATTATCAGTACGGGTTTTGGAAGGTCCGGGTTTTGCAAAAGCATCCAATGCAGATGAGTCTACGCCAATTTGTTCCACCAGTTTTTGTGTTGTCAATTATCATCTCATTGCTCCTTACTCTGGTAAATCCTTGGGGTTGGATTTTTCTGGCGCTGATACTAGGCGCTTATCTGGCGGTCAACCTTGGTTTTTCTATTTACATTTCAGCCAGACACGGATGGAAATTCCTTTTATCGCTTCCTGTAGCATTCGCCATCATCCACGTCAGCTATGGTTCAGGTTTCCTGGTGGGCTTGTTTAGGTTCGCTAATCGCTGGAATGACAAGACTGGAAAGGTACCACCCTTGTAATGACTAAGGATCCGGACCCTGAAATTGCTCGATTAAGAGAAGAATATGCCCGGCGTGCAGATGATGCTGACTCAGACGACCGTTACTCCTCTGCCAATCCTGCATTTCAATGGATATTGGCAACCCGTCAGCGGGCGATTATTGATTTTTTTGAACGCTTCGGGGTATTTGACTTCTCCAAATTGCGGATTCTGGAGATGGGTTGTGGCTCTGGCGGTGTGTTGGAGGAGTTCATTGACTTGGGGTCTGAACCAGTGAATATGTTTGGAGTTGATCTGCTTTGGGATCGTTTGCGCGTAGCCAAATATAAAATCGAGAATTGTTCATGGGTGTCTGCAGATGGGCAGAACCTGCCCTTTTCTGCTGAAACATTCGACTTAGTGCTCCAATTCACGGCATTTTCTTCGATTCTCAATCTCTCAACAAAGGCAACCATGGCTAAGGAGATGATGCGTGTGCTTAAACCGGGCAAGGGGATATTATGGTATGACTTTATTTGGAATCCGCTCAATCGCCAGACTCGCGGTATTCCAATTACGCAAGTCAGGAATTTATTTCCTGGAATGCTCATTACGGCAAGACGAATCACTCTGGCTCCACCAATTTCTCGAACTTTAATTCCTGAGCATCAAAGGTTGGCAACCGCGCTGTCAAGGATCTCCTTTTTAAATTCTCACCTGCTTGTATGGATTCAAAAACCAGGCTGACGTAATAACCTTTACATACGCCGATCAAAGGTAAGTACATATTCTTTATACCCATTCCTGTTTTTCAATTTTATTAATTTATGGGGAATGATTTAATTCTATAGTAAACTAGATACTAATCGAAATAGTCACAGAAGGGAGGGCAAACTGTGCAAAACGATGTGATACGTACTCAGATTATTTCCACGACCAAATCGACCGAGCAAAGCCGACCGGTTAACCGCATCCAGGCCTTCTTCAAACGTACTTTTGATATCATTTTTTCCTTCCTCGGACTTTTTTTCCTATTGCCTGTTTTTGCCATTATAGGTTTAGCAATCAAACGTGAATCTCCTGGTCCGGTGTTTTATCGAGGACTGCGGATGGGGAAGGACCAGAAGCCTTTCAAAATCAACAAATTCCGAACCATGTACCGTCAGACAGCAGGTGATAATGGTCCGTCAATTACAGCATTTGGTGATCCACGCATCACAAAGATGGGTCACTATCTTCGCGACACCAAACTAAACGAGTTACCCCAGTTGTGGAACGTTTTCATCGGCGATATGAGTTTGGTCGGTCCGCGTCCTGAAGATTATCAGATTGCCCTAACCTGGCCGGAAGATTTTAAGAAGGAGATTTTTTCTGTTCGTCCTGGAATTACCAGTCCAGCGTCGATAGTTTATCGCGATGAAGAGAAAATGCTCAAAGGTGAAAGTTTTATGGATGAATACCTGCGTAGGATTCTTCCAGATAAACAACGGCTTGACCACCTCTACATCCAGAATCTGAGTTTTTTCACTGATGTCGACATTCTGGCTGCTACGCTGGTTGTGTTGTTACCCCAAATCAGGGGCAAAAAGATGGATGAGAGCATCCTTTTTGGCGGGCCAACTCTCACACTTTTCCGAAAGATCGTTCCCTGGTTCCTGATAGATATCGTGGTAGCTACAATTTCAGTCGGTATCTCTGGAATCGTTTGGCGCCTTAGTGCTGTGATCAACCTTGGAATACCGATCTTTATCACCTTAGCGCTTGCTATCGCAGTTTTTATCAGTCTGATCAATATGCTTTTGGGTCTGCAGAAAGTCTCCTGGCGGGAAGCGAGCCCAGCTTACGTCGTAGATATTGGCATTTCAGTGGGACTCACCATGCTTGTTTTATGGTTGATCAACCGATTCTGGCTCACTGACCCATGGATCCCTTTCAGTCTGTTTTGGTTAATTACAATTACAACCTATGTAGGTTTGGTCGGTGTTCGTTACCGGGAAAGATTGGTAAGCAGTCTGGCATATCGTTGGTTGTTGTTTCGTGGGAGTGAAGCTTCCTTCGCTGAGCGAATTCTCATTGTCGGGGCAGGTCAGCTTGGCGAACTGACCTCCTGGCTGATTCAGCGGAGCACATATTCCACCCTTTTTGGGGTCGTAGGCTATGTGGATGATGACCCTAAAAAAAGAAATATGCGAATTGGTCAGGTGAAGGTCTTGGGACCTACCGTCTCAATCCCGGAATTGGTTGAAAAATATTCGATCGGCATCATTATATTCGCCATCAGCAACGCAGACCAGACAAGCAGAGATAAAATCAAATCAATATGTGATTCAACGGACGCCAAAATTATCGTTATGCCGGATTTGATCAAAAAATTGGAAGATGCATTTGAAGGATTTAAACCAAATGGTAATGGGAAAAGACGCTAATTTTTTTTCAGACAAACGGGTTCTGGTTACTGGCGCTGCAGGTTTTATTGGTTCCAGATTGGCAGAAAAATTGATAGAAAATGGCGCGCAAGTCAGAGCCTTCACCCGTTATACTTCCCGTCCGGAATTTGGCAATCTCGTTTTTCTGCCGCCTGAAATTTTTCATCAAATCGAAATTGTCCGTGGGAACCTGGAAGACCGTGCAGCTATTGAGAGTGTAATGGAAGGGATCGATCTCGTTTTCCACTTGGGCGCGCTGATCTCGATTCCGTATTCATATGTACATCCGGTTGAGACTGCCAAAACAAATTTACTCGGCACATTAAATGTGCTCGAAGCTTGCCGGCACAGGAATGTAAAACTTATCCATACTTCAACAAGCGAAGTCTATGGGACTGCATTGTGCGTGCCTATTGACGAAGAACATCCTCTCCAGGCGCAGTCACCATATTCTGCCAGTAAGATCGGAGCTGACAAACTTGTCGAGAGCTACTACCGAAGCTTCGATGTACAGTCGGTGACTGTGCGTCCTTTCAATACCTACGGACCAGGACAAAGCAACCGGGCTGTTATCCCTACCATAATCACCCAGGCTCTCACCTCAGACCAGATCCACCTTGGCAACCTGAAGTCCAGGCGTGACTTCACCTATCTGGATGATACAGTTGATGGTTTCCTGAAAGCCGCCAGTAACGGGAGGTGGGATGGACAGGTCTACAATCTTGGCACAGGATACGAAGTGACAATCGGGGAAATTGCTCAAAAAATATTTGATTACCTGAAAATTCAATCCGAAATCGTCATCGACCAGGAGCGTATCAGGCCGGAAAAGTCAGAAGTATTGCGATTGGTTTCTGACAATACCAAAGCGAAACGCGAGCTGGATTGGGTCCCACAAATTAGCCTTGACGAAGGTTTAGTAACAACAATTGAGTGGATCAAGGAACATCTCGACCATTACAAGCCTGATGTATATGGTCGTTAATTTTTCAAAATAATCTTCTAATAAAAATTGTTTCTTTAGCAAAAAAGGCGGATTAATGAGAGCAGTAGTTCTGGCGGGAGGTAAGGGCACCCGACTTGCACCGTATACGTATATCGTACCAAAACCGATGTTACCCATAGGAGAATATGCCATCCTGGAAATTTTACTTGGGCAAATGCGTCGGGCAGGTATTAAAGATGTTACACTGGCTGTCGGTCACCTGGCTGCATTGATGCAAGCCTATTTCAAAGATGGCAAACGATTTGATCTCAACATCGATTATGCTCTTGAGCAAAAACCACTCGGCACAGCCGGACCGCTTGCTTTCATTGAGGGTCTCAACGAAACATTCTTAGTCTGCAATGGAGATATTCTCACCTTGCTGGATATTAGCCAGTTGGTGAATTTTCATAAGGATCAAAAAGCGATTTGCACAATTGCCAGCCATCAACGTACGCATAAGATCAACCTGGGGGTGATTGAACATCAAAACGATCCTTACCAGGTTTCGGGATACATAGAAAAACCCA
>DHUW01000085.1:0-518 GCA_002409365.1 Anaerolineaceae bacterium UBA5224 | reverse complement strand
AACACCTTGCTCAGAGCGAACGAGAAGGTAGCCTGCTTCCCATATGATGGCTATTGGCGCGACCTGGGTAATCCCGATGAGTTTTTGGCGGCAAATGAAGACTTTGAAAGTATGCGTTCTCTGTTTTTAGCGGAGTAGATATGAATTGGCGAGTTCCCTTAGCAGATGTAAATCTAGGCCCTGAAGAAGAGAATGCGGTTTTGAGTGTTTTGCGCTCTGGCTGGCTGACCATGGGAGGAGTGACTCAGGCTTTTGAACAGGAATTTGCTGCATTTGTAGGGTCAAAGCACGCCATTGCGGTCAATAACGCTACAGCTGCGCTGCACCTGGCTTGTATGGCAATTGGTTTGAAAACAGGTGATGAGGTGATTGTACCTTCGTTGACCTTTGTTGCCAGTGCAAATGCGATTCGTTATACAGGCGCCAAGACGATCTTTGCCGATATCGAAAGCGAAGACTGGCTCTGCATCTGTCCCAATGCAATTGAGGAGCAAATCACAGAGCGAACGAAGGCCATC
>DHUW01000020.1 GCA_002409365.1 Anaerolineaceae bacterium UBA5224 | reverse complement strand
ATTGCCGGCATCCCGATTGCCGGTCTTCAATTTGAAGAAGCGTCTCAACGCCTGGTCCAGGTTTATATGGCACCGATCGAGTTGAATTATGCCGATGCCAGCATCCAGGTTCGCCCTGCCACGCTGGGGTTTGAACTGCAAATCAACAATATGCTTGCAGCCGCTGACAAGCAGCGAACCGGTGAACCTTTTTGGACTGGTTTTTGGAATTTCCTCTGGAACCGTCCCATGACCACTACCGAGATTCCTCTGCAAGCTCATTACGACGAAGGTCGCATCCAGGCATACCTGGAAAATGAGATCAGCATTCGCTATGATATTCCAGCCACCCCACCCATGCCAATTCCAGGCGAAAGTGGATTTTACCCGGGTGCAACCGGCACATCGATTGATTATCCAATCACTGTGCAACGAATTAAAGACGCGCTTGCATCCAGCACACGCCGCACAATTAATATCGAGGTGGTCGAAACCCGACCAAAAAGACCCTCATTTGACATTCTTGAAATAATGCTCAAAGATGTCATTGATGAAGCAAGTTTTGACGGTATGGTTGAGTTTTATTTTAAAGATCTGCAAAATGGGTTGGTGATCCACTTCACCCACAGTCGTATTGGCGATGAAGACATCCCCACGGATATTGCCTTTTCTTCCTGGAGCACGATCAAAATCCCCGCCCTGATCACACTCTTCAAGAATCTCGAAAGCCCTTATGACCCCGAGGTACTGGCACAAATTGAAGACATGGTCGAGCAATCCAGCAATGAATCGACGGATGCAGTCGCAAAAAAAGTGATTGAACCAAACCTGGCACCAATCAGGATAACTGAAGACATGCGCACTTTAGGGCTTGAGAACACTTTTTGGGCTGGCTTTTTTAGCCTGGGCTCGCCCCTGCTGCAGGAAGTGATTACACCAGCCAATAGCCGTACTGATTACCTCACCGACCCTGATCGTTATGGGCAGACCACACCGTTGGATATGGGGATGTTACTTGAGGAAATTTATTTCTGCGCCCAGGATTATGGCGGCGCAATTCCACTGGCATTGAATGGGGCAATCACGCAGGAAGAATGCCTGATGATGGTGGATTATTTGGGCAAGAACAAAATTGGGCACCTGATAGAGGCTGGTGTTCCTGCCGGCACAGTTGTCGCGCACAAACACGGCTGGGCAAATGAAGTTCAGGACGGTTTCGTGCATACCATGGGTGATGCTGCAATTGTTTACACACCCGGTGGTAACTATATTTTGTCTATTTTTGTCTACCAGCCAGTGCAGGTCATTTTCGACCAGGCCAATCTGCTCTTCGCCAACCTCTCGGCATCAGTTTACAACTACTACAATTTGCAGTAAGCCGGATTATCGTGCTGGGATTGGCCATCCACAAGATTTTATGAAGAAGTTCGGCTTACCAGAGCTTTCGGATATGAAATTTTCGTCGATCTGAAATTGTTTTCTTGTAGAACGCAAGAAGAGATGGATTTCAATCTTATTTGTCGTTCAAGTCTGCTTTAACGTATTTTGTGATTCTTTTGATGCTATTAATCCATGACAAGGAATCTGCCAGATCAGGCAAAGCAGCTTCCATAGCCCGATAACCTTCATCAAACAACTCATTCGGATCCACTTTTTGAAGCGTAAGATATTGACCCACTAATGGTCTGACCAGCACATCCGGTTTCGCTTCCTCGATACTCAAGTCAGTCAACCGATCAGACCCAAGCGAAATACCTCTATTCATAATATCCAACGATTCGGCAATCCTCGTCTTGCTTAATCGATCCTTGATTGCTTCGGTAATCGGACCTGTCTTGGATTCTTCCGTCTGCTCCGGATTGTAATCAGCGGGTCTCGTGTGTAAAGTGACTGCGACAATCGGCAAAGAAGGGTTCAGAGCCCTTGCCGGCCAGATCGGTACTGGATCTAAAACTCCTCCATCAACCAGCACATCTTCCCCTCTGGCTGGGAAAATCCCGGGGATGGCAATAGTTGCAAGCACAGCAGCCATGACGTCTCCGTCGCTGATCACCACTTCCTCGCCTGTCTTCAGGCTCGCTGCAGTCACACAAAATTTAATTGGCAGGTCTTGAATGCTCTTACCTTCAAGGAAAGGTGCCAGGGCGTTCTCCAGCCCTCTGGTTCCTGCGAATGAAGCAGAGTCATTCGCTGTGCGACGAAAATCGAAAGATTTCATAAAATCGATACAAACCTGTAAAACTTCCCTGGGAGGCACCTGGGCAGCCAATGTCGCGCCAAACATGCCACCGGCGCTAGTTCCGGAAATGCCTTCAATTTGATAGTGGTTTTCGAGCAGGCACTCAACCGCCCCCAAATGTGCAATCCCTTTTACACCACCGCCGCCCAAAGCAAGCACAATCTTGTCTGCCATATTTTTTTCCTTTGCTTTCTGATAATTTTAAAATATTATCATGAATTTACAGTAATTCTTTTACCTATAAAACTCGTAAGGTGGAATGATTAATTCTGACTACTCTGGACTAGCAAAACCACTCCGATGGAATCTTCGCAATCGCTATGCACCGATAAATATTCTTAGTAATGTTTATGGTATAACAAACGAGAGATTCAATTTATGAACAAAAACCGGTGGCTATATTACATATTCTTTGGGATTTTGTTTGGCATTTTCGACTTCTATTATCAAAGGCCTGTCCAATCGATTAAAAACAATCTCCTGCTCATCTTCGTGATATTGGTTGTGTGGCTATTTTTAGCCGTGCCAGTGGCAATTAATGAGGTTAAGGTCACTGGTTCTCCCTGGAAAGCTGCACTCGCCAGTATGGTTTCCTGGATGGTAGCCGTCATCTCCTATTACCTTTACATGACTTTCAAACTTGTATTCATCGGGGAACCCAGCCGACCCGAAATGCATATCTCCAACCGGGCAGACCCTTACTTTTGGGATAATATTAAAAATCATCTTTTGGGCGATGTTTTAGGCGGAGTTGGGGAATGGATTTTGGTCGCTATAATTGGCGGCATTGTCGTCGGACATCTGACTGCGAAAATTTATCTCAAGTTCAAGCCATCTGAATTGAAATTGGAATAATTTTTTTCTCCGACAACCCCCAAGCAGCCTCTCAGGTAAAGTCCCAAACCACGGTCACTGCGTGATCTATTGCCATATGACTTGATATTATGACTTCTCTTGGTTTGGCAAGAAATCGTGGCATTCTGCCTTTGATTTTTTCATCCTTCTTTTCAGTAACAGTTTATGCAAACTCATGGGCTTATCCACGACACCAGTACACCTCGGTAATAACTTACAATTAACCTGATCAGAAAGGCAGCCATGAACACAAATAAAAAACGCATCGTCTACTTCAGCCACGGGGGTGGTCCGCTGCCCTTGATGGGCGATCCAGCTCACAAAGCCATGATCGAATTTATGAAGGTTCTACCTGAGCAGATTGAACGCCCGGAACTTATCCTGGTGATCAGTGCCCACTGGGAAGAAAGAGTGCCGACCCTGCTCGGCTCTCCGAACCCACCCATGTTCTATGACTACTACGGCTTTCCCCCCGAGACTTATGAGGTCAACTATCCCGCCCCAGGTGCTCCTGATAAGGCTGCCCAAATCGCTCAAATGCTTGAGGATGCAGGGATTCCTTCCCAAATAAACCCTACCCGGGGTTACGACCACGGTCACTTCATTCCTCTTCTGATGATGTACCCACAGGCAGACATCCCCACCCTGCAGCTTTCTTTGATCCGAGGTCTGGACCCGGAACATCATCTACAGTTAGGTGAAGCGCTGCGCCCTTTGCTGAATGAAAACATATTGATCATCGGCTCAGGATTCTCTTTCCACAATATGAGCGCATTTTCATGGCGTCCAAATGGCAAGCCCGACCCTGCCAATGATGTCTTCCAGGACTGGCTGATCGAAGCGAACACCCATTCCACTTATACGGCTACACGCAACGCCCTACCCAACTGGGAGGAGGCTCCCTCCGC
>DHUW01000055.1:10402-11983 GCA_002409365.1 Anaerolineaceae bacterium UBA5224 | reverse complement strand
CAGCACTTCCGGGCTGGCATGCTGCAGGGGGATATCGAGATAGGGCAGCAACTGTTCGGAGCTGGCCATCAGGTCGATCAGGTTGTCAGATATCATTCCCGGGTAGGTGTAAAGGAGGCGCAGCCAGGGTACATCCGAGATCTCTGGTAAAAGCGCTCGCAAGAGCTCGTACAAGCCATCCTGCTCACCGCGGTCAGCACCATAAGCAGTCACATCCTGAGCGATCAGGTTGATCTCATTCACCCCTGCGTCCTGCAAAAAACGGCCATCCCGCAAAATATCTTCCATAGATCGGCTGACCAGGTTGCCTTTAATTCCCGGAATAGCACAAAAGGCGCAGGAACGGTGGCAGCCATCGGCAATTTTCAGGTAGCTGCTGCCACCCTGGATGGTCGTATAGGAGGCACCAGGGGCGTATTGCAGAGCTGGGTAATCTAGATAGGGACTTGCATTTTCTGCTTTGCCCAACTTACGAATGAGCAAAACAATTTCCTCTATCCGGCGTGTGCCAATCAGTCCGTCTATACCCGGGTGGGCTTTCAGCAAATTTTCCCGCCATCTTTCTGCCAGGCAGCCAGCAACGATCAGTTTTTGCCGTGAATTTTTCAACCCAGTCATTTCCCGGATCGTATCCTCGGATTCCTGGCGTGCATCGTGAATGAATCCGCAGGTATTAACCAAAACAAATTCAGCCTGTTGAGGCGAATCGACATAAGTGAGACCTTCGGCTTCCATTAATTGTGCCAGAACGTTAGAATCGACCAGGTTTTTCGCACAGCCAAGGCTGATGAGATGAAAGGTGTTTTTTTTCATTGTGAATCCTATGGGGTTTCGTCGGTATTGATAACAGGTAATTCGGACATCCCATCAGCGTTGAAGAGCAGTCGGGCAGGAGTGCCGATTGTTGTAGAAAGCGGTTCGAGGGTGCGCTGATTGAAAATAATTTCGATCGCTGAAATATTGCCAGTTTCCAGTTGAATTTCATTCTCACCGGTATAAGTGAGCACATTGCCCGCGAGTTGGCGACCTTCAAAGACGACATCACCATCTGAGGTAATACGCAGCCAGACATTTTGACGGATCAGCAACGCAACCTCCAAATTCGAATCCGTCTGCGATTCTGAATAAAATGGCGTTGCGGTCGGAATCGCTTGCTCAACGGGCGCTTCTGTGGTGGGTACAACTTCGGTAGCCTGCGCTGTGGGTTCGGCGAGTAAGACATCAGCTACAGCTGGAAGGGTTCCAGTGACCAGGGGTTCTTCTTGAGGGAAGGTCATACGCGAGATGCCCCAGATCAGGAAAGCGACAATTCCGATGATCATCAGGCTGCCAAAAAACAAGTCCAGCGTGAAAAAACGCCTGAGGTTGACCAGCATGGGCGGTAGAACTTTAGGCGGGCGAAAACGGTTTGGTTTTTGCGCGTTCTTCTCGAGCCTGCGTTTTTGAATGGCATCCGCGTAACGGATCATGATGCCAGCCACATCCAGGTTCAGGAAGTGAGCGTACGACTGCAGGTGACCCTTAAATTGCATAGGGTTTATGAAGGCATCCAGGTTTCCCCGTTCGATGCTTTTCAACTGA
>DHUW01000055.1:5730-10072 GCA_002409365.1 Anaerolineaceae bacterium UBA5224 | reverse complement strand
TTGGTTCATTTAAAGGAATCGGTTCTTCCTGCGCCTGAGGTTCCGGTGAAATTTTGGCTCTTTTAAAAAGCTTTTTTTTAGGCTTTTCGATGACTTCTGCCTGGACTTCCTCAGGCTTTTCTTCAGGAACCTGGGGAACTGGTGGAGCGATCGGCGTTTCCGCTGTAATTTCCTCCTGTACCCCCAGGAATTCTGCGTAAAGCTTCAGGAATCCCTTGGTTTGGGCGGTAGAGCTGAGTTCGGAATACTCTTCATCTTCCAGGTCCTGCAGTGTCGCCAAACGAATATGCGTCACCGAAGCAACCTGTTCCAAAGAAATGTTGCGTTCTTCCCGGATTTTTTTGAGTTGAGATCCCGTAATCGCCATGCTGCTGATTCTAACAAAAAAATAGCCTGCTGAAAAAAAATCAGCAGGCTGCTACCCTTATTATCTCAGAATACTATTCTTCGCTTGTCTCAGTGACGAAACTTTCGTCTTCAATATCTTTGATCTCTTCGGCTTCGACTGCTTCTTCTTCGGCAGTCGAAACGAAGACTTCACCTTCACGGTGAACGATGACACGAATTTCGGGAACCAGGTCAAGTGTAAGGTTGACCGGGATCATGTATTCACCCAGGTTACGGATCGGCTCGGTGACCAGTTGGCTGCGTTCCAATTCAATGCCTTTTTCGGCTTTGATGCGGTCGGCAATTGCCTGGGCGGAAACGGAACCGTAGAGTTTGCCTGTTTCTCCAGCTTTGACCGGGAAGAAGAGATCCAGGTTGGCGAGCACTTCGGCGACGCTTTTCAACTCAACATTGAGTGCAGCACGGCGTTCGGTTGCTTTCTTGGCGATAGCTTCGGCAACTTTGCTGGAGCTTTCGGTAGCGGGAATTGCTAAACCCTGGGGGATGAGGTAGTTGCGGCCATAACCATTGGCAACTTTTTTGATATCACCGGCACGACCTAATTTGTAAACGTCCTTAATAAGTAATACTTTCATTTCTAGCCCTTTCTGTGCTAAGTGTTTTTATAGTGGATGAAGGGTACGACATCCAAGCCGGTCAATATTACCATAAAATGTGATTTTCAAGAGCCTTAATTAAATATTGCTTTAACTTCAAAATAGATTCTTTCAAACCACTCATTTTAGAACGACAGATGCTTTTTTTTTACCGCTTCTGGCAGGGTTCAGGTATACTTTATATGTTAACCATTAACCGATTATTGAGGAGAGGTATGACAGCCCAGACACAATTTGATAATTGGCAGGATAATTGTTACAACCCTGCCATTAAGCGATTCCCTGAACGAAAAGAGCATTTCAAAACATCATCCAATATCCCGATTCCAGCGGTTGTGCCACCTGACCAGATCAATCCTGACCAATTTGAGGAACTCGGTCTGCCAGGAACCTATCCTTATACCCGGGGTGTCCAGCCGACCATGTACAGAGGCCGTCTTTGGACGATGCGACAGTATGCCGGTTTCTCAAGTGCAGAAGAATCCAATAAGCGTTACCGTTTCCTGCTTGACCAGGGACAGACGGGTTTGAGCGTGGCTTTCGACCTGCCGACCCAAATTGGCTATGATGCGGATGACCCAATTGCCTTGGGCGAAGTTGGTAAAGTGGGTGTATCGATTTCTTCGATCGAAGATATGGAAACACTTTTCAATCAAATCCCGCTGGATAAAGTCTCCACGAGCATGACCATCAACGCACCGGCTGCCGTGTTGCTGGCAATGTATATTGCCGTGGCGAAGAAACAGGGTGTTCCTTCAACAGCTTTGCGCGGTACGATCCAGAACGACATCCTCAAAGAATACATCGCCCGCGGAACGTATATCTTCCCGCCTAAGCCGAGCATGCGACTGATCACTGACATTTTCCAATACTGCAAGCAGGAAGTACCCAACTGGAACACGATCAGCATTTCCGGCTACCACATTCGCGAAGCCGGTTCTACCGCCGTGCAGGAAGTCGCTTTCACCCTGGCAAATGCCATCGCTTACATTGAAGCCTCGATAAAGGCAGGCATGGATGTGGATGAATTTGCCGATCAGCTTTCCTTCTTCTTCAACTCCCATAACAACTTTCTGGAAGAAGTTGCCAAATTCAGAGCAGCGCGACGGCTTTACGCCAAAATTATGCGTGATCGTTTTGGCGCAAAGAAGAACAAATCGGAACATTTACGTTTCCATACCCAAACAGCTGGCTCAACCTTGACTGCACAGCAACCTGAAAACAATGTTGTCAGAGTGACTCTGCAAGCGCTTGCTGCTGTTTTAGGGGGCACCCAGTCATTACACACCAACAGTATGGATGAGGCGTTATGGCTGCCAACCGAAAAATCTGTCCAAGTAGCGCTTCGCACACAACAAATCATTGGTTATGAATCTGGGGTTGCTGATTCCGTTGACCCCCTGGCTGGTTCCTACCTTGTGGAATACCTGACCGATGAAATCGAAAAGCAGGCGGCTGATTACATCGAAAAAATCGACGCAATTGGCGGAGCTCTGGCAGCTATTGAAAATGGCTTCATTCAGAATGAGATCCAGGAAGCCGCCTTTCAGGCACAACGCAGGCTGGAAAACCATGATGATATCGTGGTAGGTGTCAATAAATTCCAGGTGAAAGAAGAAATTTCACTCGATTCACTCAAAATTGACCCGAGGGTTGAACAAAACCAGCATGAACATCTGGCTGCACTGCGTGCTTCGCGTGACCCGCAGGAGGTGGAATCCTTGCTCAACAAGCTTGAAGAAACTGCCAACAGTGATGCCAATATGATGCCGGTGATCATTGAATGTGTTGAAAACAAGCTCACATTGGGTGAGATCTGCAACCGTTTACGCAAAGTTTGGGGTGAATATGTTGCCCCCAATTACATCTAAAGGAGAAGGATGGCAAAAATTACTAAAATCAACCATGTCGCAATCGTTGTCCGCGATATCGAAGAATCACTCAAATTCTGGGAAGAAAGCCTGGGCTTGAAGCTGGACCATATTGAGGTGGTCCCGACCCAAAATTCCAGGGTTGCATTTATTCCAGTCGGTGACAGTGAAGTCGAGCTGATTCAACCCACCAGCAGTGAAACCGGATTGGCTGCTTACCTCGAAAAACGGGGTGAGGGCATGCACCACCTATGCATGGAAGTGGATGACATTGATGCTAAATTGGTTGAACTGAAAGAAAAAGGCGTGCGCTTGATCAATGAGACCGCCGAAGTTTTGCCGGGGCGTAAAATGGCCTTCATCCATCCCAAAGCCGGTAACGGAGTCTTGATCGAACTGTATCAATTGACTGACTAAGCCGGGGCATCCTAAGGAGAGTAATATGATCATAACCAACGGAAGCATCGTAACCTGGGGAGAACCCAACCAGATCCTGGAAGGACATGAGATCCTGATCCAGGATGGATTGATCAAATCCATTGAACCTGCAGGAACATTAGCTGAACGATATCCTGAGGAAGAAATACTGGACGCGCATGGTCAACTGGTCATGCCGGGAAATATCTGCGCTCACACCCACTTTTATGGAGCCTATTCACGGGGGATGGCAATTCCAGGCACGCCAGCCGAAAACTTTCAGCAAATTCTCGAAAAATTATGGTGGAAACTGGACAAAGCACTCGACGAAGAAGGCACACGTTATTCAGCGCTGACTTTGCTGATTGATGCGATCAAGTACGGTACAACCACGATCATCGACCATCACGCCTCACCGAATTTCATTGATGGCTCGCTGGATGTGGTCTATGAAGCGGTCAGGCAAGCCGGGTTGAGATCGTCATTATGTTATGAAGTGACTGACCGTGATGGAGAAGAGCGCGCTTTGGCAGGTATCAGGGAAAACAGCCGCTTTATTGGTAGGGTTATGGCAGGGGATGTTGACCCACTGGTAAAAGCGCATTTCGGTTTGCATGCCAGCCTGACGGTTTCGGATGCGACGCTGGAAAAGTGTGTTGAAGAGAACGGGAACCGGGTCGGTTTTCACGTACATGCAGCCGAAGGCATTGTCGACCAGGAAGATTCGCTGGCAAAATACGGCAAGCGTGTCGTTGAGCGTTTCTGGGACAAGATGGTTCTGAATGATCGCAGTATTCTGGCGCACGGTGTGCACCTTTCTGAGAACGAAATCAAGCTGCTGGCAGAAAGCCAGTGTTGGCTGAGCCATCAACCGCGCTCAAATATGAACAATGCAGTGGGCGTAGCCCCGGTGGAAAAATTCCTTGCGAGCGGAGTTAATGTTTGTTTAGGGAATGACGGCTTTTCGAATGCCATGTGGCAGGAATGGTTCTTTGCCTACCTGCTGCAAAAAGACAGCAAGGGTGACCCGAGAGCGATGAACGGTTATGA
>DHUW01000055.1:2283-5496 GCA_002409365.1 Anaerolineaceae bacterium UBA5224 | reverse complement strand
GAGCCGGGAGCTGCTGCTGATATTATTTTCGTTGATTATCATCCGATCACACCGATGGCGACCGGTAATTTACCCTGGCATATCCTCTTTGGATTCCGGGATGGAATGGTGACGATGACCATGGCTGGAGGCAGAGTGCTGATGAAAGACCGGCAGCTTATGTTCCTGGATGAAGCTGAAATTGCGGCAAAATCGCGCAAAATCGCTGCCCAAACCTGGGCGCGGGTCGCGGAAATGTAATGGAGAATAGATGAAATATACGATTGGAATTATTGGTGGAACTGGTAAAGAAGGCAGTGGGCTTGGTTATCGTTGGGCGCTGGCTGGTCATAAGGTGATCATTGGCTCACGGAAGGAAGAAAAAGCGCTGGAGGCGGTTGAGCGGTTGCGCGGAAAAATTGGTGAGCAGGAAGTTGAACTTTCAGGTGCCAGAAACGAAGTTGCTGTGAAAGCCTGTGATATCGCTGTGGTAACCGTCCCATTTGCGGCGCATGCCGCCACACTTGAAGGTTTGAAAGAGGAACTGCAAGGAAAGCTGCTGATCGACGTTTGTGTTCCCCTGGTTCCACCCAAAGTTACAAAGGTGCAAATGCCGCCCGAAGGCAGTGCAGCTCTTCAAGCCAAGGCAATTCTCGGGCCGGATGTGCAGGTAGTGGATGCCTTCCAGACCACCTCCTTCGAACGTCTCTTATCTGGTGAAAAAATGGACTGCGACGTTTTGGTTGCAGGTGGCAACAAAGAAAGCCGCGAAATTGTGATCGGATTGGCAGAAGATATCGGCTTGAAAGCCTGGGATGCCGGTGTGATCGAGAACACGGTTGTGGTGGAAGGACTTACCTCGATCCTGATCGGGTTGAACATCAAATATAAAGTTCCTTCTTCTGGAATCCGAATCACTGGAATCGAATGAATCAAGTAAAACGACTAATTCTCAGCGCTGTGACTGGGATCCCGATGATCCAGGACGGCGACAATCTGGCAGACATCATCTATCAGGCTATGCTTAACTCCGAACTGGACTTTGAAGATGGCGACGTGCTGGTTTTGGCACAAAAAATAGTTTCCAAGGCGGAAGGCCGCTTGGTCAACCTGAACACAGTCACTCCCTCAGCCAAAGCGATTGAGTTGGCTGCATATTTGGAAAAAAGACCAGAGCTGGTTGAACTGATTTTGCAGGAAAGTTCTGAAGTTTTACGCACACGACCGGGTACGATCATCGTCCAGCACAAGGCAGGTTTTGTGTGTGCAAATGCCGGCATCGACCATTCCAATGTCAAGGGTCCCTGGGGAAATGACGATGACTGGGTTTTGCTTTTACCTGAAGACTCAGACAGAAGTGCAGAGCGAATTCGCAAAAACCTTGAAGAAAAAACCGGGAAACAACTGGCGGTGTTGATTATCGATTCGCATGGCCGCGCCTGGCGGAACGGCGTTCTGGGTACAGCCATTGGTTTGTCCGGAATGCCGGGATTGGTTGATATGCGCGGAACTGAAGATATGAATGGGTATAAAATGCGAGTCACAACGATCGGAGCAGCAGATGAGCTCGCTGCAGCTGCGTCGCTGATCATGGGGCAGACCAGCGAAGGCACGCCTGTGGTTCATGCCCGCGGCTTTCCCTATGATTTGCGGGAAGGATCGGTTTCAGAGTTGATTCGCGATAAAGAAAGAGATATGTTTAGATGAGTGAGAGTAATTTTCCTCAATTTGCTCATTTGAAAGTGGCAGCGCTGGCGGGCGGTGTGGGAGGAGCCAAGCTGGTTTTTGGCTTGGATCGTGTGCTTCCGCCTGGGAATCTGACTGCTATTGTCAATACTGGCGACGATTTCACTCATTTTGGTTTACGTATCTGCCCGGATCTCGACTCTGTGATGTATTCCTTGGCAGGTCTGTCTAACAAAAGCTATGGCTGGGGTCTGGAAGGTGAAACCTGGAATGTAGCAGACGCGCTGGAAGCGATCGGAGCACCCACCTGGTTCCAGCTCGGTGATCGCGACCTTGCGACTCATCTTGAGCGCACCCGACTTTTGGGATTGGGTAAGAGTCTTCGTGAAGTTGTTGCTGATTTTAGTACACGCTGGGGGATTGCCAGCCGTGTGCTCCCAATGAGCGATGACGACGCGCCCACGCTGATTGAAACCAAGAAGGGCGTAATTTTGCCGTTCCAGGATTACCTGGTCAGAGAAAAAGCGCAGCCTGAAGTCAGCCGTATTCTTTTGCACGGCGGCTTTGAGCCTGTACCCTTGCCAGATGCACTGTTGGCGGTCCAGGAAGCAGATCTGGTCTTGATCGCGCCCTCCAATCCATGGGTGAGCATTGATCCTATCCTTGCTCTTGGGGGTCTGCGAGCAGCGCTGAAAGAGAAAATTGTTGTAGCTGTATCACCGATCATCCAGGGTAAGGCGATCAAAGGTCCTGCCGCAAAAATGTTTGCAGAGTTGGGCATCGAACCTTCCAGCCTGGCAGTTATGAACCATTATGCTGACTTACTGGATCTTTTTGTCTATGATGCGAGCGAAAAAGCCTGCTCTCCGTTTAACATTCCAAATGGGATTGAGACCGTGCAGATGCAAACCATCATGACTGACGAAGCGGACAAAATCCAGCTTGCCAGTGCGATCCTGGAGTATTTCATAAACCAGGTAAAAGCCAAATGAGCTTGTGGGCAGTTCTTCCGGTTAAGCCATTGGAAAAGGGGAAGTCGCGGCTGCATGATTGCATGGAAGCTGAAGAACTATGCAGACTAAATCGTTTTCTTTTTGAAGAAACCTTCCAAAAACTAAGATCTTGTGGGTCCATTGACCATGTTTTGGTTGTCAGCCAGGATGAAAACGTGCTCGAATACACTCGTCAATCAGGCGGTGTTGCTCTCCAGGAAAATTTACTAAGCAGTCTGAATTCTGCTGTGACGCAGGCACTTAATCACATTCTTGAGATTGATCCTGGTGAAGTATTGATCGTACCAGCTGATCTTCCCTGGATGACATGCGAAGACCTGGAAGAATTGCTCGAACTACGGCAGGATGGAAAATTCATGGTGATTGTTCCCGATTGGCACCAATGGGGGACTAACGCCATTCTCATCAGCCACCCAGATATATTTACCCCTCAATTTGGACGGCACTCATTTCAAAAGCACTGCAGACAGGCAGCCAATCAATCGCTGGAGCTGGTTGTCTGGTTAAACAATAACATCCAACGGGATTTAGACAC
>DHUW01000055.1:417-2054 GCA_002409365.1 Anaerolineaceae bacterium UBA5224 | reverse complement strand
TAGAAAGGATTTCTCACCATGTTCGAAAAAGTTGCACTATACCTCCAGGATGCGCACGATTTGCGCGACGGTCTTGAAATTGTTAAGTATGCCGAGGAAAAGGGTTTTCACTCAGTCTGGCAAGCCGAAAGCCGGCTTGTGCGTGATGCCATCGTACCTATGTCAGCTTATGCCGCTGTTACCAACAAAATCAAGATAGGTTCTGCAGTTATCAACAACTGGACCCGCAACATTGGTCTGCTTGCTTCCACATTCCTGACCATGGACGATCTGGCTCCCAATCGCATCATTTGTGGTATCGGTGCCTGGTGGGATCCGTTGGCGAAGAATGTCGGCATCAACCGCACCAAGCCACTTAAGGCAATGGAAGAGACTATCACGATCCTGCGCAGACTCCTGAATATGGAAAATGTGACTTTCGATGGTGAATTTGTGCATGTGAACGGCATTGAGCTGGATGTGGTGCATGGTCGAAGAGAACCCCGCAATGTACCCATTTATATCGGCGCAACTGGCGGTAAGATGATCGAGATGACCGGTCGGATCGCTGATGGCATCATCATGAACTACTGTGTTCCGGTGGAGTATAACGATTATGCTCTTGAACAACTTGATAAAGGTCTGAAAGAATCCGGACGAAAGATGGAAGATTTTGACCGACCACAACTGGTGGTTTGCTCGGTGGATGAGGACCACGATAAAGCTATTGATACTACCCGTGAACTGTTAACCCAATACCTGGCGCAGCAACCGCACATCGCCCAGGCTTCTGGTGTCTCCAAGGACATTGTCGAGAGCATCCAGGCGATTTTGGGCTGGCCTGCCACTCATGAACAGATCCAGGCAGCCAAACACCTGGTTCCGGAAGATCTGATCCATCGCATCACTGCCAGCGGCACACCCGCTGAAGCCCGCGCGAAAGTGCAGGAATATATCGATCACGGTTGTACCATGCCGATCCTCTATGGCGTCGGAGGGAATACCAAACTTTTGATCGATACTTTTACAAGTGAGGCTTGATGCAAAAACTGCCCAGCAGCAGTAGCTGCTATGTTTGCGGAAGAGAAAACCCAATTTCGTTAAAATTGGAGTTTTATATTAACGATGAGGGGAATGTTATCTCTGAATTCTGCCTTGATGAGGTCTATGCCGGCTATCCAGGAATGGTTCACGGTGGAAATATTGCTGCCATTCTGGATGAAACTGCCGGACGGGCACTGACCACGGATGACCCGGACCGGTTCATGGTGACCAGCGAACTTAAGGTTAAATATCTCAAGCCAGTACCCACCAATACTCCCCTGGTGGTGGTTGGCAAGGTGGTTAAAAAACGTGGCAGAACAGCCGTTGGTTCCAGCGAGATTCGCACAAAAGAAGGTATGGTTCTGGCCAGCGGCGAAGCTTTTTTCGTGGAAGTGCCCGAGCAATTTGGTGATCGAGAAAACCTGGAGGATTCCGGGTGGAAAGTGTATCCAGATGACTGAAAAATCAATACACTACATGCGTCCTGCTTCTTCTGAAGAGGCACTGGCTCTGAAAGAAAAATTTGGAGAGAAAGCCCAGTTGCTTTTCGGCGGTGATTTTCATCCACAACTGGGCGAAAAGGTGGAAATCCTGATCGATTTGCAGGATACCAG
>DHUW01000055.1:0-184 GCA_002409365.1 Anaerolineaceae bacterium UBA5224 | reverse complement strand
ACCTTGGGTATGATGGCTGAAACTCTTGACCTGACAGAATTTTCTGCAGCGTTGAGCATTGAGTTTGGACTGAACGTGCGCAACAGCCTCAGCCTGAGCAACTTTTTAGCCAACACGAACGGGCGCTCACCAGTACTGTGCTGCCTGTTATCACTGGATGCCAGGGTCGTTACATTGAAGAACC
>DHUW01000002.1 GCA_002409365.1 Anaerolineaceae bacterium UBA5224 | reverse complement strand
TTACTTTTTCCTGCCCGGTTTGAGGAGACGGACCAACAAAAAGGGGGCAATGATGAGGGCGAGGATGAGGTTCCAAAACGACTGCTTTTGGCGGGCTTCTTCGTCCATGACCAGGTAAGGTGTACTGCGGGTGGGCGGGATTCCAGCCGGGCTTGCGAGGGGCACAACGGTTCCGCCTTCAGTCACAGCAGCATAAGCAACCGGGGCGCCTTCTTTGGCTGCAGCAGCTTCAGCAGGTGTGCCTTGCTCATCGATCGCCAGTGAGCGGGTGCCGAGCGTTTTGCTGTAGACCTGTGTAAATTCAGCGCCGAAGAGCAAAATCTGGGCGGAATAATAGATCCAGGTCAACAAGATCAACACCGAACCGGCCACGCCATAGAGTTCCCCCAGGTTGCTGGTGCCCAGGTATTTGCCAATGGCGAAGTTGCCGAGCATGAACAGGAACGCAGTGAAAAAAGCACCCACCCAAACATCGCGCCATTTGACCTCGACATCGGGCAAAAAGCGGAACATGAGGGCAAAAACGACCGTGATGAGCCCAAGAGAAACCAGGTTGCCCAGCAAACCAAGGATAAACGAGGTATCGCCGGCAAGGTGGATCCTGTCGAGCAGGGCAGTGAGGG
This sequence comes from Anaerolineaceae bacterium UBA5224, assembly GCA_002409365.1. GTDB lineage: Bacteria > Chloroflexota > Anaerolineae > Anaerolineales > Anaerolineaceae > Mesolinea. Next base: position 7,113 of record DHUW01000002.1, on the reverse strand, counting down.
CTGTGCTGAAGAGCAGCGAAACCAGCAGCATAAAGCCTAGTGCAAGGATGGCGGCAAAGGAGATCGCGCGCACTCGCACCAGGCCGACCAACCCCTTGAAGCGCTTTTCTTCGATGCCCCAGACAGCGTTGATGGCATCTTTGAGATGAATGAAGACGCCGGTGGCGCCGATGATAGCAACTACGATGCCGATAATGGCTGCCAGCAGATTATTCTCTTTTGGCTCGAGGGCGACATCGACCACTGCCTGGAAGAATCCGGAACCAGCCTCGCCGACCAGCCCGGCGACCTGGGCATTGAGCATTTCGGCGACAGCGGCGCGGTCCATGAAGAGCCCGAGTAAGGAGAGGATGACTAAAACAGTGGGTGCCAGGGCGAAGATGGTGTAATAAGCGAGTCCGGCGGCAAGGCGGGAAGCCTTCGATTCTTTCCATTCCTGGAAAGTTTGTTTGAGGAGGTTAATCAGGGTTTTTATCCTATTCATTTTTCGATACTTTCATTCTTTTAAATCCCCATAGGTAAAAGCAGTAAGCACCCGAAGGGTTTGCCCGGTTGGTGTTTTATGCACGCAGCTCGCGCAGTGCCTCGCGGGCTTCACTTTTGAGTTTGTCCCAGGTGGTTTGGGCTTCGTGCCGGACGTTTTTCCAATTGGTGTCAACCGGGAGGTTGAAACGATCGAGTTCGGTGCGGCTGCGGATCAGCCAGGCATCGAGGTATTCAAGGTTGCGGCGATGGAGCGCGGTGACACGGTTGGGGTTTTCGGCGAGGAGAGCGCGTTCAGCTTCGATTTCATCGCGGAGCTGTTCATATTCGATGTTGGCAGCTTTGTACCAGAGATTTTCAAGCACGTTTTGTTTTTCCATTGTTGTCCTTTCGAGACTGACCTTTGGAAGAGTCATACTGAAAGGATAATCAATGTCAGGGATATTTTTAAGGGGTTGTATAGGGAACAGGGAGCAGGGAACACTGGCGTGAAAAGGTTTTGCCGGGTTCGACCTGTACTAGGACAGGTCTCTGAACCCGGCTTACACATAAGCGCTCCCCTTGATTCGCTTTCGGTCATCCAAAGATGGATTTCCACATGAGCATGCCGCCGAGCAGGATGAGCGGGATGCCGATGATGGCACCCACGATCGTCATGGTCAGGATCACACCCACAATCAGCATTACCAGCCCCAGGATGGCGCCGATCAACCTGCCGGTGAATTTCAGGATCCACAATGCCAGCTGGAACAAAGCCCAAAACGGCCACAGCAGGAAAGGGATATTTCGATTTTCTTCCATTTTTACCTCTTGATCTGTTTTGATTGAAACAGATGTGACAAGATTATAGGTCAGCGGGGTTGGGGGAGGGATAGAAAATATAAGGGGTTTTGGTGAGAGCTGATAGGTGATTGGGGATAGCTGATAGCTGGTAGCTGAAAGTTTGGTAACTTTCCAGTTCCCAGTTCCCAGTTCCCCCCAATTAACATTATGTTAATACTTGACTTTTGCATTGAAAAGTTGTATCTTTGAATTAAGGCGAACGTTCGCTTAACCAGGAGAAAGGTAATGTTGAGGTGTTCAAGTCTGCGACCTTGAAGGAAGTGGCGACTAAGGCTGGAGTCAGTTACCAAACTGTCTCCAAGGTGATCAACCACAAAGCCAATGTTTCCCCAGAAACCGAAAAACGGATTTGGGACGCTATCGCTGAATTAAATTACACCCCCAACTACAGCGGACGCAGTTTACGCCAGCAGCGCAGCAGAACCATCGGTTACACCTGGGAGCCTTCCCCACCAGATCAAACCAACCCCATTCTGGACGCCTTTTTGCAAAGCATGTTTCGAACTGCAGAAGAAAAAGGCTATTACCTGCTTTGCTTTCCATTTCACGCTGACGACGCGCGCATGCTCAAGGTTTACGCCCATTTGTGGGACACGGGCAGGGTGGATGGGTTCGTTATTTCCCGCCTGAATTACGATGAAGCAATCGTGCCCTACCTGTCAGGTCGAAAAATTCCGTTCGTGGGTTTCGGTCGACTGGAAGATGATAACTGTTCGTTCCCTTATGTGGATGTGGACGGGGGCAATGGTGTCGCCCAGGCAATGGACCACCTGGTTGCACTGGGGCACAGAAAGATCGCTGCCCTGGCATGGCCCAAAGATTCCCGTGTAGGCAATAACCGCCTGGAAGGCTACTTCAGCGGGCTGGCAAAAGCCGGCCTGCAAAGCGATCTGAGCCTGGTTGTGCGTGGTGAAGGCACATCTGAAGTGGGGTTTGATGCCACCAACTACCTGCTGGGTTTGCCGCAGGAGATCCGCCCGACAGCGATCGTGTGCATGAACGACATGATGGCAATCGGAGCCATGCAGGCAATTCAAAAGGCGGGTTTGCAGGTGGGCAGGGATATCGGTGTGACCGGTTTTGATGACACGCCTACTGCCCGTTATCTGACCCCGCCCCTGACCAGCGTCAGTCAGCCAATCCCCGCCATTGGTGAAACCCTGGTGGAGCGGTTAATCGAATTGCTTGAAACCGGCACCTATCCAGAGCCCAAGTGCGAACTGGTCGCGCCAAGGCTTGAGGTGCGGGAATCGACTGCCAGCTATGTGCCGACCGTCGGTTGACCCTGAAAGGAGCGAATGGAGAGAGAAAGAGCGAAAAACAAAATTGGACAGCTGAAGGCTTCAACACAAACATTGACCGGTCAATTTAAGACCAAAAAAACAAAATTCTATAAGGAGAAAGATGAAAAAAATTAGTTTACTGTCCTTACTGATCATCGCATCGATGATCCTGGCAGCTTGTGGAGCCCAAACTCCAGAAGCCACCCAGGCCCCTGAAGTTACCGAAGCTCCTGCTACAGAAGCACCTGCTACCGAAGCACCTGCTACTGAAGTTCCCGCGACTGAAGCACCGACCGAAGCGGTCGCCCAGGGATCCTGCCCGCTTGCTGTTGAAGACGGCGCTGTGATCACATTCTCTGGTTGGGGTGACGAATCCGAACAGAAAGTCTATCGCGATTCAATCGAACGCTTTAAGGCTGTCTGCCCGAACGTAACCGTAAACTACACCCCAGTTCCCACTGACTTCCAGACCAAAATGAAAGCCCAGATGGCCGGCGGTACTGCTCCTGACGTCTTCTATGTGGACGATCAACTGATGACCGCATTTGCTCCCACCGAGCAGATCATGCCACTGGACGATCTGATGGCCGAAGCCGGCGTAAGCACTGACGATTTTGTTGCCAGCCTGATGCCGATCTATGAAATGAATGGCAAGACCTATGCTCTGCCGAAAGACTGGGGCACCCTTGGTTTAGTCTACATCCCCGAAGCTTTCGCGGATGCAGGCATTGATGAACCCACCGCTGACTGGACCTGGGATGACCTGCGCGCAGCTGCCAAGACAATTGCCGAAAAAGGCAATTACGGCGGCTTCTGCATGGGCGCTGACTGGGCTCGTTTCGCCCCCTTCGCCCTCTCCTATGGCGGCTCTTTCGCTACCTCTGATTACAAGACCGCTACCCTCGATACTCCCGAAGTTCTCGAAGCAGCGACCTTCGTAGCAGATATGTTCGCCGAAGGCAGCCTGGTTCGCCCGGTTGACCTGAGCACTGGCTGGTGCGGTGAGGCTATCGGCTTGAAAGCTGTTGCCATGACCACTGAAGGTGGCTGGATGGTCAACTACATGAAGAACACCTATCCCGATGTGGAATGGAAAGCAGTCGAAATCCCGGCTGGACCAGTCACCAGGGCTGATGTGATCTTCGTGAATGGTATCGGCATCAATGCAGCCACTCAATTCCCCCGCGCTGCTGCTGCATTCCTTTTCTATGTCACTGGTGAAGAAAACCAGGCAGAAATCGTGAAGACCGGTTTTGCATACAGCACCCATCCTTCACAGGCTGACCTGATCGTCGATCCTAATGACAAGGCAATTGCCATGGGTGGTCTGCTGCCCGATTCCGTGGTCGCATTCTGGGGTCCCAACACCGGTAAGGTGAATGACGCCGTATCGCAGGCTTTGGATCGTGTTTTCCTCGGTGATCAAACTGTGGAAGAGGCCTTTGCCCAGGCCCAGGCAGAAGCTCAGACAGTTCTGTCCGAATAATCGAATACTCCTTTAGGGAGCATACTATGGAGTAAAACCTGGGTTCCACATGAATTGTGGAACCCAGGCATAATTGTTTTATCGTTCCTGGAAAATAAGGAGTGGCATGGAAAATAAACAAACGAACTCCAACCAGCAAGGAACCCTTCCAGCAATAATCGCTTTTGTTGGCGTTGCCCTGATCATCTTTGTGATTGCCCTGATGAACGCCCCAACCATGGGCGGTGCCAGGGTGATGGCTTCCGCAAAAACCTATTTTGAAGAAGTGAAGGCAACTGCCGTTCCGTTTATGATTGTGGCGGCGATCGTCGCCATGGTTGCCGCTTTCTTCATTGCCCGGGAAGTAAAAAAAGTCTGGCCTCAGAAACGGAAGCGATCGGAATTCCTGACCGGATACGCATTCCTTGCTCCTTACCTGATTGTTACGCTTACGTTTACCGTAGGCGTGATCATGTTTGCTTTTTATATCTCCTTCACCAAGTATGACATTTTCACCAGACCAGAATGGATCGGACTGGGGAATTATAAGGAAGCTTTCGCCGGGTTCACCGATGCCACCAAGCGCGATTTTTTGCAGTCGCTGCATAACGTGCTCTGGTATGCCGCCATCGTCGTGCCGATTCAAACCACCCTTTCCCTGCAAATGGCACGGCTGCTGAACGGACGGTTCAAGTTCAAGCAATTCTTCCGCACAGTCTATTACGCCCCCAGCGTGACTTCCTCTGTGGTCATCACCCTGATCTTCATCTGGTTGTACCTGAAGAATGGTTATCTGAACTTTTTCCTGCAGACGGTTTTGGGCTGGATTGGCGTCACCTGGAAACCAATTGCCTGGCTGGGCGACCCGAGAGGGCTATTTCAGCTGATACTAAAACCTTTTGGCGTTAATATTCCCTCTTCGCAATGGTATTTCCGCGGCCCCAGCATTGCCTGGATGGCGATCATGTTCCAGAATATTTTCACCACCGTACCGACCTTTATGATCATGTACCTGGCCGCCCTGCAGGATATCAGTCCGGCTCTTTATGAAGCCGCGTCCATCGAAGGAGCCAGCAAACGCCAGATTTTCAAAAAGATCACCAAACCACTCTTGAAGCCTATTACCATGATGATCGTTGTACTGGGGACGATCGGCACCCTGCAGGTCTTCGATCAGGTCTACCTGGCGACGGCGGGCGGACCGCTGAAAACCTCCTTGACCCCGGTCTACCTGATCTTCACCGAAGCCCTGGGTGTGAACGGACCCATTACCATGGGTTACGCTTCTGCCTTAGCCTTTATCCTGGCAGCAATCATCTTCGCACTTACATTCGTTCAACGGCGTGTCCTGACCAAGGGCACTGAGATGTACTAGGAGGTCTGAAATGAGTGTATCAACACGAGAGAAAATGTCAGCAGACCAGTACAAATCACACCGACAGGCGGTTTTGGAGAATGCTGTCAGTCAGTTTTTCAGATACTTGTTTCTGATCGCCATCGGCGTGATCATGCTTTTGCCGTTCATCATGGCCTTTCTGGGTACTGTCAAAACCGACCAGGAGATCCTGGCGTATCCACCCAAGTTTTTCCCCGAGGTTTGGCATTGGGATAACTGGGCGAGGGTCTGGAATACCGATCTCGGTTCAGGTGGCACGTTTCCACGCTGGATATTTAATACCGCCTTTCTTTCGGTAACCGTAGCAATATCCCAGGCATTTTTTGGTTCGATGGCAGCATATTCCTTTGCGCGGCTGAAATTTGCTGGCAGGGAAGCTGTATTCAATTTTATGCTTGCCACGATGATGATCCCCGGAGCGGTGACATTGATCCCGGCATATGTATTGATGACCAAATTAGGGCTGATCAACAGCTACTTCGCCCTGATCTTGCCAGGTTTGGTCAGTGCCGGCAGCATATTCACATTGACCTCATTCTTCCGGTCCATTCCGAAAGACCTGGAAGAAGCCGCCATCATCGACGGTGCCACCCACCTGCAGATTTTCAGAACGGTGATTCTGCCCCTGGCCCGCCCGGCTATTTTGACGGTTTTGATTTTGCAATTCCAGGCAATGTGGAATTCGTTCATGCAGCCATTGCTCTATTTGAATTCACCAGATAAATACGTGCTGAATGTTGCTCTGAGCATTTTTCAGCAGCAGTACAAATCGCAATGGAACCTGACGCTCGTTGGTGCCATGTTTAATGCCATTCCTGTCCTGATCCTGTTCTTCATCTTCAGCAAATATTACATTGAAGGTGTTGCTTACACAGGAATCAAGGGGTAAGAGGATCTTCGGTGATAAAGAAGATTTCTTCCATCTATCGCCGTTCTCTCGGGGAAATTTGGGAGGACCTGTGGACCATGCTCGGTGTGAATTCGTTCTGGATTCTCGCCAACCTTTTGGTCATACCTGGTCCTCCTGCAACGATTGCCCTGCATGCTTACGCCAACCGCATTGTCCATAACGAAGTAACCGACCTGGGCGACTTCTGGAAAGCTTTCAAACATTCCTGGGGGGTGGGTTGGCGCTGGGGTGCGGTCAACCTGGTGGTGGCGGCGCTGTTGGCAGTCAATTATTACCTGGTCAGCAACGCAGTGAATATTAACACGGGCTCTTTTTTGCAAGGGCTTTACATCGCAGTTGCCCTGGGCTGGCTGATGCTCCAGTTTTACGCGCTGCCCTTCCTCTTTGAGCAGGAAGAAATGAAAGTCTCCCAGGCACTGCGCAACAGCGCCCTGATGATCGGCAGAAACCTGGGATTCTCGTTTTTGTTTGGCTTATCACTATTGCTCTTTATGCTTGTGGCTACCCTGGCTTTCGCGCTGGGAATCATGTTTGGTGCCGTTTTTTTGGCGTTGGCGGGCAATTTTGCGGTCAACGACCAATTGGCACCGCTTCGAGCCAACCGGGAAACCTCCTCCTCATCAAATTGATAGAAAGAAAAACTCATGGAATTGATCAGACATTCAACCAATCCGGTGCTTTTGCCCGACCCCACCTCGACCTGGGAGACTTACAACGTCTTCAACCCGGCTGT
>DHUW01000004.1:8613-9127 GCA_002409365.1 Anaerolineaceae bacterium UBA5224 | reverse complement strand
TCTGTATCGGTGATTTTGCCGGAATGCCAACCCGGCGGGGGAATTCGGTAGGAGTGGCTTTAATTTTCTGTAAAACCACAAGATAGCGCTCATCCTCCACCCCCGGCAGCTTTACAGGGATGATCGTTTCAAGTCTCCCGCCCATCAACCGTATGGCGTTACGACTGGCTTCAACTTCTTCCGGAGCGCTGGCACTCTTCTGCATTACCACCAGTCCACCCACCTTAACCAGCGGCAGTAGGTATTCAACTAAAGTTGGCATTTTTGCCACAGCCCTGGCAAGCGCCAGGTCGTATTTCTCTCTGTGGGCGGGATCCTGACCAATTTCTTCAGCACGGGCACTACTGACAACCACATCACTCAAACCCAGCACCGCGACAACGTGTTCACAGAAGCCTGCTTTTTTCTTGATCGATTCAACCATGGTCAGCCGGGCATCTGGGTAGATGATCTTAAGCGGGATCCCTGGGATCCCTGCCCCCGTTCCGATATCGATGATGCTTTTTGGTGTCCA
>DHUW01000004.1:2737-8298 GCA_002409365.1 Anaerolineaceae bacterium UBA5224 | reverse complement strand
TCGGAAATATCAATTCCATATTCATGTTTTGCGTAATCCTGCCAATTCAGCATGGGGAGGATTATAAAGGATTTTATGTGCAGTCTAGGACGAATTAGAGCGGATGGTCCTTGTCGGAACTAAAAATTTTTGAATATTCCTGCCCCAAGATAAGCAAAAAGAAGCATTTTTCCAATCTTGCCTATCCAGGTAAACAATAAAAACTTCCAGATCGGCACTTTACCAGCACCGGCAATGAACCCTGCCATATCAAAAAAGGGGTTGGGGATGAACGCCAGTAAGATGATCGGCCAGTGGTTGTACTTTTTGATCCAGTTTTCCAAGCGATGATACCAATCCAGATTGTTCAACCAGACCTGTCCGCCAACACCCGCCATATAACCAGAAAGTTCTCCCAGGGTCGCTCCCGAGCCCGAAGCAATTGCTACCCAAAAAGGATTGAAAACTCCACCCATCGCTGAAGTGAAAATCACGCCGGGCAGTGGAACTAACACCGTGGCATTAGTCAAAATAGAAAGTAAGAAAATTCCGGGATAGCCATAAGCTTCAAGATGTTGAATTCGGTCACGATATACAAGCAATAAAATGGTCAATACCAGCACTGCCACAAGCAGCCCGATACGCCAAATTTTCTGCCCCCTGGTGAATGTTTTTTTATCTTCCAATCAGTTAACCATCAATCAGACTGTTGAGACGGGCGATCACCATTTCCGTTGCCACCAGGTTGAAACCTCCCTCAGGGATGATCACATCAGCATAGCGTTTGGAAGGTTCCACGAACTCAAGATAACTCGGTCGAACCATCTCGAGGTATTGATTCACCACCGATTCCATCGTTCTGCCACGTTCCACTAGGTCTCGCTGTAAGCGGCGGATAAAACAAATATCCTGGTCGGTATCTACAAACAACTTCATATCAAAAAGCTGTCGCAGTTTTTTCTCGACAAAAATGAGGATTCCTTCCACCATGATCAGCTGTTTAGGTTCTATGAACCTTGTTTCTTTGGCACGGGTGTGATTTACGAAATCATAAATTGGCACCTCTATAGCACGCCCAGCTCTTAACTGGCGGAGGTGTTCGATCAGTAATTCCGTCTCCAAAGAGGAAGGATGGTCATAGTTGACCTTCAGGCGTTCTTCGAAAGGTTTCGCATCCTGATTGCGGTAATAGGCATCATGGTGTAACAAGGCAATGTTATTTGGTCCGATTTCTTCGAGAATTCGTTCTGAAAGCGTCGTCTTTCCAGATCCTGAGGCTCCGGCAACGCCAATGATGAAAGGAGGTTTGTTTGTTGGCATGCCGAAATTATACTCTTTATAGTGATTTTTCCCGCCGTTAATCGGATTAAATCAGCTCCATCTTTCTTTCAAATTGTGTTCCCGGATGCGTTACACTCATTTTCCTAAAACTCTCAGGTATAATCACGAGAGGAGAGAGAAAATAATGAAAGCAAAAATAATTGATGGAAAAGCAACTGCTGAACGTATCCGTGCTGAGGTCAAAGAAGCTGTGGATAAACGTAAAGCCGAAGGAAAATCAATCCCGGGACTGGCAACAGTCCTGGTAGGTGAAAACCCTGCTTCCAAGGTTTACGTCCGCAACAAGCAAAAAGCTTGTACGGAGGTCGGGATCAATTCCTTCGGACACAACTTGCCCGGCGATGCCACCCAGGAAGAAGTCGAATCCCTGGTTCGTAAACTCAATGCTGACCCTGCAGTGAACGGCATTTTGGTTCAGCTTCCCCTTCCATCCCACCTGGAGGAGGAAAAAGTGTTGTCTTCCATCGATCTAACAAAAGATGTAGATGGCTTCCATCCGATCAACATCGGCCGCCTGGCACAGAAAGGGCGTGAACCTATCTTCGTCCCATGTACCCCTGCTGGTTGTATGTATTTGCTTGAAGATGCTGGCGTGAAAATCGCTGGCGCTAATGCCGTCGTTCTCGGGCGCTCCAACATTGTGGGCATGCCCGTTGCTTTGTTGTTGGTCAAAGCCAATGCCACGGTCACCATCGTCCACTCCCGCAGCAAAAACATTCCTGAAATCGTCCGCAATGCAGATATCCTGGTCGCAGCGATTGGGCAACCTGAGTTTGTAAAGAAAGACTGGGTCAAGCCGGGTGCTTATGTTATCGATGTCGGAATAAACCAGGTGGCAGACTCAACAGCCAAACGCGGTTATCGCTTGGTTGGTGATGTGGCTTTTGACGAAGTATCAGAGGTTGCTGCAGCTATCACCCCTGTTCCAGGTGGGGTCGGACCGATGACGATCGCCATGTTGCTCAAAAACACCCTGCGCGCTGCCGAATTAGCCGACAAGGCTGCTTAAGATTCCACGGAGGTTCCCATGTCGACCCTGCTCGTTAAGAATGCTTCGATTATTGTCACCATGGACAAAGATGACCGTGAACTTAAAGACACGGCAATTTTTTGTCGTGATGGCATCATAGAACATATCGGACCGCTCTCATCGCTTCCCGAAGAGGCTGACGAGGTATTAGACCTGCAGGACCATATCGTTCTGCCGGGTTTGGTCAATACCCATCACCATTTTTATCAGACCCTGACGCGTGCCCTGCCCGGTGCCCAAAACGCTAACCTCTTCAACTGGCTGACCACGCTTTACCGGATCTGGGCTCGAATGACTCCGGAAGATATTTACCTCAGTACTCAAACAGCACTCGCTGAATTAGCGCTCTCAGGCTGCACGACTGCCTCAGACCATCTTTATCTGTTTCCAAATGGCAGCAAACTCGATGATGAGATCGAAGGCGCCGCCACAACCGGTATGCGCCTGCATTCCTCGCGCGGCTCGATGAGCCTGGGTCAATCCCAGGGGGGTCTGCCCCCCGACAGCGTGGTGGACGATGAAGAATCGATCCTGAAAGACAGTGAACGCCTCATCCAGCGCTATCATGATCCCTCTCATGGCTCAAAATTACAGATCGTGCTGGCGCCTTGCTCCCCCTTCAGCGTCACTTCGCAGCTAATGCGCGATTCGGCGGTAATGGCTCGCAAGTATCACGTTCACCTGCATACCCACCTGGCCGAGACCGAAGATGAAGACGATTTTTGCCTGGAAAAATTTGGCAAAAAACCCGTTGCCTATATGCAATCGGTGGACTGGATCGGCGATGACGTCTGGTTTGCCCACTCTGTATGGGTGGACGACGCTGAGATCAACCTCTACGCCCAGCATGGCTGCGGGGTTGCCCACTGCCCGTCTTCCAATATGCGCCTTGCCTCCGGGATTGCACCCGCTATGAATATGCTCAGTCGAGGTGTCAAGCTCGGGTTGGGTGTGGATGGCTCTGCCAGCAACGATAGCTCCCACATGCTCGCCGAAGTCCGTCAAGCAATGTTACTTGCTCGTCTCAACAGTGGCATCAAGGGTGCTTCCCGTTCCGCCCCCGATGCGCCACCGCTCATGACTGCCCGACAGGCACTTTCCATTGCGACACGCGGTGGAGCCTCAGTCCTCGGTCGGAACGATATTGGCAGCCTCGAAGCAGGCAAGTGTGCCGATTTCTTTGCCATCAATCTGAACAAGCTCGATTACACCGGCGCCCTGGACGACCCTGTGGCAGCAGTCGTATTTTGCGCTCCGGTCAAAGCTGACTGGACTGTGGTTGGTGGCAACGTGATTGTTCGCGAAGGGCAATTTACCAAGTTCGATATCCAGGCGCATGTCCGCAAGCATAATGCGGCCGCGAGACGCCTGATTCAAATATAATCAATCCCTAATGACAGGGAAAAAACAAGGAGATTATTCAATGCAGAAAAAAGGTTTGGCCGTCGTCGCAGTTGGAGGAAACGCACTGATTTTAGACAAAAATCATCAAACCGTTCCTGACCAGTTTGACGCGGCAGTGAGAACAATGAAACATATCGCCGATATGATCATCGATGGCTGGGATGTGGTCATCACCCATGGCAATGGTCCACAAGTCGGTTTCATCTTACGCCGGTCTGAAATCGCAGCCCACGAACTTCACGAAGTTCCGCTTGATTATTGCGGTGCGGACACTCAGGGCTCTATCGGTTATATGTTCCAGCAGGCTCTATATAACGAATTTTTGGAGCGCGGCATCCAGAAACAAGCCGCAACAGTCATCACCCAGACTATCGTTGATGCCAACGACCCTGCCTTTCAAAACCCGACCAAACCGATCGGTTCCTTCATGGACGAGACACTGGCGATGGAAAAACGAGAGAAGGATGGTTGGGTGGTGGTTGAAGATGCCGGTCGTGGCTGGCGCCGCGTTGTGCCCTCCCCCATCCCACAAACCATCGTTGAAGCAAACGCTATCCGCAGCCTGATCGACGACGGCTTCGTTGTCGTGGCTGTTGGTGGCGGCGGCATCCCCGTGATGCAACGCGAAGATGGCAGCCTGGTCGGTGTAGAAGCCGTGATCGACAAAGATTTTGGATCGGCAATTCTTGCAAGCATGATTGATGCAGATCTTTTCCTGATCAGCACAGCCGTTGAAAAAGTGGCGATCAACTTCAACAAACCCGACCAAAAATGGCTGGATGAGATCACTGTGGCTGAAGCCAAACAATATATTAAAGAGGGACAGTTTGCCAAGGGTTCCATGCTGCCCAAGATTGAAGCCATTTTGAAATACATGAACGGCAACGGTAACAAAAAAGCCCTGATCACCGATCCTGCCCATATTAAAGATGCTCTTGACGGCAAAACCGGCACCTGGATTCTGCCGTAAAGTTAGTCTTAAAGTAAAATAACCAAATAAAGCAAACTTCCTACCCTTTAAAGGGTAGGAAGTTAATGCATAGTCAGATTGATGCGATATGCCAATTAGCTATTTTCAATGCTCTGGTTGCGGGCAAGAATTCGAGCCCGGAAAGGTCACCTACACTTGCCCGACCTGTGGTGGCAACCTGGATATGCACTTCACTTTTGAAGCGGATCCATCTGAAGTTAACCAGTCTGACATCCTGAAGAGTAGGGAAGCCTCAATATGGCGGTATACCCCCTTGTTGCCCGTTCCCGACCCTGGTTTCAATGCTACACCCCTCCATCAGGTTGGTTTCACTCCAATCTACCAGCCAGAAAATTTGCGAAAAAAAATAGGATTGAAAAAGCTTTTCGTCAAAGACGAAAGCAGCAACCCCAGCGCTTCCTTCAAGGATCGCGCCAGCGCAATCGTGGTAAGCCGGGCGATTGATGCAAAAATCGATACGATCATTGCTGCTTCCACCGGTAATGCCGGTGCGGCCATGGCGTGCATGGCAGCCAGCGTGGGCAAACGCGCCAACATCCTTGCTCCTCGCTCAGCACCACCTGCAAAAGTTGCCCAGCTGCTGACCTACTGCGCTCAAGTTGTGCTCATTGATGGAACCTATGACGACGCTTTCGACCTCAGCATCGCTGCATCAAACGAATTTGGTTGGTACAACCGCAACACCGGTTACAACCCCTATACGGTTGAAGGCAAAAAGACCGCAGGGTTGGAAATTTGGGAGCAAGCCCTGCGCTTCCTTCCTGCAGAAAGTGGACTGAACGTCTTTATCCCCGTGGGCGATGGCAACATCCTTTC
>DHUW01000004.1:1358-2476 GCA_002409365.1 Anaerolineaceae bacterium UBA5224 | reverse complement strand
GCAATTTACGACGCTTTCGTCCATAATAGCGATCATATTGAGCCAGTAACGGCAAAGACCATCGCGGACAGCATTAGTGTCGATCTGCCCCGTGATGGGCTACGCGCACTGAATCGCGTGCGTGAAAGCGGCGGTTTTTTCATCACGGTGTCTGATGAACAAATTCTGGCAGCAATTCCCCAGCTTGGCAGTGCCGGCATTTTCGTCGAACCTGCCGCTGCTGCGGCCTACGCCGGGCTGGTCAAAGCACTCGAAACCAACCAGATCGATCCTTCCACCCCTGCTCTGGTATTGGCAACTGGAAGCGGTCTGAAAGATGTAAAGGCAGCCATGCAAGCTGTACTGCCTGCCCCAGTCATCGAACCAGACTTACAAAAACTCAAGGAGGTATTAGGTGCCTGAACCTGTATTTAGCATTATTGCGCCTATTTTCAACGAACTGGAAAACCTGCCTTTGCTCTATGCGAGGGTGAAAGAAGTCATGGACAGCACCGGCGAAGAGTGGGAACTGATTTTGGTTGATGACGGCAGTTCCGACGGTTCCACTGATGTCATTCGCCGACTGGCAGCCCAGGACGACCGCGTGCGACCGGTCATTTTTGCCCGCAATTTCGGTCACCAGATAGCTGTTACTGCCGGCATGGATTATAGCCGCGGACAGGCTGTAACGATCATCGACGCCGACCTGCAGGACCCACCTGAAGTTATCCTGGATCTGATCGCCAAATGGCGCGAAGGCTACCAGATTGTCTACGCTGTGCGTTCAGAACGCGAAGGTGAGAGCTGGTTCAAGCTGACCACTGCCTCACTTTTCTACAAGCTGATCTATAAGATCACTGACGTAAAAATCCCGCTCAACACCGGCGACTTTCGCCTCATCGACCGCACCGCTCTCGACATAATGAACACAATGCGCGAGCGTAACCGTTTCCTGCGCGGGATGGGCGCCTGGGTTGGATTCAAACAAATCGGGGTGGAATATAAGCGCCATGCCCGTAACGCCGGTCAATCCCATTACCCACTCAAGAAAATGATGCAGCTTGCTCTCAACGCCATCACCGGATTTTCCACCTATCCGCTCAAATTACTTACGACTGGTGGAATCATCCTGGTAGGTT
>DHUW01000004.1:0-1000 GCA_002409365.1 Anaerolineaceae bacterium UBA5224 | reverse complement strand
ACAAAAATAAAAAAGGAACTCACATGACCAAAATTGACCTGACCATTATGAATGACCGTCTCGAACGAACCCTTGAACGTGTCCGCGAAAAGAAAATCATCATCCCCACCCTGGCACAGCAAAAAGACCCCAGTCTGGTGCCTGCTGACATCAAGGAAAGGCTGAAAAATATCGGCCTGTGGGATTTGCACCCGCTCAATCTCTTCCGTATCACCTGGAAGAACGAGCCGGTCCCCTTTGGAGGCGGTTTTGACGGCGTGAACTACTTCGAGTTCCCCAAATCGCTGACTGGCGTCGACGCCCGCATCATAGGCATAGTAGGCAAGTGGTTCCCCACTGGCGTCCACAAGGTCGGCGCAGCTTTTGGTTGCCTGGCTCCGCGTCTGGTAACAGGTCAGTTTGACCCCACCACCCAAAAAGCGGTTTGGCCTTCCACCGGCAATTATTGCCGTGGCGGCGCGTACGACTCCGCTCTCCTGGGTTGTAAATCCATCGCAATTCTGCCGGAAGGCATGAGCAAAGAGCGCTTCGATTGGCTGAAAACGATCGCCGATGAGGTCATCGCCACCCCTGGTACTGAATCGAATGTGAAAGAGATCTTTGACAAATGCTGGGAACTACGCCGTAGCGGGCAGGATTTGATGATCTTCAACCAGTTTGAAGAATTCGGTAATTATCTCTGGCATTACCTGACGACAGGTGATGCTCTCGAGCAGGTTGCGCAAAAGGTAATGGGTCCGAAAGATCGTGTGGCGGGGTTTGCCTCTGCCACTGGTTCTGCCGGCACGATTGCGGCAGGTGACCACCTCAAGCAGGTCTTCCCCAATAGCAAGATCATCGCCAGCGAAGCCCAGCAATGCCCGACCTTGCTCGAAAATGGCTTTGGTGCCCATCGCATCGAAGGCATCGGCGACAAACATGTACCCTGGGTACACAACGTTCGCAATACGGATTTTGTCACTGCCATCGACGACAACGCTGTGGTCAACCTGGCACGGCT
>DHUW01000037.1:476-22347 GCA_002409365.1 Anaerolineaceae bacterium UBA5224 | reverse complement strand
GGGTCAAGCCTGATTCCTACAAAATCCGATAGGGTCTAGCCCAATACATAATAAAAAACCGGGTTGCGGTCTCCAACCCGGCCTACGAAAAAACTAAACCAGCTGACAAAAATTCCCTGAGCGAACGGAATCGACCAATTTGAGCAAATAAGGCTGGAAGAAGGCATCTTCTTTGAAGAAGGGCACAATTTCCCGCACTTTGCGCATAGCCACAGACGTCCCTGCACCTTGGTTCAGGTTCGTTTCATCCAGTAACCTGAAATCGATTGCCTGAGCCGCTGCCATCAGTTCGATCGAAATGATGTTTGTAACGTTATCCAAAACCATTGCGCAGTGATTGGCCGCGTTCGCTCCCATACTGACATGGTCTTCCACATTACCGGATGAAGGCAGGGAATCCAGACTGGCAGGGTGTGCCAGGGTTTTATTTTCAGAAGCAAGTGCTGCTGCAGTGTATTGTAAAATCATGAATCCTGAATTCAAACCCCCATGAGCTGCCAGGAAGGATGGGTAATGCTCAGTGTGGTTGTCGATCAGTTTGGCGATGCGGCGTTCAGACATATTTCCGAGATCTGCCAGGGCAATTGCCAAAAAATCAAGCGCCAATGCAAGCGGTTCACCATGAAAGTTGCCACCAGAAACCACATCAACCTGATCATTCTCAAAGAAGAGCAGCGGATTGTCAGTGACCGAATTGAGTTCAGTTTCTACAACACCGCGGGCATATTGAATAGCGCTGCGCACAGCACCGTGTACCTGGGGGATGCAGCGCAGGGTGTAGGCATCCTGGACGTTGGCGGAATTGTCCGGGCGGGTAAATTGGCTGCCTTTGAGCAGCTCGCGGATCTGTGCGGCTGTATCTGCCTGGAAACGTTGCGGACGGGCAGCATGGATCTGGGGCAGAAAAGCACGCAGGGTACCATTTTGCGCTTCTATCGACATTGCTCCAGCACAGTTCGCAGTTTCCATAAGCGAATCAGCTGCTGCAACAAGGAGAGCACCCATGGCAGTCATCATGGTTGTGCCATTGGTCAGTGCCAGGCCCTCTTTGGCAGCCAGTTTTATAGGCTGCAAACCGGCTTTTTGGAGGGCATCTTTAGCATCAAGCGTTTGGCCATCAACAACTACTTGTCCGATCCCCAATAGGGGAAGAGCCATGTGAGCAAGGGGTGCCAGGTCGCCGCTGGCGCCAAGCGAACCTTTGGAGGGAATGATGGGCAGAATATTACGGTTAAGCAGCTCAAGCAGCAACTGCAGGGTCTCAAGGCGGATACCACTATGCCCTTTAGCAAGGGTATTGGCACGGATCAGCATCATCGCTCGAACGGTGGGCGCATCCAGAAGCGGACCGACCCCAACAGCATGGCTGAAGATGATGTTCTCCTGGAGTTTTTCGACCTCATCAGCGGATATCAGTTGGTCTTTGAATGCACCGAAACCTGTAGTAATACCATAGGCGATGCGACCTTCGCTGATCAATTGTTGGACCGCTTTGGCAGCACGATTGATGGCGGGAATAGCATCAGGGGCAATTGAAACGCGAATTTCTGGGTTTTTGGCCACATTACCAACCTGTTCAATCGTTAGCTCACTACCATTCAGCGAAATTTCTGTCACCTTTCCTCCCATCATTCTTCGCTTATTTCAACGGTGTGAAGTTTTACAGCAGGTGAGCCAAACAACATTGGATCGCGTGCAGGTATAGAAAGTAAGACGTCCATTCCTTCCACCACTTCTCCGAAAACTGCATGTTTGTTATCCAACCATGGGGTGGGAACGTGGGTCAGGAAGAATTGGGATCCATTGGTGTTGGGTCCAGCATTTGCCATGGAGAGAATGCCCGGTTTATCATGTTTGAGTGACGGGTCAAATTCATCCCGGAAAGAATAACCGGGACCACCGCGGCCAGTACCGGTGGGGTCACCGCCCTGAGCCATAAAGTCAGGAATCACGCGGTGGAAGATGGTGTCATTGTAAAAGCCTTCACGTGCCAGGAAGACGAAATTGTTGACGGTGTTAGGCGCTTTTTGGGCAAATAACGCCACTTTGATATCACCTTTATCGGTTTTGAATGTGGCGGAATATTTCTTTTTGAGATCCAGTTTGAAATCCGGGGCTTTGTTCCAATGTTTTTGTGTCATAGTAGTCTCCTTTGCGGTGAATTTTATCAGAGGTTGCTGTGAAAGGCACCAACTGGCTTATCCCAAAAAATCCGGGTGTAATTAATCATGTTAATATTATTTTATGATCAACGAAACGTATGGAACCCAAGTACAAAACTTCAAGAAATGGTCCTCCAGGCGGGTGACCATCAGCGAATCATGTTCCATTTATCTTTTAGCGATATTCAACCACCCTTTTTATCCACATCTTTTGTCCTGACAGAAAGACTGAACGGGAAATGGGTGTGCAGATGGTTTTTACTCTGACCAGTTCTCCAGGATCTTTTTCACATCCATCAGGAAGTTATCACCGCTTTCACCATCGACAGCACGATGGTCAAAAACGTACGAAAGGTAAACCATCGGACGGATGGCTATGGAATCATTTCCGTTTTCATCAGTAACTACGATGGCACGTTTTTGCATCATGCCCGTGCCTAAAATACCCAACTGAGGTTGATTGATGATCGGCATGGCGAAGAGCGAACCCGCTGTGCCGTGGTTTGTGAGCGTGAAGGTTCCACCCTTGACTTCATCGGGTTTGAGTTTTTTATTACGGGCGCGTTCAGCCAGATCATTGATCTGAGCGGCGATGCCCATCAAAGACAAATTCTGTGCCTGCCTGATGACCGGTACAATGAGCCCGCCTTCGCCAAGCGCAACAGCCATGCCAACGTTGACATCAGTGTAGGCAAAAATACCTTCATCGGTCCAGCTTGCATTCACTATTTTGTGCTTGCCTAAAGCTTTCGCCAGTGCGGCAATAAAATAGGCGGTCAGGGTAAGGTTGACACCATCTTGCTCATATTTTTCCTTATTTGCTTTGCGATGCGCCAGCACTTTGGTCATATCAACTTCCATCACGGTTAAAACTCTCGGTGAGGTCAACACGGAATCGACCATATGAGTGGCAATCTGCCTGCGAGTGGAAGTGTGCGGGATCAATTGCCCGGGCATGTCTGCCGGAATTGCTGCCGGTTTGACTGCCGGTTGAGGTTTCACCTTTTCTTCGGTAACAGGCTCAGGAGTTTTTTTCGATTCTTCCCTTGGTCTGGCAAGATAGGCTTCAACGTCCTGCTTGGTGATGCGTCCCCCAGCACCTGTTCCGGTTAGCTGTTCAGGTTCAAGTTTGTTATCCTCCAGCATTTTTCTAACCAGGGGTGATATGAAAGCAGATTTTTCTCCAGACGTCTCCGGCTTTTCTGGTTCGGACGGGATAGGTTCCTTTTTGACTTCAGCTTGTTCAGCTGCGGATTTGACGGCCTCGGATGAGGCTGCTTCAAGTCCTTCTGCGGTTTCTGCCGACTGCTTTTCTGCAGGGGCAGACGCTTTTTCTTCGGCGGGAGCTGATGGCTTTCCTTCTTCCAGGGATTCATTCGGATCACCGACCAACCCCATGCTTTCACCGACTTTGACTGTACTGCCTGCCGGCACATCGATGCGCAACAAGGTGCCTGCCACCGGGCTGGGGAATTCTGTAACCACCTTATCAGTCTCTATTTCCAGGATCGATTCCATCTCCTCGACTTTGTCGCCTACATTTTTGAGCCAATTCGTAATGGTCAGTTCTTCAACGCCTTCCCCTGTTCTGGGTGCAATCAGTTTGGTTGCCATATTAATCTCCTTGTCCGACCATGGGGAAGCGTTTGGGATTGCTCTCGTGCATGATCTCATAAACTTTGTCAAAAATTGATTCTGCATTCGGTTTGCTGTAATAATCGCCATCGGTACCATAGGCGGGACGATGGGCGGCAGCTGAAAGGGTTTGTGGGGCCGAGTCGAGCCACTGCCAGGCTTTCTGACCGTTCACCACCCGATCGAGCATGTAGGCACTGGTGCCGCCAGGTACATCTTCGTCCAGGAACAAGACCCGGGAAGTCTTTTTGATCGATTCTCCGATCATGCCAAAGCGATCAAAAGGCAGAAGTGACTGAACGTCGATCAGTTCGACATTGATACCAATTTTTCCCAGCATTTCCACCGCGGTTTCTGCGATGCGAACGAGAGCACCATAGGTGACCAGGGTAATGTCGGTGCCTTCTCTCATAATCTCAGGGACTCCCAATGGCAGTTTGAACTCGGCGATATTATCGGGCATGCGTTCTTTAAAGCGGTAACCGTTGAGTACTTCGATAACCAGGGCAGGGTCATCACCTTCTATGAGAGTGTTGTAAAAGCCAGCCGCCTGGGTCAGGTTGCGGGGTACCAAAACATGCATACCGCGAACCAGATTGATTATGCCTGCCATGGGGGAGCCTGAGTGGAAGATGCCTTCCAGACGATGACCACGTGTGCGTACGATCAGCGGAGCCTGCTGCCGGCCAGCAGTGCGCCAGCGCAGGTTGGAAAGGTCATCCGCCATGATCTGCAGGGCGTAAAGCAGGTAATCGAGATATTGGATCTCAGCGATCGGCCGCAGACCGCGCAGTGCCAACCCAATGCCCTGACCGAGAATGGTTGCTTCGCGGATGCCGGTATCGGTCACGCGCAGTGAGCCATATTTGGCCTGCATACCCCGGAAGCCCTGGTTGACATCACCCAGGCTGCCAACATCTTCCCCAAAGGCGATCATGCGTGGTTCGCGAGCGAGCATTGCATCAAAAGCTTTGTTGATCACCTCAAAACCCATGACCATGGGCGAATTTTCGCTGAATTGAGCTGGGACCCCTTTTTCCAGCAGAGGCGAATGCTTTGAATCAGAAAGGAGGAATTTATCGTAATACGCCAGCTTGCTTTCCTCGAGCTGCTTATTCCAATTGAACAATTTCACGAAATGTTCGTTGTCAATATCGGCAGTGGAAACCAGAGCTTGATGAACTGCCTCTGCGATATCTTTGTTGATCGGGTCCTGGATGCTCATCAACTTTTGTTCGATTTCGTTTAACTCAACTGTGTGGCTGCCTTTACTGTGGGCAAGCTCCTTGATCAGATCACTGGCTTGCTGCCGGGTTTCTTTGATCGGGTTCTGGAAAGCTTCCCAGGCGGTTTTGCGGGCTTGCTCCACAGTCTGTTTGTCTTCTCGTTCCCATTGGTCGAATTGTTCGTCGGTGGCGACATTGTGATCCACCAGGTATTGCCTGAATTTCTTGAGATTGTCAAATTCAGCTTCCCACGCCAGGCGTTCTTTGGATTTATAGCGTTCCTGTGAGCCAGAAGTGGAGTGTCCGAGCGGTTGGGTTAGATCACAAATATGGATCACGGAAGGGATATGATGTTCGCGGGCGGTCTTTTCAGCCTGGGAAAAAGCATTCCACAGGGCAGGGAAGTTCCAGGCTTCGACAGTGTAGATATCGTAACCCCGGTCACATTCATCAGCCGGACATTGGATGCGCTGAAAGCCTTCCAGGATGGCTGAGATGCTTTCTTTGACCATCTGGAATTCGTTTGGCACGGAAATACCGTAGCCGTCATCGTAAATGCTGATAATCGCAGGGGCTTTAAGCACACCGATGGCGTTCACAGCCTCCCAGAAGGGACCTTCAGCGGTGGAAGCGTTGCCGATCGAAACCCAAGCAATTTCGTTGCCATTGTTACTGAATTTATCAAATTGTTTGAGTTCTTCGATTTCCCGATAAAGCACGGAAGCGTAAGCCAGACCGACAGACCGGGGCATTTGACTGGCAGTGGGGGCAGCATCGGCAGAAGAATTGTAGCGGTCGCTCTGGCTGAGCCAGTCTCCATTTTCGTCAATGAGTTGCGAGGCGAAGTGCCCGTTCATGTTGCGCCCGCCAGAGTGAGGGTCGAATTTAGGATCGGCATGCGCATAGAGTTGAGCGAAAAATTGTTCGAGATTGAGTAAATCAAGAGCCATCATCCAGGTCTGGTCGCGGTAGTATCCGTCGCGCCAGTCTCCTTTCTGGAAATGGTGGGCGAGCATGATCTGGACGATCTCTTTTCCGTCGCCGAAAATACCAAACTTGGCTTTGCCGGTGAGCACTTCGCGCCGCCCTATTACAGATGCCTGGCGCGATCGATAACTCAGGCGGTAATCGCTGATCAGTTGTTCATTTGTTAAGGGCAATTCAGGTATGTTATCTGACATGATGCTCCACTCTACTAATAGTGTTTGTAGTATGGATTATAGAGAACGAACGAGAGGATTACAAAGGTATGTATAGAGGTGGTAGAGGGTTTTATGGATTGTTAATAGGAGGGGTCAGAGTGCAGGGAGCAGGGAGCTGGGAACGGACAATGCCTGTTTCGTGCAGACGCAGGCAGAAGCGGTAGGTTATCCCTTAATCGCACCGCCAAGCATGCCGCGAATGAAAAAGCGCTGGAAAATGATGTAAATCAAAACCGTTGGCAGAGCGACGATGATCGCACCAGCGGCCATCAACGAAAGGTTGGATGTGTATTTGCCCTGGAAAAATGCGAGACCAACGGGCAGGGTACGCATGGCTTCTGTCTGCACCATTACGAGTGCAAGCAAGAATTCGTTCCAGGTCCACATGAAAATCAGGACGATCAGCGTTGTTGTTGCGGGTCTTGCCAAAGGCCAAAGGATTTGCCAGAGGGTCTGCCATCGGTTGCAGCCATCGATCGTGGCAGCGTCCACCAATTCGCGGGGGGCATTTTCGAAAAATGTGGACATCCAGAGCGTCCCAAAGGAAACACTCAATCCAATTTGAGGCAAAATGAGCGCCCAATATGTGTTTCGCAAGCCAAGCAATCCCATCCAGTTGTAAAGTGGGATGACCACAGCTTCGAATGGCACCATATACCCGACCAGCATCAGAGGAAAAAGGATCGCCTTTCCAGGCAAAGGCAACTGACCAAAAGCATAACCGCTGAGGGTCGAGAGAAAGACGCTGGCAATCACGACAATCGTAGTAACAATGACGCTGTTTTTGAAGAAAATACTGAATTTACCTACTGTCCATGCCTCGCGAAAGTTATCCAATGTCCATGTTTGGGGCAGGCTAAAAGGTGAGGAAGCTATTTCAGTATTCGATTTGAAGGCGCTCATCAAAGCCCCCCAAATAGGAATTAGCACGATCAGCATAAAAAGTAATACGACCAGATAGCGAGGAATAAGGTTACGCGATTGCAGGGTCATGCTTCCTCATCAGTGCTTTCAGTCATCAGCCTTCTGATGAGGAGCGAGAGGCTGAGGATCACGATGGTTAATACAGTTGCCACGGCTGCACCATAACCAATTTCATTGTTGAGGATAGCTGTGCGATAGATCAAGAACCCAGTGACCAGGGTACTTTCCCCTGGACCTCCTCGCGTGGTAGCGTAGACCAGGTCGAAGACTCTGAGGGCGGCGATTATGGTGGTTATCAGAGCAACGCCTATTTCAGATTTAAGTTCCGGAATGGTGATAAAGAAAAATTGCTGCAAACCGTTAGCCCCATCCAGGCTGGATGCTTCGTAATATTCCTCGGAAATGCGCTGCATGCCTGCCAGGAATAAGACCATGCAAAACCCGTATTGCACCCAGGAGCCTACCGATCCGACTGCTGGCAATGCCCATTTGAAACTTCCCAGCCAGGCTTGCTGAAGTCGCTCCAGTCCGATCGCTCCAAGAAATAAATTGACTGGACCCGTGGTTGGATGGAACATCCAGCGCCAAATGACACCTACTACGACCATGCTGATCACCTGGGGAAGGAAAAGCACAGTTCGAAAAAAGGTAAACCCGGGAATTGGAAAACGTCCCAGAAGGGATGCCAGGAAGAGCCCCAGCAAAATTGGGATGAAGCTGTAAAAAATGATGAAAACCAGGTTGTTTGAGAATGCCTTAAGAAAGGTTGAATCGTTGAGCAGGCTGAGGTAATTTTCCAGACCGACCCAGGTATTTGATTTGCCCAGAGCACCCCAGTCATAGAAGCTGCTTCGAACAGTCTCAAGAATGGGAATCAGGGTAAAAAACAAATAGACCGCAAAAGCAGGGATGAGGTAAAGATAACCTTTCCAGCGACTTTCTCCGGGTCTTCGATGGGTTTGTGGTTTCATTATGGAAAAACAAGCCGGTTCTTTTTGGGAGCCGGCTTGTTGTGATTGAAATTACTCACCCTGTTCCGATAGGAATTTAGCGTAATCGACTTCTACAGCGGCGGTGAAATCAGCCGGTGTTGAAACGCCTCCGAGCAGTTTCTGTAATTCGGCAACAAGAGTGTCATAGAACGTGGGAGTTGCCCAGTCGATGTAATGACCGACAGCGTTGTTTTTGTTGATTGTTTCCCAGGCGAAAAGTGTATCTCCGAACAGATTATCGGTTTCAACCTTGACATCGCTCTCTTCTGGAAGAGACATTGCCGGAAGCATACCCGCGACAGCCCAGAGTTCTGCCGCGCGAGGACTGATCATCCAATTCAGATATTCTGCTGCCAGATCCGGATTTTCGGTGGTTTTACGGATGGAATAAGGCACTCCGACACCACCAATTGCCATAGTTGGTTTTCCGCTAAAGCCAGGCAGGAGGAAGAAACCAAATTCCTGGTCTGTGCCGGTCATCAATTCCGGGGCAAACCAAGAACCTGTAATGGTCATAGCGCCTTCTCCAGCTTTGAAATTGTTATTGCTGTCATCGTAACCGATGCCAGCGAAACCTTCAGTGAAATAACCGGCTTCAGCCCAGTCAACAAGTATCTGGGCAGCATCGCGATTCTCAGCGGTGTCAAATGAGACATTGTTCACGCCATAGGTCAGGTCGTTGATGTAATCCTGGCTGACTAAAAGATGCTGGATAGCACTGTATTCGTGGATTGCATTCCATCCGTCCAATGAACCGAACGAAATGGGAGTAACGTCAGCAGCTTTGATTTCTGCCAGTAAGGTCTCGAATTCTTCGAATGTGGTCGGAACCGTCCAATCATTGTCAGCAAAGATACCTTTATTATAGAAAACGCCTACAACTTCAGCAGTGGGACTGACGCCATAGAGGTTGCCCTGACCGAATGTTTTACCATCGGGTGTGAAACTATTGCGACTAGCAACACTAGTGGAGAAGACGGTTGCCCATTCAAACTTCGTGGAATAATCGTTGAGCGGAAGCAGCAGGTCAGCCTTGACCAATTCGCCCATATCACTTCGACCCTGGTTGACCTGTGAGACATCTGGACCATCAGCCTCAGAGAGGGCTAATTTCACGGTCAATTTCAAATCATCCAGAACTTTTACTTCGCGTTCGATTTTTACACCTGGATGGCTTGCTTCGAACTCGCGGTTGAGGATATCGATTACTGCACTTTCTTCAGGCCGATAGAATTGATCCCAGATCAAAAGATTCACTTCTTCAACAACATCCTGCATTGGTTCCTCTGTGACGGCTGTCAGGCAGGAAGACAATGCAAGTAAAGATATCATGGCAACGAGGAAGATATTACGGAAATGTTTCATTTTCTCTCCATATTTTTTTAAGGATAGTTTTACTGGACTTAAAATTATAACCCAGCAAATGCCCTGAGGATTGAGGTATACTATCTTTTTGTCATATTTGAATATTTGAGGTGTGTAGTGAAAAAAGCAATTATTACGGGAATTACCGGACAAGACGGTTCGTACCTGGCAGAATACCTGCTCAGCCTGGGCTACGAGGTGCATGGAATCATCCGCCGAGCCAGTACTTTTAACACGAAGAGGATCGACCATCTCTATCGTGACCCGCATGTAGTCAATGGTTCTTCCCGTCTATTTTTGCATTATGGTGATATGGGCGCGACCGGCGTATTGACCGATGTGATCTACGACACCAAACCTGACGAAATTTACCATCTGGCTGCCCAGAGCCATGTGCGCGTTTCGTTTGATATGCCTGAATATACCGGCGATGTGACCGGTCTGGGCACCACTCGAATGCTCGAGGCTGTGAGGCGACTCGGCAAGGGTACCCGGTTTTACCAGGCGTCCACCAGTGAATTGTTCGGTTCAGCCACACCTCCCCAGAACGAAAAAACGCCCTTCCACCCGCAAAGCCCTTATGCAGTGGCAAAACTGTACGCTTACTGGATGGTAGAGAATTATCGTGATGGTTATGGCATGTATACCGTCAATGGGATTCTGTTCAACCACGAGAGCCCCCGCCGCGGCGAAACCTTTGTAACCCGCAAGATCACAAGGGCTGTGGCTGCGATACTGGCAAAGAAACAGGATAAGCTCTTTTTGGGCAACCTTGATTCCAAGCGTGACTGGGGATATGCACCAGAATTCGTGGAAGCGATGCATAAACTGCTGCAACAAGAAAACCCAACGAATTATGTGCTTGGCACCGGAGAATCCCATTCTGTGCGTGACTTTTTGGATGAAGCGTTTGGTTATGTTGACCTTGACTGGAGAAAGTACGTCGAGATTGACCCACGCTATTTCCGCCCGACTGAGGTCGACTATTTGCTGGCAGACCCAAGCAAGGCTAATGAGGAGCTCAACTGGACCCCGAAGGTGAAATTCCATGAACTGGTACGGATCATGGTGGATGCCGACCTGGAGCTGATAGGCTTGAACTGCCCGGGAGAAGGCCGAAAAATTTGTCATGAGAAGTTTGATGGCTGGCACCGCTGGGATGACCAGGTCATAACAATGGATCGATAAAAGACTTTGATACCCCTTCGGAAGAAGGGGTTTTTTTGTTAAAGTATCCGAACTGGACAGGAAGGTTAGTACGATGCTTTTGTGATGGACCTTATCCTTGAAAGGCTGACCTTCCATGGTCTCTCACAATTGTTAATTGGCAATAAATCCTTTTCATACGTCTATCGATTCCATTTCATTCTGGCAAATGGCAACCTACTTTGTATATTCGGCTTTTTTGTGGAAAATCTGATGTAAAATAATGCATACGGAGTAGTAAGTTTGCAGATACAGACAGAAAAGGGCAGTTGCTGAGAAGCCCAAGGTAACCACAAATTGAAGTCGCCGGCATAGTTGGAAGAAGAAATCGAAAGAGATTAGACCTTCCCGGGATAGCCCGTTAAAGCTCCAATCAAGTGCGTTCTTTTTGGAACGAATTGAGGTGGTACCACGGAAGTAACTTTCGCCCTCTTATAGAGCGAAAGTTTTTTTAACTAAAGAGAGGTAATAATGACTGAACTGCCGAAGGTGTACGATTTTAAAGAGTATGAAGAGAATATCTACCGGGTTTGGGAAGAGAAGGGTTATTTCAAACCTACCAATGACCCCAATCTGCCCGGACATGACCCAAGCATTGAGCCTTTTGTCATTGTTATTCCTCCGCCAAATGTGACCGGCGCACTGCACCTGGGTCACCCGCTGTTTGTAACCACGGAAGATATCATGATCCGTTATCACCGTATGAAGGGTGAGCCGACCTTGTGGGTGCCGGGAACTGACCATGCTGGTATCGCTACCCAATTGCAGGTTGAAAACCAATTACGCAAGGAAGGAACAACTCGTGAAGCGATCGGTCGTGAAGCTTTTGAAGAGCGGGTCTGGCAGTGGAAAAAGAAGTATGGTGGTGAGATCATCCACCAACTGCGGAGAATGGGGGCTTCGGCTGATTGGGATCGTGAACGGTTTACCTTGGATGAGGGATTATCACGGGCAGTACGGGAAGCTTTTGTTCGGCTGTATGAAAATGGACTGATCTACCAGGGTCCGCGCATGATCAACTGGTCACCCGGATTGCAAACAGCGGTCTCAGACCTGGAAGTGGAATATTCTGAAGAGCAAGGTAAGCTGTATTACTTTAAGTACATGTTGGCGGATGGCACCGGCGAATACCTGCCCGTTGCTACCACACGACCAGAAACCATCCCCGGCGACAGTGGTGTGGCGGTGCACCCGGATGACGAGCGTTATCGCAAGTTCGTCGGTAAAGAAGTGCTTGTGCCGATCTTAGGACGAAAAATCCCGGTGATTGCTGACGATTATGTCTCGAAGGAATTTGGCACGGGTGCATTAAAGATCACCCCAGGGCACGACCCGCACGACTATGAAATCGGTCAGCGGCACCACCTGGATTTGATCAATATCATGAACAAAAATGCCACGCTCAACGAAAACGCTGGTCCATATGCTGGCATGGAACGCTTCAAAGCCCGCAAAGCAATCTGGGCTGACATGGAAGCAGCCGGTTTGGTGATCAAAGAAGAACCTTACCTGATGAACGTGCCACGAACACAACGCGGTGGTGAAATTGTTGAACCACTTGTCTCCACCCAATGGTTTGTGAAAATGGACAGCTTGGCTGAAAAAGCTGCTGAATCGGTGCGTGCAGGCGAAATCACCTTCGTGCCAGAACGCTTTACCAAGGTTTTTCTGAACTGGATGGATAACATCCAGGATTGGTGCATCAGCCGGCAATTGTGGTGGGGACACCGCATACCGGTATGGTATTGCCAGGATTGCCACGAGGTAATTGTTTCACGCGAGGATCCGACTGAATGTCCGAAATGCCATTCGCACAACCTGGTGCAGGATCCGGATGTGCTGGACACCTGGTTTTCTTCCGGTTTGTGGCCTTTCTCGGTGTTTGGTTGGCCGGAAAAAACACCTGATTTCAACTACTTTTACCCGACCAGCGTAATGGAAACTGGGTACGATATCATCTTTTTCTGGGTTGCTCGGATGGTAATGGACGGGCTCTATTTCACTGGAAAGGTTCCTTTCCATACAGTCTATCTGCATGGTATGGTGCGTGATGATAAGGGTCAGAAAATGAGCAAGACCAAAAACAACGTGATCGACCCGTTGGTACTCATGAACGAATTCGGCACGGATGCTCTCAGGTTTTCCTTGGTCGTGGGGTCAAGCCCGGGTAATGACCAGAATGTGGGCGTGAAAAAGGTTGAAGCGAATCGGAATTTTGCCAACAAAGTCTGGAACATTGGCAGGTTTGTGATCAACGCTGTCAATGGTATCAGCGAACCAATCGCCGAAGAACCGAAATGGACCCTGGCTGATTCCTGGATCTGGGCACGCACCAAGCAGACGGTAAATAATGTGAACAACCTGTTTGAAACTTATCAGATTGGTGAAGCTGGCAGACAGGTGTATGAATTTTTGTGGAACGATTTTGCGGATTGGTATTTGGAAGCTTCCAAGCGGCAATTAGCAGAAGGCGGAGATCGGGCAGCATATACCGCGATCATCCTGGCGGATGTCCTTGGTCTGATGCTGCGATTGCTGCATCCTTTCACTCCTTACGTGACAGAAGCGCTTTATGGTTACCTGAAAGAAGCTTGTGAGAGTAACCAGTTCATCTTTAACTCTGATAAGAAATGGGAAGAGCACCTGATCGTTGCCCGCTGGCCGGAACGGATGGCTGAAGAGGGTTGGGAAGATGGTGCGATCAAGGATTTTGAGCTAATGCAGAGCATTGTCCGAGCCATTCGTAACTTGAGATCCGAATATAAGGTTGATCAAAATAAACAACTTGAAGCTGTGTTTATCAGCCAGAATGCCAGGGCGGATTTCCTCCGTAAACAAAAAAATCTGTTAATCGACCTGGCAGGTTTGAAGGAAGATGGCGTATTAATCATCGATACCTGGCTCGATAAAGGAAAGCTGACAGCCCTGGTTGTGGAGGATATTGAGATCTATCTCAACCTTGAAGGAGACAGCGAGGCTGACCGCGAACGAATGGAAAAAGAATTAACAGAAGCAGAAAGCCAGATTGAGAGGTTGGAAAAGCTGCTTTCATCGCCTTTTGCCCAAAAAGCGCCTGCGAAAGTGGTTGACGCAGAACGCGAAAAGTTGGCTGGATATCAAGGCACCGTTGAAAAGTTACGCGAGCGATTGAAGAAATAAACAGAAAAAATATGCAAATAAAAGCAGGGAATGGTCTGGTACCACTCCCTGCTTTTATTTTAATTAATCTGAGTAAAGTTGAGAGTCAACAATTAAAAAACTGGACTTGTACTTGCTAAGTTACTTTGAACTAATTCTTTCTCTTTCCAATTTAATAATTCGTTTCAGGATAGTGACAGATACTGCGTAGGTAGAATCCATGCCAAAATATGACATGGCACCAGCGCCCAGATTTTTGCCCTTGGTATAGGGTGTGTCAGAAACATAGTGCATGATCCCCAAATCGAAGGAAAGTTTGTTCAGGTTGACAATCTGGTTGATCGGATATCGCTGAGGACGGGAGAGCTCGTAGACTGCCGAGAGGTAAGGTCCCGCTTCCATCTCGATATCGGTGTAGCCCTCCCGGTAGATCACATCCATGATGTTCTTGTTCTGTAGAAAAGTTCCCATGACCGTGACTGATTTCTGGTTATCAAGCACTGTTCCGAAATTCAGATGAGGTGCCACATCTTTGGCGGTGATAGTGTTGGAAAAAATGTAGGTGTTTTGAGAGTGTTCATCGTAAACGACTTCCGGGATGATCACATCGCCGCGTACGCCATTCAGGCTGGCAGCCTTGCCCATGATATAGATACCGAGGATCTCGGAAACGCTTTCAGCAGTTTTCGTGAGCAGGTTATAAGCGGCATACCCGAGCGGATAGTCAATATTGAGGATGACAGCATCACTTTTTGCCAGGAATTCCAGGGCACCCTCACCACAATTTGGTATGAGCCGCGGATCAATCGTGCAGGGATCCAGTTTGTTAAGTTCGATGATATCGACCTCAACATCGAAGGAATGTCTGCTCGGGATGCGGTTGATGCCCCGATTTTTTTCAAATTGAAACTGATCCTTGACCAAAGGTATGCCGGCTTCTGTGCCCAAGTACTTTTTCATTGCATAATAGTAAAAATTCTCCGGGTTCGATTGGGTTTCCTGACGATTTATCTCATCCCATTCTGCCTTCAATGCTGGTTCATGTTCGTGAATGTAATGAAGGAGTTCTTCTTTTTTCCCCAGGGCATAACCGGAAAGAATGTTAGTCAGGCTGTGGGTGTTGGAGGAGACGAAATAGACCGGACGGTCTTTCAGGTGGAGGGTTTGATCTTCGATGTTGTTCCACCAATTTACCGTTGCCCGGCGATAATCGTTCAAGGAACCACTGAGCAGTTGGATCGTAAAATCAGCCCGTCGCGATCTGAATATTTTCAATGTTTCGGTGAACTGATCCCCTAAAACAGTATACAGGCGGGCAAGGTCGTCTTCGGAAAGATGCAAATGGTCTCCAAGCTGTCGGAAAGCTTCTGGATTTGATGGAAGGGCTTCCTCGAGAAGTCCATAATTCATCATATTGAGAAAAAAGTGGAGCTTATTCCATTCAATTTGAAGGGCAGTCAGGCAGGGGACAACATCATCAATATCTGACCGGGAAGCGATATAGCATGCTAAGGTTTCCTTTTCATCATAAAAACATTTTCTGCGACGGGCTTTGGCAGACACTTCCTGCCAGGTTTCAATATTCTCATAGCCATAATCTGTAAAATTGCTGAGCGATTGTCCTAAAATGACTTTTTTAACTTTTGTAATAACAGAGGGCAGGCGCAGAAGGGTGTAGATGAGGGCAGAAGTGTCCGGCTGCTCGCTGAGGGCGTTCATATGCAATGATGAATTTGTGCTTGCGTGGACACCTTCCAGCGTGCGGATATTGACCTCGTTGGTAGAACGCAGCAAGGAGTAGATCGTGCGGAGGTAGAGATCGATTTCTTCAGATGAGCGGATGGGGACGGTTCTTTCCATTTTGTAAACCTTCTTCGTAGTTTACGAAATTCTATCACGTAGTCATCGTGCAAAAGGGTTAGGTATAACGGGCTCAAGTTAAGAGTAGTGATACTGAAATCGGTGTTTTGATGGTCCCAGTAAGGCTTATCAATGCTCGACTTATGCGTAACCCGACTCGCTTTAACGCAGACTGCCACAACCCTTTGCCAAACAACTGATAACCGGTTCATAAAATGTCTGATGGTAAAAGGGTCTCGCAGTTACCCGGTTTTCCATAGCAAAGTACCTCGTAGTGACTGGGGACTAACGTATAATTGAGCCAAGGAGAAACCAGATGCTTTACCTTGTAGCAACCCCCATTGGCAATTTAGGCGATATGACTTTCCGGGCAGTCGAAATCTTAAAGAGTGCAGACCTGATCGCCAGTGAAGACTCCCGGAAAACCAGTGTACTTCTCAAGCATTACGAAATCTCCAAACCGCAAACCGCTTTGAACAACTATAACGAAAGAAAAGTAGTTCCCAAACTGTTGGAGCGGTTGGAAAAAGGCGAGACAATCGCACTGGTGACCGATGCGGGCACACCGGGTATCTCCGATCCGGGATACCTGCTGACACACGAAGCCTTGCAGGCAGGAATCGAAGTGCAGTCCATTCCGGGTCCTTCGGCGGTTATCACCGCACTCACCCTGGCAGACCTCCCTTTACACTCCTTCACTTTTAAAGGTTTCCCGCCAAACAAAGAAGGACCGCGAAAACGGTTCATTGCCATGGAAGCTGAATCGCCGCATACGCTTGTGTTTTACGAAAGTCCTTATCGTTTACTCGCATTCCTGAACAATTGCCTGGAGGTTTTAGGTGATCGAAATGCAGTGGTTGCCAACGATCTCACCAAAAAGTTTGAGACTCATTACCGGGGAAGGCTATCTGAAATCATTGAAAAACTCTCCACTGAAAAGATCCGTGGAGAGTATGTGGTCAGTATAGAAGGTCTGCGGAAAGAGCCTAAAACGAAAGTGGAGTCAGATCTTTAAGATCCGAATAGACATCAACGCCTTCTGCGCGCTTTAGCCTTTTCGTCAACCAATAGGTGGCGGGGGTGAACACAACCTCAATCGTCACTTTGAAAATGTAATTAGTCAGGGTCAGACTCCAGAATAACTCCCAGCGGAAAACACCAGTCGCAGAAGCAATGGCAATAAAGATCGCTGAGTCGAGGAATTCGCCAATAATCGTGCTGCCGATCGTGCGCATCCATAAATGCTTGCCGTTGGTCAATTTTTTCATGACTGCCATGATCACCGAATTAGAGAACGAGCCGATCAGATAACCTAAAACACTGGCTAAGACGATGCCGCCAAAACTGATTCCACCCAGGACGGAGTCAAAAGCTTCCTGACCTACAGTTGCCTGCCACGAGGTTTCTCCAGGAAGGACCCTGATGAGCCAGAACATCAGAAAAGTGAAGATTAGAGCGCTGAAACCGACCCAGATGACCCGGCGGGCACGGGAATAGCCATAAACTTCAGTGAGCACATCGCCGAAGATGTAAGCAAAAGGGAAGAAAACAGTTCCAGCGTCGAAAGCCAGGGGGATGTTGCCGATAGAGATGCCCCAATCGATGATCTTGGCTGAAGAAGCAAAATTGCTTAAAATCAGGATCACCGTGAAGGCGACCATCACGAGCTCCAGATACTTGAAATGGATGTCTTTATCTTTATTAATTTCAATTTTTGATTCCATAAGGCATATTTTATACTAAAATGAGTTTCAGGTCTGTTATTCTGAGAGCCCAAAACCTATAGGAATCTTGCGAAGTGATTTCGCGATGCAAAGAAAACTCAAGATGACCACAGCTTAAGGATGACGAATAAGGAGCAAAAATGGGTTTGATTGTTGGATTGGATATCGGTGGGACTACGACCAAAATCGTTGGTTTCGACAAGAGAGAGTTGATCGGTTTTGTGCGGGTGCAGGCGAGCGATCCCTTCACCTCCGCCAGTGGTGGCTTGGGCAAGTTTCTGAATGTCATTGGCAAAAACCTGAGTGATGTAGACCAAATTCATGCGACTGGGGTAGGGGCATCCCAATTGGATGGAGACCTTTTTAACTGCAGGACCTTGGTCGTACCGGAATTCGATTGCGTGGGACTGGGTGGACTTTACCTGGCAGACCTTGATGAGGCTATTGTCGTCAGCATGGGCACCGGCACTTCAATCGTAGCTGCCAGGGGTAAAAAAGTTAATCACATCATTGGTTCTGGCGTTGGTGGAGGCACCTTGCAGGGTTTGGCTGAAAAAATGCTCAATATCGAGGAGTTTGAGACCATATCTGGGCTGGCAAACCAGGGTGATCTGGGCATGGTCGACCTTACGATCGGTGATATCACCACGGCAGAAATCCCCGGTTTGACTGCGGATGCAACAGCGTCCAATTTTGGAAAACTGCAAGATTTAGCCCGGGCGGAGGACATAGCCGCAGGGATTGTGAACCTGGTGTTCCAGTCGGTTGGTACTGCCTCAGTACTGGCTGCAAGGCTGGAGAGACTTGATAGGATTGTGATCACGGGCAATCTCTCACTGATGCCACTGGGTAAAAAGGTGCTCGATGGTTTTTCCAATTTGTATAATCTTACTTTTCTAATTCCTGAACACGCCGAGTTCGCGACGGCAGTCGGGGCAAGTATAATAGGCAATCAAACACTTTAACATCATCCCTTGTAATTTCAGGTAAAATCACGAAATGGAAAGATTCTTTTTAAACCCAGATCAAATTGTTGAGGGGGCAGTCACATTTCCTGAGGACCTGTCAAAACAGATACGCAAGGTACTACGGCTTGACCCAAAAAAAGACGCTGTGATTGTGCTCGATAATTCAGGTTGGGAATACCTGGTCCAGCTGGATGGAACAGTTGCAAACCTGGTTACCGGACATATTGTAGACAAACAACCAGGTCGGGATGGACCGGCTATTCAACTCCACCTGGCATACAGCCTTTCACGTCGTGAAAAGATTGAGTGGATCGTGCAGAAGGGGACCGAACTCGGCATATCGAATTTTTACCCTTATATCTCCTCCCGCTCCCTGGTGCAAGATCTGAAAACCAACCGTGCCCGCCAGGATCGTCTGGAAGCAATTGCACGCGAAGCCTGTGAACAATCTCTGCGCGCAAAATTGCCAACCTTGATGCAGGTTTCTTCTTACGAAGAAATGCTCAAACATACCTGCACTCATGACGTGAAATTGATTGCCTGGGAAGGCACAGCGATTGTGCAGCGGATAGGTCCAAATGTACTGGAACCGCTGATGGGGAGCAGCAACAGATCGGTGGTTCTGTTGATCGGACCGGAAGGCGGTTTCAGCGCTGAAGAAGTCAACCTGGCAGAAAAGTACGGCTTTCAACAAATTTCTTTTGGGAACAGCATCTTACGAATGGAAACAGCCTGCCTTGCCGGCAGCGCCATTTTACGCAATCTGGGCGACAGCCTGATGAGATAAAGCCATCAATGGCTGATGTGCCGGTTGGGGAGTAAATTTCGCAGGCGCTTGCTGGAATATTTCGCTGCACCGAGGTTGTTTCCCTCTTCATCGCGCATGGCAATGACTGTCCCTGGTTTTATGCCAGGCGGGTCGATACCGCGAATATCGAACCCCTTCATCCACTTGTCCACCAGATATTCCGGGACCTGCCAGGTGCTGCTGGAGAAAAGGGATCCAAAACGCAGCACAAAATCAACACTGACTTCGAACTGATCACGGATAAAGCGACCCAAGGGCATGCCGAGCGCATTGTAAGGAAGTGTTTTGAAATGAAGCAGATAAGACGCGGGTAACAGCTGAATATCATTATCCTTGCGCATAGGCACAAGGTTCATTTCTTCCATAGCAGTGTTGAAATCCAAGCCATAGGTTTCCTGGATAATATCGTTCAACTCCCTGGAAAGCCTTTCGGAGAGGGGGCTGAAGCCAGTCGAAGCGAAATCTCTGGATGGTGGGCTGACAGGCTCGCCTGGAACAGGCGCATTTTTGATTAGTTTCACAGCGAAGAAACCGTTGGTCTGGAAGGTGAAAGGCCAGATGCGCAGTGAATGAACAACATCGGGGTGATAAATCCGCCCTTCGAACTGAATCAAACCTGACACTCCGAATTTTTGAGCAGGAACAGGATCGACCCGGAATGCGCCAGGGTAGGTTTCGAGCAAAACTGAAACAACCGCTTCATCTTCTTCTGGGGCGAGCGTACAGGTGGAATAAACCAATTCCCCGCCAATTTTCAATGCCCTGGCTGCAGAAAAAAGCAAGGCTTGCTGCCGGCTGGCTAAACGACCGCGTTCATCCTCTGTGATTGGTCGATGGGGATGGCTGGAAGAAGTTCTCAAACTTTGCATGCTGCATGGCGCATCCAAAAGGATCTGGTCGAAGGTTTCAGGGAACCAATCGCCCCAGCGTTCGCCCGGGTAATTCGTGATAGCATAATTAGCAGTGCCCCAGGTTTGCAGCACCGTACGAAGAGCTGAAAGTCGCGAAGCAGCTGAGTCGTTGGCAATCATAAGGTCACGGTCCAGCGAGGCATCGATCATCTGGGTAGTTTTCCCTCCAGGGGAGGCAGCCATGTCCAGTTTGAGCAAGGGTTTATCGGAAGGGCTTAAAAGGGAGACAGGTAATATCGAGGCGGCATCCTGCAGGTAATATTGCCCCAGCAGGAATTCGTGGGTCTGACTTGGGGAAGTCTCAGCTTCGAGGATTTGAATTGAATTAGTTGAGAAAGGTAAAGGCTTTATCGTCCAGCCATACTTACTGGTGAGGTAGTCAAGACGGTCCGTGGCAGCCTTTTCCTCCTCTTCCTTGAACAACTTTCGTTCTTCTGTCAGGTGATGGGGTTGGGGTGAGGTTAACTTCAACAAATTCAATCTCACCGCTGAAGGTGCGATCTGCTCCGATTCTGAAACCAAATTTGCATATTGAGTTTCATCCAGGTATGGCTGATAGCGCTGGAGGGCAACAGTGAACTCGTCCAATAGGCTCATGAGACAGGTTCCTTATGAATAAAAAAGAGCAATTCGTTGCCTACCAGGTGGACTTCCTGCTGCCAAATTGTGCCTTCCAGGGTTTTGTCCACCAGGTGGCGGTGATAGTCTTCAAGGGAATGATGACCTTTCAAATCCATGGCAGGCAGACTGAGGACCATGGTTTTGACATGGAGCGCATCCAGCAAAATACGGGTTGAGCCAGGTTGTCTTTTTTCCAGGCGATGGGCTTCTTTAAAGAAAAAAGCGCAATCGGCCGGTTCAACAGGAGGATGCAAGAGGATATCCTGCTGAATTGCCTGGTATGCCGGATAAACCTGGGCGAAGAATGTCTGAAGATAACGTATCCGAGGACCGTTGAGATCGTAAGCTTTAAAGGACGCTCCCGGTGCCAATCTTAACCAGGGCAGGCAGAGTGGGTCCAGGGCACATGCCAGGTCCAGGATGCTGCCTGGTGTGCCGATAGTCTCAAAAATTGTATCGAAGAATTCATCAAGGTGAGGGATCCTCTCCTTAGTAGAGGCGTGTTTTGCCATCATTTGTAAACAATAGTCCCGTAATTGTTCAGGATCATTAAGTGAGAGCGGATTGGCTTGCAGGTAACGAATCTCCTTGGCGTAATCGATATTTTCAAGGTAAGGCGCGATCACGTTGTGTAATGCTTTCCGGAAATTGGTTTTCAACTCAGCCAGATTCTTCGAGCCTGGGATGTTGACCCAAATCAAATCGCGCAGCATTTCAACTGGCAATTCCAGTTCGCGGTATTTGTGCGAATTTTGAACGGAATCAATCAGCTTCTCGATCTCGGTTTCGGTGGGTTTGTTCATCGTCTCAGCAGGTAGACAGTCTCGTTCGGGAATTCAAACGAGCGGATTTGAAAATTTCTGCCCGAGGTAAGGCGCTCAAAATGGGCGGCGTAGTTTTGCTGCATGCCCTTGGAGCGCCCTCCCAGGCTTTTGGATGGGTAGGAGATAAGAAGATGATCTGCTTGTACCTGGTCGAGAAGGCTTGATGAAGCATTGGGGTCGACCTGGTCGAGGATAGGCAGAAGTTTTAATAAAAAGGCAACCTGCACTTTTTGTTGGGGAATACTATGCAGAAGATTGCAGGTGAAAGCACTTCCATTCTGCCCGGTCAGGGTCAGGAAACCCTG
>DHUW01000037.1:0-228 GCA_002409365.1 Anaerolineaceae bacterium UBA5224 | reverse complement strand
AGCCAGATCCAGCACTGAACTAACGGGTGCGATTGCTTCCAGACACTCAAAGTAGAAATTTTCGAGGAAAGGCAAACGCTCCTGGGTGGAGGCGTGCAGTTTCATCAGGCGAAGACTGGTTTCTTTGAACTGCGCGTGATCAGCACGCGGTATGCTTTTAAAAATATCAAGCCATTTCGCATAGTCTATTTTAGGAGCCAGGAATGCGCCTGCCAGGCGATGCAGGCG
>DHUW01000068.1:36495-37453 GCA_002409365.1 Anaerolineaceae bacterium UBA5224 | reverse complement strand
TAGTGACGGATCCAGATTCAAACGCCGCAGAACCTCCTGGATAGTCAAGAGCCTTTGCAGGCAGATATTCCCACAAGCGGTCAATGGTGCTGGGAACAGCGACTACAATCGGAGGGGAAATTTTTTCTTCTTCAGCCAGTCGTGTTATTGCCTGGTTTACTTTCCAACCACCGCCAATTAGCTTGGGATGATCAAACACCATCTGACCATCCTGCATGTAGAGGACCGGGTAGCGCTGTTCGGGGTTTTCATGGTAGCCCTCAGGCAGCCAAACATCTACCCGTCTAGGTAACATTCCCGGAATGTTCAAATCACGATAAGTATCTAGTTTAACTTTACTCAATCTGCCACCTTCACTGAAATTCTACCTGTAGTAGTTAATAAAATCTGCCTGTAGAGTATACAGGCAGATTTGAATGAAGTTGTTAAGTTATCCGAATAGATGGAATACCGCGATGAGAGGGGCAAAGAGGGAAGAGACCAGGCTCATCACCGTGATCAAAGTATTGATCGAGGGTCCAGCTGTATCCTTGAACGGATCGCCAACCGTATCACCGACTACAGCCGCCTTATGCGCATCCGATCCAGGGCCACCAAATTTACCTGTCTCAATGAATTTCTTGGCGTTATCCCACAAACCACCGGCATTGCTCATAAACAGGGCAAAAATAACACCCGTGAAAATTGCACCTCCCAGGAAGCCACCCAACGCATTTGGTCCAAGGAGAAAACCGACCAGCAATGGCAGCCCAACCGCCAGGAAGGCTGGCAGAACCAGCGCAGAGAGCGCACCTTCCGAAGCCAGACTTACCAACCGGGCGTAATCGGGCTTGTGCGTACCTGCCAGAATGCCAGGCTGTTCGCGGAATTGCCGCCTGGTTTCCTCGATCATATCAAAGGCGTTGTGAGTAACAGCCAGCATTAATAAAGCGCTGAATAATGGTGGAGTCATTGCACC
>DHUW01000068.1:34333-36263 GCA_002409365.1 Anaerolineaceae bacterium UBA5224 | reverse complement strand
GCAGCCTGGATCACCTCGGCATAAGCGGCAAAGAGTGCGATAACTGTCAGAGCAGCTGCACTGATGGAAAAACCTTTTGTGATCGCTTTGGCAGTGTTTCCGGCTGAATCCAATTCATCAGCACGCACGATCACTTCGTGGTCCATCCCTGCCATCTCAGCAATTCCGCGGGCGTTGTCAACAATCGGACCGTAAGCATCCGCAGAGACGATCATTCCGCTGATCGAGAGCATTCCGACTGCACTGATTCCAATACCATAAATCCCGCTCAAACCGAAATGTTCAGCAACATAATAGGAAATTAAAGTTGCTGCTGCAACCCCGATCACTGACGGAACGATTGAGATCAAACCATAGCTGAAACCAGTGATGATATTTATGGCAGAGCCCGAGGTGGAAACGCGGGCTGTCTCTTTGACTGGCTTGAAATAATCATTGGTGAAGTAATCAGAAGTAAACCCGATGATCACCCCTGTAAGAAGACCAGTCAGGGCAGCCCAGAAAATACCAAGGTTAACGCCCGTGGCGATCACAAAGACATAAAGGAAAATAGCAAAAATAATACAAGTAATGATCGTCCCCCGGTTCAAGGCTGGACCAGGTTCCTGACCTTCTTTCACCCGAACCAGTGAAATCCCGATCAGGGAGGCCACAATCCCAAGCATACACAAAACCAGAGGAATAATCGTGTATTTGGCATGTTCAGCCTGGCTTAAACCCATCGAAGCACCCAGCAGCATCACTGCCACTGAGCTGGCAACGTAACTGTCAAAAATATCTGCACCCATGCCTGCCACGTCACCAACATTATCACCGACGTTATCAGCGACAACAGCAGGGTTGCGGGGGTCATCTTCCGGGATACCTACCTCGATTTTTCCAACCAGATCAGCCGCTATATCAGCCGTCTTGGTGTAAATCCCGCCGCCAGCTTTAGCCAGCAGCGCCAGAGTAGATGCGCCGAAACTAAACCCAAGAACAGCTTCCGCTGACCCGGTCCAGAGATAAATGAGGCCCATGCCGATGATTGCCATACCCACCATGGCAAGCCCAAGCACTGCCCCGGCATTAAATGAAAGTTTGAAAGCGCGGGAAAGACTGAAATTAGCTGCAGTTGCAGTGCGCACATTCGCTTCCACTGCTACGCGCATGCCCAGATAGCCAGCGATGGCCGAACTGACCGCACCGCTGATAAAAGTCAGTGCCATGACGAGGCCTTCTCTAAAATGGACAGTCACAGCACCACCGCTGGCAGTTTCAGGTTGAATGCTGAAGACCACCGCGATAATAGTGGCGATTATAAGTGCCAATATTCCCAAAGCCCGGTAAAGCTTGTTGAGATATGCCTTTGAACCTTCCTTGATCCAGGATGCCACTTCCTGGGCACGTTCGGTGCCCGGGTCTTGTTTAATAACCCAAAAATAGAGAATGAGTGCAGTTGCCATGGAAATGATACCCGCGGCAATTGCCAGATAAATCCAATTGGTGTAATTCATATAATTTTCTCTGCTTCCATCTTAATCTACATATTTGCTGATCTGAACCAGCGATAGTTATTGGTACGGATTTCTTCCTGGCTGGGCATGGGGAAATAGCTCAGTTGTTTTTTATTGCCCACGAAAAATCCGTTCTTAATCGTTCGATATTGCACATTTGGAGAACTGCTGCGGTCGACCATTTTTGTGGCTGCGTATTTTGTTTTCACATCCGACAAACACTGGCGCAAATGGTCATGATTGCTGTATGGCAGGTTTTCCATCAAGCCCATTTCTGGGTCATCTGCCAACTCACCCAATTGCAGTTCAGTGAAAACCAAGGCGGGAACGCTTATCAGAGGTACCGGATTACGCACGATGGTATCAATGAAATCCATGGGGCTTAGGCGGCTGACAACCAGTGGTGAGACCGGCACGATTTCCTGGTAGAGGTG
>DHUW01000068.1:23010-34093 GCA_002409365.1 Anaerolineaceae bacterium UBA5224 | reverse complement strand
GTCAGATAGAGATGTTTCAAAGCATTAAAATCCATGTGCTCCAGGACTCGATAGACAGAGATGTAGACCGAAGCCTTCAGACTGCCATCTTCATGAGGAACACAACGTGCATAAGCATCATCTACACGGAAATACGGATCTCGAAATGTGGGATCGACTTCGAAAAACATCGCCTGACCCCGGGATTTTTTGACCGAACCTACCGCGTAATAAGTGCCGAACTCTTCCGGGCTAAGCATGGAGGCAATCAATGCTTCTGGAAGTAATGAAAGATAAAGGTAAATTGTCATTCCCAACTCCTTCTCTTAAGTTAACGAAAGCAGGCAACCCGCCCATTTCCGTCCATTATTATTGTAACTGTAATTTGAGCAAAATTACGACGACCAGGCATGAAAATTGATTTTCACTCAGAATAGTTGTAAATATCAGGGATAAACGATTGTTTATCAATCCAACATATCATTTAAGATTCTATTAAACCAGGATGGCAGGAAAAAGCCTGGGATGATAAAAAAGGAATACAAAAACACCCTCGTGACGAGGGTGTTTACTAAGCCGATATTGTTATTTGGACATCAACCAATCAATGATTGCTTGCAGAGCGCCTTCACTCAAGGTCAGGTGAGAATGAGTTGCATTCAATAGGATCCCGCGCCATTGTTCAGCTGTAAAATCTTTTTCCAACAACGATTCAACACTATGATTTCCATCAAGCAGGGCTGTTAAATAGGCTTCCATATCAGCATCATAGGTTGGGCTGGAAGGGTCAACTGGGTATGCAAGCGCTGCGTCGGCCGGGTAAGCAAGCGCCGCGTCATTCGCGGGTTCTTCTACCGGGTAGGCATCTGCCGGAGCCAAAGTTGATTCAGTAGTCTGATCATCTCCCCCATCAACGACTGGCAAATTTACTGTGTTTCCATCTTCTGTGGGTTCAGAAGCTTTTCCACAAGCCGAAAGCGCAAAAGTGAATACCAACATCAAGGTGAGTAGCAGGGTAAGTTGTTTTTTCATGGTTTCCTTTCTGCCGGCGATGCCAGCAACCTTTTTATTATACCTGTAATGGATTTTAATTCAGAATAACCACAATAAACCTTACGCTCCTTATGTTAATTCGGAATACTGTGAAGGTATCCTCTACAGAAGGGTGAGTAGATTAACGCAAACAGTGACTTTCAAACAACTATGGATTATTCCGTCATGCTGAAATACTGCGCTGTAATTTCCTGACTGTTCAAGCCATCTTTTGTGAGGATCTTCTCTGAAAACAACGGGTAATGTTCACTTAATAATTCCAACATGGCATAAGCTACCCGCCGGATTGAAAAATGAGCATTGCTTGCTGTTCTCAACTTGATGAAATGGTATAACGACCGCAAGTTAGCCTGGCAAAGCACGCGCCGGTTGAAGGCATTGGGCAAAACATAGGCTGCAACCTGGGGATTCCAGGCAGCTATCTGCTCATATAGTCTGGCGATTTCATCCATGGCAGCCCTGAACTTCTCCTCCAGGCCCGCTTCACTGATCGCCAACGGTATCGCATATCCATGCTCAACCGTGAAATCCTGGACAGTTTGGGTCATCATGCGATGGCGCTTAAACTCAAAGTAAGCACCCTGGTCCATGATCAGGTCAAATGAGGCAACCGCATACTCAAGTTCGCGCAGCGGGTTGTCATACTTACCTACTTTTTCGAAAAGCTTGTCTACAAATGCTTGTTTTTCTGACCGGGAAAGGCTTTTCACGTGGGTAAGGCAGTTCTGGAAGCTGGCCTTGCCGAACCGATAAAGTATCGCCGCCAGGACCTTATCTTCTCCATCCGGATCAATATCAACCAATTGAAAAGGTTGTCTGTAGCTGTTTGTCAGGTCAGCCGTAAGCCCGCGAACAAATTGGGTCACCTCAGGTAGAAATCCGATGGGCTCAGCATACTTCACCAACGTAGGCAGTTCCTGGGTTGCCACCGTTTTTATTTCTTCGCCAATCAAACGCACCTCCATCAGTTCCGATGAAAGCATCTTGCGGATGGCATATTCCAGAGACCGGGCGTTGATTGTGAGACCGACATTTGCCATCGAAGCGGCTGGTAAAACGAAGCGAGCCACATCCACAGCCTTCACTCGGGCA
Organism: Anaerolineaceae bacterium UBA5224; assembly: GCA_002409365.1. GTDB lineage: Bacteria > Chloroflexota > Anaerolineae > Anaerolineales > Anaerolineaceae > Mesolinea. The sequence continues at coordinate 31,969 of DHUW01000068.1, read as the reverse complement.
CGGTTCGACCAGGCTCTCTCTGATTCGCCTTCTTTGCGTTCGGTTTGAGCTTGCCCCCAGGGTAATAGACCTTCCAATATCTCTCCATAGGTAAGAAAAAGACGCGAAAGATGTTCCTCATAACTTTTGGCAAATGGACTATGGCGTATCTCCGGTGGAATGACAAAGGCGTTCGAATCCCATTGTTGATAACGTGTCGATTTTTCGGTGTAGGAAGCCAGTCGGTTAGATTCGATTGTTTCGATCGCCAGGCGTGAGACATTCTCCAGTGCCATGTGCAAAACGGCGTGTTCGGCAACACTGCTATGCCCATATCCTACGATCCATTTTTCGCTAAATTCAGTACTGCTTTCTTCATCCAATTCAGCAGCGATCTGATCAAAGGGTTCAGGGGAGCGGGATGTTTTGGCAAAAGTGACTGCGATAGTCTCCGCGCCAAAATTTTTGGGGCTAAGTCGGTAGATTCTACGCTTGAATTCCATTGTCGAGGACCCTCCGTGCGTTAATTTTGTCTTGCTCAATCTGATCTATCAGATCTTGAACATTATCGAATTTGATCTCATCTCTCAAAAATCGAACGAATTTGACGTGGATTAGTTTACCGTAAATATTTTCATCAAAATCGAGCAACAGCACCTCGACGCTGGGCATATTGCCGTCATTGAAGGTTGGGCGGATCCCCACACTGGTCACAGATTTGAAAGATTTTCCTTCTATATCAACCAGTGTGGCATAGACACCATACCGGGGAAGTTTTCGCTGGAGATCGAAATAAAGGTTGGCCGTTGGGAAACCTAATTTGGAACCCAGCTTTTTACCAGGTGCAACATTCCCAGACAAAACATAAGGTCGTCCGAGAAGTCTGGCGGTTTCCTCAACCTGACCAGCATCAAGTGTCTGACGGATTCGCTGCGAAGATACTCTTTCGCCATCCAACATAACTGGGGCGATATGCAAACAAGGCACGCCAATTTGCATACAGACTCCTTGCAGTACCTCACCAGTACCTTGTCTGCCCTTCCCCAAGGCAAAGTTTTCCCCTACCAAAAGCCCTTTTATGGGTATAGACTGATTGAGCCTGGTCATAAATTGCATGGTGTCGAGGTTGGCTAATTGCTGATTGAAAGGCAGGAATACAATCACATCCAATCCGGTTTTCGCCAGGAGTTCCTCCTTTTCAGTCTGATCATTCAAATAAAAGCCTTCCACAGACTGGGTAAAGTAAACACGAGGGTGCGGCCAAAATGTAAGTGCCACCGATAATGCATTATCTTCTTTTGCATGGGCAATAAGTTGTGCGATCAATTCCTGATGACCGAGATGCACTCCGTCGAAGTTGCCAATCGTAATCCAGGAGGGCTCAAGCGGTTTTTCAGGCCAATCATTAAACATTAAGCTCATCGTTTGTCCTCTGTAAAGAAAGCACCCCGCCTTTTTTCGTTGGGCGGGGTGCCGGCACTTCTTATTAATTGCTAAATACTTTTCTCGGTTGCCATTCACTGGTTTCGGCATCATATTCAAGCAAGGCAATTAATTCTCCATCCTCGCTGATGGCTCTTGCCTGCATGCCATTCTCAAGACCGAGTTCACCTGGAATACGATGACCATGGCTGATTTCATCAACTTGCGATACGTTTACCACGATGGTATGCCAGTCTCCCAGGGCTTCGGCAGCTGGAATGAGGAATTTATACCAATCGCCATTATCAAATGCTTCTTCCAGGCGGCGCAATGAAACGGCATCACGCAGACCGAACCTGCCATTCTTGGTTCGGCGCAGACCGATCAAAGTGGCACCCGCGCCGAGTTTTTCTCCAAGATCTGACGCTAATGAACGAACATATGTGCCCGAGGAACATTGAATGTCGACCACAGCCTCTGGCGGGTCCCAATCGAGCAATTCCAGGCTATGCACCGTGATCAAACGCGGTTCCAACTCTACTTCTTTGCCTTCGCGGGCGAGTTCGTACGCCTTTTTTCCTTTAATTTTCAAGGCTGAATAAGCTGGCGGGGTTTGTTCAAATTCTCCGACAAATCCTTTGAGAGATTCTTCAAGTTCTTCATAACTGATGTCAACCGGGCGACGGCTGGTAATTTCACCTTCAGTGTCGTAAGTGCTGGTGGTTATTCCAAATTTAATAACCGCCTGATAACGTTTATCGGAAGCGGATACATACTCGCTTAACCGTACCGCCGGACCTACGAGAACTACCAAAACTCCTGAAGCACGGGGATCGAGTGTGCCAGTATGACCGGCTCGGTTGATATGGGTTCCTTTTCGGATGAACTGTACAACATCATGAGAAGTCATTCCAACAGGTTTATCCACTATTAAAACACCGGATACCTTGTTTATTAAATTGTCATGAGGTTCTTTATTAAACTCCATTATTCCTCTGCTACGATCTCCCCTTGATATTCATGTAGTGGTGGGTCTCTTCCAACACTAATTTTTTAACTTCCTCCAGCTCTCCGACTATGTCAGCGCCGGCAGCAGACGCGTGTCCTCCACCACCAAATTGTGAAGCTATTTCGGAGACATCCAGTCCATTTACAGAGCGCCAGCTAACTTTGACTCCGCCATTTTCTTGTTCAATAAACAGGACGGAAATCAGTGCCTCTGGCACTACTGTCAGGGTATTAATTAAATCGGCGTCATCGTTTTCTGGATACCCGGCAACAATTCTATCATCAAGTGTAAGAGTTGAAGATAAAACACCCTCATTGAATTCCAATTTTGTCAGCCCCTGACCCCAATAGCGGATCTCAGCAAGGGATCGCATTGAGAGTGTCTGGTGGTATACGGTAACCAGGTCTACCCCTTTTTCCATCAGGTCGGCAGCTGTCCGCAAGGCTTTTGGAGTGGTGTTGTTCGTTCGAAAACCAAGAGTATCTGCCAACAAACCTACCATCAGGCAGGTGGCTGTGTCTTTGCTGACCGAAAGACTCCAATCGGGGAGTTTATCGCTCAAGATCAGAGCAGTGGCTTCGCTTTCAGGTTCGACATAATCAATCCCGCCAAAATCGATATGTGTTTTATGATGATCAACTACCAGATCTGGTCCAGGTAAGGAGTCTAAAACATGACCAACGCGATGTTTATCTGCGCTGTCAACGACGATTAAATAATCGTAGTCCAGAGTGACTTCGGCGGAAACTTCTTCTGCCCCTGGGAGATACTTATAGCGGTCTGCCACACCATCCTGCAGAACGACCTGCACGGTTTTGCCCGATTCACGGAGTGCATTGGCAAATCCAAGTGCACTTCCAACGGCATCTCCATCGGGACGAATATGTGAAACAATAACGATCTTCTTTGCATTGGTCAGTTGTTCGGCAATGATTTTGTCGATAGCCACACTCATCTATTCATCTTCCTCTTCATTGTCAAAATCGTGGTCCTGATCCTCTTCGTCAAGATCCTCATCGGACACATCGTCAATATTCTCGTCGGTATCGTCATCCAGCCTGGGGTGCTCTTCCTGCTGCCATTTATTTAGTAAATCATCAATCCGGGCAGCTTTTTCGGGTGTGGGATCCCAGAAAAAACGCAATTTTGGAGTCACACGCAGATCGACTTCCTGTGAAATTTCGTAACGCAGAAAGCCTTTGGCATGCTCGAGCGCGTCCATCACATCTTTGGAACGTTCCAGACCTTCAATAGCGGAAACATAGATGTTAGCATAATCGAGTTCACGATCAACCTTTACATCCGTTACCATCACACCAGACAGACGCGGATCCTCGATTTTTCCAAGCAATACTGTCGACAGGACTTGTTTCATCCTGTCGTTAATTCTTTTCATTCGTAAACTTGAGGGCATGATTACTCCTCCGCGGTGGGCTTACCCACCAAATTTCTCCATAACAAAACATTCTAACTGATCACCAACCTGAAATTCTTCAAAGTTCTTCACAGTGATTCCGCATTCCATTCCTTCGCGGACTTCGCGTACATCTTCTTTTTCGCGGTGTATTGACGAAATCTCTGACTTGACCACTTCCTGACCAGCCCGCATCACCCGCACACTGGCATTCCGGCGAAACTCGCCCTCCAGAATACGGCAACCAGCAGCTGTACCGCCCTTGGACACCTTGAATACTGCCAATACGGCTGCTTTTCCGATGACACGTTCAACCATTTCAGGTTCAAGCAGACCTTTCAGAGCCTTCTCGACGTCTTCAACCAGGCGATAAATAATATTGTACAGACGGATTGAAACACCTTCTGCATCAGCTGCCCGGCGGGCGCCCTGGTCAATACCTACATCAAACCCCATCACGACTGCGTTTGAAGCCGCCGCCAGCATAATATCACTTTCAGTGATATTTCCAGTCTCTGCATGTAAAACCTTGACCGAGATGTCTTTTTGCTGCTTGCTCAGTTTTTCCAGTTCATTTGTGATCGGTTCCAGCGAACCTTGCACGTCAGCCTTTAAGATCAGGCGTAGTTCCTTGGCTTCACCGGACTTGTATCGGTCGAATAATTCTTCCAACGTGGCTCGTTTGACGTTCTTCTTGGCTTCGCGCTCGGCTTTGCGTTGTGCAACCATGGCGCGGGCTTCTTTTTCGCTGGCAACTACCTGGAACAGGTCACCTGCTTCAGGTAAAGTATTTAGCCCCATCACAACCACAGGGGTAGATGGCAGAGCCTTACTTACACGCTTTTGGCGCTGATCGAACATTGCCTTGATCTTGCCCTCAGCCTCACCTGCCACCACGATATCCCCAACCTTGAGGGTACCATTCTGGACGAGCATGGTTGCCAGAGGTCCACGTCCTTTTTCAAGGCGAGCTTCAACGACTGTACCGATGCATTCCCCTTTAGGATTTGCTTTGATGGTAAGGTTGTCTGCAACCAGCAAAATGGTTTCGAGGAGATCATCCAGACCCTGGCGATTTTTGGCAGATACTGGCATTACGAAGGTATTGCCTTCCCAGTCATCAGGCTGGAGACCGATCTCGGAGAGTTGTCGTTTAACACGGTCAGGGTTGGCATCCGGTCTGTCCATTTTGTTCAATGCAACAATAATGGGCACCTGGGCAGCCTTGGCATGGTTGGCAGCTTCACGGGTCTGCGGTTGCACACCGTCATCTGCCGCCACCACCAGAACAACAATATCAGCGCCCTGGGCACCACGCGCACGCATTGAGGAAAACGCGGCATGTCCGGGAGTATCCAGGAAAGTCAGCGGACGTCCATTATGTGTGATCTGATATGCACCGATGTGCTGAGTGATACCACCAACCTCACCACCAGCCACATCTGTGTCGCGGATTGCATCCAGCAGCGTGGTTTTACCATGGTCAACATGACCTAATATTGTGATCACCGGAGGGCGTTGAGTCAGATTTTTTGGATCTTCTTTCAAGATGACACGCCGCCACAACGGCATTTCACCAGTTTCTTCAGCGACCTCTTCTTCTTGCTCAAGCTGAGGTTCAAAGCCCAGTTCAGTTGCTACTACGGCAGCTGTGTCAAAGTCGATGGTCTGGTTGATACTTGCCATGACACCATTCGACATCAGGATTTTGATCACCTGGACCGCACTGGTCTCCAGTAATCCTGCTAAATCCCTAACTGTAATGCTATATGGTAACTGGATGTTTTTGTCTTCTTTTTTGCCCATTAATACCTCCATTTTCTGTCAGGCAGTACTCCTGCAAAATTACAACGGTAAGTTGAGCAAATTGTCTGAAGACAATTAGTTGACCATTCGATGATCCTCATCGGAAGAATCTTCTGCCTGGGAGTCCTCATCTTGAGTACCACCATCAGGCAAACCTTCCATGTAGGCAATCAGAGCGGTCAAATCTTGCTCCGAAATCGTTGTCCGTAAAGCTTTTGCCAAAGTTCCGTTCAACCCTCTACGCCAGCAGCTCTTTTGGTCGTGCAAATAAGCTCCACGACCTGGGAGCTTGCCACTCAGATCGACCCTGACGCCGTCTTCAGTCTTGACTAAACGAATTAGGTTACGTTTAGGCAAAACTTCCCGGCAACCTACACAGGTTCGCTGAGGGATGTGTTTGGGTTTAACTCTGTTCTTTGCTGCCACCTTAGTGTTTTCTCTACAAAAGCAAATTAATTTTTGTCAAGCCAATCCTAGGCTTGCTCACTGCCCTTACCAGCATTATCGGCTCGGGCAGTGTATTTTACCAATTTTCCCAATCGTCGTCATTTTTCCTACGCTGGTAATGCACAACATCGGTGTCCTGATCGGGGTCATACTCAACGGTGTAACCGCGACGTTTCTTCCCCTTCTTTTTCTTGGAAGGCTCCAACTGGTTGATCTCTTCTTCGTCATCTGCAGTGACTTTATCGCGTCGGAGAGTGTCAAGGCGGAAAAGTTCTTCAAAGCTTTTATCATCGCCGTTCTCACCTTCGTTTACGACCTGCACAGGTTCAACTTCTTCCAGGACAGGTTCGGGTTCTTCTGCGATTTCAACTTCTTCAGCTACTTCAGACTCTACCGTCTCAGGGATGGAAACTTCTTCCAGATTTTCCACCTCAGGTGTGACTTCAGCATCGACTGGTTGAGCAACCTCAACGACTTCCTCCACCTCAATGGGTGGAAATTCGTAATTATTGACCACATCCAGAATTTCTTCGAAATTCTTCGGACCAATACCATTGAAACCTAGAATCGTGTCAGGATTGGTACGAACAGTGAAAATCAGGTCTCCAAAAGTCTCCAGATGATTTTCCTGGAGGGTGAACAGAATGTGTTCTTTGATACCTGGAACGTCCAAAATCGACATTTCGAAAGCGCGTGGATCAATGGTGTCACGAACTGCTTTGAGTTCTGCCATGTGAGCATCAACTTCGTCCTTCCGGTCGGCTTCGCCGCGTCGTTCAACGCGATCAACAAAGCGACCGATCAGAGCGCTGTCATCCATGCTGAGGACACGGCCATCAGTTTTCATCTGCAGCAGTTCCTCAACACGCACCATAGTATCAGCTTCTTGTTCTGCCAATGCAGCCAAGCTGGTATCTTCGCGCAACTTGACCAATGCTTTCGCGGCTGCTTCAGAAACGCTCATAATATCGATCCGCCAGCCGGTAAGTTTGGCAGCCAGGCGGGCATTTTGACCTTCGCGACCGATTGCCAGGCTCAGTTGATCTTCAGGAACAACCACAGTAGCAGTCTTGTGTTCGTAAATCGAAGGGTTCAAATAAACGCCCGATACGCGTGCAGGGCTGATCGCCTTGCTGATATAAACCGCTGCATCAGGACTCCATTCGATCACATCAATTTTCTCATCGTGTAATTCACGCACGATCGCCTGGATACGCACACCACGTTGTCCAACGCAGGCACCTACAGGGTCGATCCCCTGTTGAGTGGCAGAAACAGCCACTTTGGCGCGCTGACCTGGTTCACGGGCGATTGAACGAATTTCTACAATGCCATGATAGATCTCGGGCACTTCGTTTTCAAGCAACCTGCGCAAGAAATTACGATGAGCGCGCGAGAGTTCTATTTGAAGGCCTTTATTGGAGTCTGTAACACTCACCACATATGCACGAATTCGATCGTGGATACGGAAGCGTTCATTGGGGATCATGTCTTTTTTCAACATGATGCCTTCAGCTTTCATATCCAGACCAATCGTGGCTTGTCGCGAATTAATCGCCTGGATGATACCACTGGTGATCTCGCCGACCTGCTTGCTAAAATGTTCAAACTGGCGTTGTTTTTCAGCATCACGAATTTTCTGCTGGATGGCTTGTTTCGCTGTTGAAGCAGCGATTCTACCGAAATCCTTGGGCGTCGATTCGACCATCACAAGGTCACCGAGCTGGGCCTCAGGATAGGTTTTGCGTGCCTCTTCTAACAAGACTTCGGTACGGTCATCCACGATGCTGTCAGAAACTTCTTTTTCAGCAAATACACTGACAGTACCAGTATCAAAATCCATGACAACCTGGACATCCTGGGCAGCAGACGCGCCAACAGCCTTGCGGTACGCGGAAATCATGGCTGACTCAAGAGCAGCCAGAATTACGTCCCGTGGCAGACCTCGTTCTTCGAGGACCTCGTTGAAGGCTAATGCAAATTCGGTTTTCATCGCTTTTATTCTCCAAAATTTCGAACACAATCTCAGTTCTAAACAAAAAAGTGGACCACTGCCCACTTTTCGACTTGAAAAGTATTGAACTGACTAACGACTACATAATAACATAACGGAAGTTGAAAATCAAGCAATATTATTAATGAAAGGTAATAATTCGGCGTTACTCAGTATTGTATTGCATTAAAAAACTTCAGGCAATGCACAGAAAAACCTGTAATAATTTGTTGTCATTCCTCCTCTATCAAGTAGAATATTAACATCTAACGAGCATGTACTACCAGGAGGTCAGAATGGCAGATAAAAAATTATGGTGGAAGAACGGGATTATCTACCAAATTTACTCGCGGTCTTTTCAGGATACCAACGGTGATGGCATTGGCGACTTAGCAGGCATCACCCAGCACCTGGACTACCTTCAGGACCTCGGTGTCGATGGCATCTGGCTCTCCCCAATTAATCCTTCCCCTGATGTCGATTTCGGCTATGATGTCGCCGATTATCACACCATCGACCCCAAATTCGGCAACCTGCAGGATTTTGAGCGCCTGCTCCAGGAAGCGCATAAAAGGGAGCTTCACCTCATTATGGACCTGGTGCTTAGCCACACATCAGACCAGCATCGCTGGTTCCAGGAATCGCGTAAATCTCTAGATAACCCTTATCATGACTGGTATGTCTGGCACGATCCTGCGCCTGACGGAGGGGTTCCCAACAACTGGCTCTCAATCTGGGGTGGTTCAGGCTGGGAATATGACGAAAACCTGGGGCAATATTACTTCCATATGTTCAGCAAGCACCAACCCGATCTGAACTGGCATAATCCGGAAGTGGGCTCCACGATGCTGGATGTTTTCCGCTATTGGCTGGATAAGGGTGTTGATGG
>DHUW01000068.1:11175-22768 GCA_002409365.1 Anaerolineaceae bacterium UBA5224 | reverse complement strand
ACAGGGTTTTAGCTTAGACAAACTGTTGAATAAATTCGATGCCTACGAGCACATTTATGATACCTCCCAGCCTGAAATGATTGGGGTGGTGGAGGAGATCCGCAAGATTGTAGACAGATACCCGGAGCGTTATGTGGTCGGTGAGACCTTCCTGGTCGATTCGGCCACCGCACGCACCTTCATTGGACCGAAACGGCTGAATGCTGGTTTTGATTATGCCTTCACCAACTCAAACTTCAGCGCCAAAGCCTTTGGGCAGGCTATCCAATACTGGGATGCCTTACATGGTGAAGAAGCCTGGCCAAATTACTTCTTTAACAACCACGATACTTCCCGTTCGACAACCCGCTTTGCCAAGGGTGAAAGCGACGCGATCCCGAAACTGTTATTGGCGATGCAGATGACTGTTCGCGGCACACCTTATCTCTATTACGGTGAGGAAATCGGTATGCGTGACATCAGCGTCCCTCGCCACAAAATGTTGGATCCATTCGAACAGGGGCGTGATGTCTGCCGTTCACCCATGCAATGGAACTCCAGCCCGAGTGCCGGCTTCACTTCCGGTGAACCATGGCTGCCTGTCAATAAGGATTACACTGTACGCAATGTTATTTCCCAGGAAACTTCGCTTGCCTCTCTGTTAACGTTTTACAAAGACCTGATCAAACTCAGACGAGATCATCCTGCCCTGAATGCTGGTAAGCTCGAGATGATTGAGTCTGACACTGACGATCTGCTGGTCTATCAACGTCAGGAAGCAGAAGTGCGGATGCTGGTCGTGCTGAACTTTTCGAAAAAGATCGTCTCTTATCAATTGCCAACCGATGGTTTCAATAAATGGGAGCTGCTCTATGCAGGAAACGAAGCCATGGTTACCCAAATGGTAGAAAATGAGCTGCATTTGCCAGCTTATGGATTTGGAATCCTCATCTCGAGGTCAGAATAGGAGTCTATTGCCAGACAGCCTGAATCTGCCTGACTTTTCAACCGCACCATGGGTGAGGGGCAGCGAACCGGGTTTATTCCCGGAGCGTTCTTTACCGTTGGAACGTTACTTTCCTCCTTATGAGGAAGGCATGGTCAGAAATTGGGTAAGGCAATATGCTTCTCCGGGATCTTACATACTCGATCCTTTCGGACAAAATCCCTTTACAGCACTTGAATTAGCCCGGGCTGGCTACCGTGTACTGGTTTCAGCCAACAACCCGATTGCTGCTTTCACCTTGAGAGTACTGGCAGGGGCACCCACCACTGAAATGATCAGCCAGGCTCTTTTACTGTTGAATCAAAACCGCATGCGCGATGGCTTGACTCTCGAAGAATACCTGGGCAACTTTTACCACCTCGACTGCCCCAACCCGGATTGCAGAGCAGATTCCAAATTCGAAGTTGATACCTTTATCTGGGCTGAAGAGAGCAAAAACCCCCACATCGCCATCGGTGCGTGCGCAGATTGTGGTTTCAGCGGTGAGGTCGAACTGACCCCTGCCATGCTCGAAAACCTTGGCGGAACCCCCTCATATGCACTCACCCGTTCCCAGATATTGGAAAAAGTCGCCGGGCAGGATCCTCCCCTCAGGCGAGTTTTGGAAGAAGTGATTTCTTATTACAGCCCCAGGGCATTGGTCGCCCTGCAAATTTTGCTGAGCAAAATTGAGACCTGTAACCTGGGTCAACAACAGACTGAAGTATTAAAAGCTATGTGGCTGACTGCTGCCGATCAGGCAAACCAACTTTGGATCTGGCCAAAAGGCAGGAACCGACCCAGGCAGTTGATCCGCCCCCCACTCTATCAGGAAGCCAATGTTTGGAAGGCCTTCTTACGCTCAGCCAGTCTTTGGACCCAACAAGAGCAAGAGGTGAGCTTTCGTGATTGGCCCAAACGCGTTTCACCTACGGGCGGGATCAGCCTTTTTGAAGGGCGCCTGCGGGAACTGGCGGAGCCGCCGGAACCAGGTTTGATCAAGCTGGTGCAAACCTCATTGCCCCGACGCAACCAGGCCTGGTGGAACCTCAGCGGGCTGTGGAGCGGTTGGCTTTGGGGAAAAGAGGGTGTAAAGACAATTCGCAACAGCCTCCTGAAACAACGCTACGACTGGACCTGGCACAGTACTGCACTCAAAAAAGTATTAGTCCAATTGCCCGGACTGATCGGTCAGGATGTACCGATCTTGCTGTTAACCAGCGAACTTGATACCCTCTTTCTGTTCGCCGGCATGCTGGGAGCCCAAAACGCCGGCTTGAAACTGCATTCTGCCGCGATTGATGGTGAAAATGAGACCCTGCAATCCGTTTGGCGACTTCCGTCATTGTCAGAAATTCCTACTTTAGAAAAGCAACCCGAGGTTACGATCAAGACCAGTGGAAAGACGATCCTGAGTCGATTGGGTGAGCCAACACATTGGTTAAGGGTCTTGGCTTATGCTGTCACCGATCAGTTGACATGCGGCAACTTAAATGGTCGACCAAAAGAAAACGAAATGTTGAACGATCTGGAGAGTGAATTTGCTGCCGCATTAAACGATCCGCTCACTTTTCAACGATTCAACCCCGGTACAACCCCGGAAGCCGGACAATATTGGCTCGCCAAACCGCCTTCCGATTTGTTCAGTATGGCAGATTTGGCTGAACAGATCGTCTTGTCAGAACTGCAGAGCAAGCCATCATTGACTTTTGATGAACTTAACATTGCACTTTATACCCGAATGAGCGGCATGATGACTCCATCGGATGAGTTGGTACAGGCAATCTTGGAAACCTATGCACAAGAGGAAAAGGTGGTAGCCGGTACAATTTTCCGAATCCAACCCAGGGAAAGTGCAGCAGCCCGGGCTGATGACCTGAAACAGGTCAGGGTGCTATTAGAGCAAATGGCAGATAAGCTTAACTATGCTCGTGAAAGCCAACCGGATCGGATTTTTTGGGTTGATCAAACGGGAACGCCGCTTTATAGTTTCTTCCCGATAACTAGCGCCCAGGTCTCAAGGATCCTGGCGATGAATCAGGATCTGCCCGGTCAGAAGTTCATTGTGTTGCCAGGCAGCCGCTCCAATCTGATCGCCTACAAACTCAAACGCGACCCCAACCTGCGCTTGTTAAGCGGCGAGAAATGGCAGTTGGTCAAGTTTAGACAGCTGCGGAACCTGGCTGGTAATCCTCTTTTGAGCCGGGAACTGTTTGCGTCACAGATCAACAGCGACCCTCCCGAATTCCACACATCTCAATTAGCCCTGTTTTAAATCTTTCATCCTCAGCATCTGTCATCCTGAGTGCAACGAAGGATCTTGTCAGCATTGTGTACGATTCTTCACTTCGTTCAGAATGATAAAGGAAGGGCGGGTCCAAGACCCGCCCAAAGAGCATTTTATAATATCTATGGCGCCGGAGTAGACTCATCCGGGGGTGGGGTTGGCGTGGCAGTGGGTTCCGGCGGCAAGGTTGGTGTTACTGTAGGTGTCATGGTGGCAGTCGGCGTTAGTGTGGGGGTCGGTGTCGGGAGGTCTAGCCGCAAAACCCATTTCTTCTGTACTTCCGTGTTGATCGTACTGTGCATGGTAACCCTGAGGGTGATCACATCCGCATCAACATCGGTCATATCCCATTTTAGAATTTCGGCTGCTGAGGTAATCGGAGAGGTGATCCAATCCGGGGTAAGTTCGTGCCACTCAGTCGGATCAGGTCCCTTACCCCAGTGAATCTTGAACTGCTTAAAGTTTGCAGTTGCGTCGATTACGCCTGCAATCACGAAGGGGTTTTCTCTGATCACAGCGTTATCACTTACGCCAATCAGATCAATAATTGGTCTGGGATCATCCAGGCGGCACTCTCGTTCGGGTTTAACTACAAGTGGATCAGGGAAGCCATTATTGTTCGCCCAATCCCTTCCAGGCTGAGTGCCCAGCCATTCGATAGCAGATTTGTCTTCAACATTGATTGCCAGGGCTTCCTTGGTAAATTCGGCACAAGCCGGAGAGGCCTGCAGATTCGTCCAGGCGTCAATTGATGTCTTCAACCAGAGGTCCTGGTCCTTAGGCAGGGGGATTTGGTCCGAAGCAAAAATTTCCGTTTTATAGGTCGGGCAATATTCGCTGGGTTGTGCACCTGAAACCGTACAGATCGTGTAATCCACCACATCCGATGGACGCGCAAAAGGCGTAGCCACCCCGCCCTTGTAACGATTGATACCCGCCTGCATGATCTCAGCCCAGATCGGAGCCGCGCCTTCCACGCCTGTAGTTTTGACCATAGGGGAGTAATCGGCGTTCCCCACCCAAACACCCACCACCAGGTCGGGTGTATAACCCAGCGTCCAGTTGTCGCGGAAGTCATTGGTGGTACCAGTTTTGGCAGCGGCCGGGAAGGGAAGGTTCAAGACCGAGTCGTAGCCAAACATAGGGGCGCGGGCAACCGGGTCAGAAAGAATGGAGCTGATCAGGTAAGCATGCGCACTGCGCACAACCTGGTCACCGGCTGGGGGTTGGTATTCGAAAAGAACGTTACCCTGATGGTCGACCACTTTGGTGATCGCCACTGGAGCAATTTTTCGACCTTCGTTGGCTATCACCTGGAAAGCGCCCGTCATCTCGAGTAAGCTGACCTCACCTCCACCTAACGTAAGCGATAGCCCATAGTCAGGGCGGTTCAACGAAGTGATTCCAAGCCGATGGGCAAAGTTGATAAAACCGTCCTGCTCGGCAGTGTTGGGATCATCATAAATACCCACATATTCCAGGGCTTTGACTGCAGGAATGTTGAATGAATTTGCCAGCGCATCCCGCACCAGGACCGGACCGTGGAATCTTCCGTCATAGTTGACCGGCTCGTAGTCCGGGCTGGTATCAAACGGATCTGTGGAAGGTCTGAACTTGGTTGGTACGTCCCAAATGAGGGTGGAAGGCGTCCAGTCTTTTTCGAACGCTGCCAGGTAAGTAAGTGGTTTGATTGACGAACCTGGCTGCCGGGTTTGGGTCAGTGCCATATTGACCTGTCCACTGATTGCTTCATTGTTGAAGTCTGCTGACCCGACCATGGAGAGAATTTCACCATTGGTTGGGTTCATCACCACAACAGCGCCATTGGTGGCATTCTTGCCGGTCATTTGCGCCAGTTGATTGGTGACCGCCTGTTCAGCTTCCCGCTGCATGTCGGGGTCGAGGGTGGTGTAGATTGAAAACCCCGAACGATAAATTGTCTGGGCGTCAAACTGATTTTCAAGCAATGACTGGATGAATACCACCCAATGCGGGAATTGCATGTTAATATCGCGCTTCTGAAATTCATAAGCATCGAGCGCATCGGAAGCTGCGATGGTTTGGATGGCATCCACACAGACTGGTTCCAGGTTTTCACCAATGTGGATACAGCCAGTTTCATTACTGAGTTCGTACATTAATACCAAAACCGTCTTAGCACGGTTTAGGGTCTCCTCCCTGTTGCTGTAAATATCGTAAACAGCAGGCGTCTGGGGGATTCCTGCCAGAAATGCCGATTGAAACAGGTTTAATTCAGCCGCTGTGGTGTTGAAATAAGTGTTGGCACCGGCTTCAATACCATAAGATAAATTTCCATAAAAAATTTCGTTAAGGTAAAGTTCGAGCACCTGTTCTTTGGTGTATCGACGCGTAATTTCAGCTGCGAGGATGATCTCGCGCGCTTTTCTTTCATAGGTTTGGTCATAGCGTTCGTCTGTTAACAAGAGGAGCCTGGCAAGCTGCTGCGTGATCGTGGAAGCGCCGGAAACGATTTCACCGCTCGTATAGTTGGTATACAGCGCACGCGCCAAAGCGATCAGGTCAAAACCGGGGTGGTTGTAATATTCCTTGTCTTCTGTGGCGATAGTCGCAGCAATCAGGTAGGGAGAGATGCGTTCGAGCGGCACATAGGTGCGTTTACCTGCATTGGGATCGACGATCTCATAGAGGATATTGCCGTTTCTGTCGAGTATATAAGTGGTCTCAAATTGGGAAGCACGGTTTTGTAATTCGTCGACAGATGGCAAGGTGCTGGCGATTTCAAAATACTTCGAGATGGCGTAAATTCCTACCCCCAATAGGATCAAGAGTAAAACAATCAAGGCGATCAAAATGCCCCGGCTGAAACAACCTTTTTTCTTTTTCGTTTTGCGTGGTTGTATTGGAGGTTGCCCACCAACAAGCGTTGGCTGGGTTTTCCCGGAAACAGGTTTGGAAGGTGGTTTAGCGGTTGTTGTCACCTGTTTTTTACGAGGGGTGATGATAGTCGGTTGAGTTTCTTGAGGCGCTTCTGTTTCGGCCGGTGTAAAAGCAACCGGATTGAGCGTGGTTGCCTGGGAGTCCACCTCACCGACAGTCTCGGGCAGAACGACCTCTGGTACAGGTTGACTGACCGGAGTCTCAGGTGGAATGGTCTCAACAAAGTCCGAGTTTACTGCCGACTGTCGTGGTGCCGGTTCGAATAGTTGTGCCTTTTCAGCAGCATGAAAATCAATTGCCCAATGACCAGTCTTGAATTCATCGCCTGGATTGTTGTAATTATTCATCCCATTTTGTTCTTCAAGACTTAATGGGGTTTCTTTGAAATGTTCTAATTCCTTGAATTGGAGTCCTTGATCATCTCTAGACTGGGAGCCAGTATCAGTTTCTCTTGTCTTATTTATTTCCTCGGGGGACAACTGGGTCGTGTCTTCAGATTCAGGCGATTGGTTCATATCCATCATAATTCTCTTCCTCACTTGCTTTCGATTTTAGCATAAAGGAACCGCGACGTCATTTTATCTGTTTACCAACCGAACTACCAACCTCGCATATAATAGGAGCGTGAACATCGGTCCCTTTTTCAGCAGTGATGCCATTGGTCTTACCCTGGCTGCTGATCAGCAATTCCTTGAGACACCGGGCTCATTTGATGCTGTCTGGCAGTTGGAGACAGAAGAATGCGCTTCTGTCAGCTTATTAAGCACGCTGGGTTTGCAGGCCCGCAGCTTTCAGATCATGCCCCAGGTGAGCATTAACAAGGTCACCCAGGAAAGGATCCAGGATTTCTTCTGTCAACCTTCTCTTGACCTGATATTCTCAAATTATGCCCGTCTGACGATTTCACCTGTTCAGGATGTGAAGGCAGTGGTCGAATTCTGGGTGCGCAGTGGCGATTGGGTGCAAGGGCGCATCAGCATCACCAACCATGGCGAAACAAACGCTGAAATAGGCGCAAGATTAGCCGCCAGGCTGATCACGCTGCAGGGCAATTCTGAGCTCAAACCCACCCGACAGGGTTATCAAACAATTCTGAAGGGTCAAACAGGCAACCTGACGGTCACTCTCGGTATGGAAGGTGGATCAAAAACAGTACTGAGCCCCAATCTGGCGCTGGAGCAAAGTAAGCATCTGGCTCCAGGAGAAAGCCTGCAAACCCTCTGGGAATGCGTTGTGCAAAAAAACAATACCGAGAATAACAATAGAAGTTACCCGGCCAATTGGGACGGTGAAATTGCCAGGCTGGAGGTAGCGAACCAGGCTAGAATGGTGCAAATCATTACCCCTCAGTCCAATTGGGATGCTGCCTTCTATTCCAACCAGAATCAGGCATTCCAACTTCTTCGGAAGGACGCCCAGGGACAAGTGAGCCCCGATCGGACCCGTGGAATTCACTCAGCTTTTACCCAAAGCGTACCTGGTGCCCGTTCAGGCATCTCTGCTATCGAGTTATGGCAGCTCATTGGCAGCCTATTGCCTGCCCAGGTTGAACTGTCAACAAAATTGCTTGCTGATTATGTGGAAAAAGCTTCCACAGATCTGAAGAGCAACCCGCATCTCGCTCTGCCCTTCCCTTGTTTATGTGACCTTACCTGGCGTGTGCACCAGGTTTATCAACAAAAGGACTTCCTGCTTGGAATCTATCCGGCGTTAAAGGCATTGTGCCTGGCGTGGTTTTCCTTAGAAAACGATCGGGATCAGGATGGCTTCCCTGAATGGAGCAGTATTGAACAATGCGGGCTGATCAGTCTGCCAACTTTTGACCTGTTGGACGAAAACACTTTGGCTACGCGCATCAGCTTTACCGAGCAGATCAACCTGGCAAGCTTGCTTGCGATCGAGTTGGGAGAATTACGCAAAATCGCCCAGGTCGCAGATGATCAGTCAACCATGCTTGAGATTGAAAGTCATCTATACTCACTTAACACCTTCATCACAGATTTTGCAGATATGAACTACCAGAGCAGTTGCCTGGACCGTGAAACCCATTACTTTCATTCCGGTGAGATCCTTTTCAACGGCGACCTGCAGGCTTTCGGTGCAAAATCCATATACCTCTCGAAGCCAGCCCGGTTGAATTTACGCTTGAAACCATCTTCGCAGCTGAAAAAACCGTCTGTCTTTTATCTTCACGGAGAAAATGCAGAAGGCGAACAAGTTGTAGAACCGGTTGAACCTGCCAACCTGTTATGGCTCCCCGGCAGTTTCTTCTATACCACTACCCAGGTTTATGCCCGCATCGATAAAATCACCGATCTTAATCTCCGGGATTGCCATATTCAGATCCATCAAGCCAACCTGCAGAGCCATGATCTGGGCATTCTATTTTCTGCTCCAATAGAAAATGAACAGGAGCCAGACAGGTGGAACTTCAAGTCAGTCCTCGCAGCCACAAATTATGGACTGCCAGAGAATTTGGACACACAAACTGAGAAGAAAGTGGTCAACCTGGGCTGGAACCTCCTGGTTCTTGCCGACTTGATCCGCAAGGGACAGACAGATACAGCCTTCAAACTGCTCGGGCAGCTCCAGCAGGCACAAATCAACCACTTGCGTCTGGAGCACAACAACACCGATCGCTGGAACGCGCATAACGGTCGTCTTTTGGGGCTCCGCAACACGATCGGCGGGTTAATACCGGTCAGCCTGATTCTGGAGCTTGACGGAGTTCGTATTTTGAACGAAAACAAGGTCACTATACGAGGGCAAAACCCCTTCCCCTGGGTTTTCAAGGTGCAATATCGCGGACTTGAAGTTACCCGGGACGGTAAGAACACGACGGTGCGCTTCCCAGATGGAACGATTGAACACCATTTTGGCGCTGCACAGAAAAACTTCGTCCATGAGACTGATCTGCCTGTTTCAGAATAATGGAAAATGGAAGTATGCGGCCTAACTTTGTTCGAATCCTGCTCTTCATCCTGATGCTCACGCTCCTGGCAGCCTGCCGACCCGAGAGCACTCCAACTTCACAATCAAGCCTTGCGCCTACTTTTAGTGAACAAGACCTGCTACAGACCTCGGTTGCCCAGGTCACTCAATCAGCTTTCGAAATTCTCGCCTTTCTGCCCACAGCCACAGCCACAAGTAAGGCAACGCCTCTGCCTGAGATCACACAGATAGCGACGATCGCCCGCAGCGCGACCCCCGAGCCCACGCCGACCAGCGATCAGCCCTGCAACAAAGCTGGTGCAGGTGTGCCATTTGACATCACTATTCCGGACGATACACCAATGTATGCCGGCCAGGAGTTCATAAAAACCTGGCGGCTGGTGAACCGTGGGAGCTGCAAGTGGACGAGATTATATAAATTGGTCTTCTATTCCCAGAATTCCATGGGTGCCCAGTATGAGCAATTTCTAAGTGGTGAAGTTCTGCCTGGCCAGGCAATCGACCTGAGCGTCAAGTTTTTTGCTCCTCTTGCTCCTGGCAGTTACCAGAGTAACTGGATGCTGCAGGACCAGGATGGCAACCTATTTGGCATCGGTTTCAATGCAGATGCGCCTTTTTATGTTAAGATCATTGTGACTAACGACCCCACTCCAACGCCGACCATAACCCTGACCCCTTCGCCGACACCATAGCAATTGTCGTTTGCATCTTTCCTGCAAATATTCTCTCTTTGAGATAAGATTAAGCCTGCTTAAAGGAGAAAATCATGTCTGAAAATAACCCGCTTGACCCTGAGAATATGGCTGGATACATCGAATCCCTGCCAACAGATTTAAATAACGCCTGGCATCAAGGTTTGGAAAAACCATTGCCCAGTTATCCCCAAATTCGAAAAATCTTGATCAGTGGGATGGGTGGTTCAGCGATTGGTGGCGACCTTTTCAGCAGCTATTTGTCCCCTTATGTCTCTGTACCCATCTTTTCCCGCCGGGATTATGGTCTGCCTGGCTGGGCAGATGGCCCGGACACATTGGTAGTTTGCTCATCTCATTCCGGTAACACCGAGGAAACATTAAGCAGTTTCCAGACCGCCAAAGAAAGAGGTTGTTCCTTATTGGCAATTTCTACTGGCGGCAATTTGCAACGGGAAGCATTAACTGCTGGGGTCACTCACTGGTATTTCAACCATAAGGGCCAACCCAGGACAGCGATCGGTTGGTCGTTTGGGTTGCTGCTCGCATTGGCTGAGCGCCTGGGTTTGATCCACCATCAACAAAAAGATATCGACAAAGCGGTTGCGATCATGAAAGAACAATTCCAGGTGCTGAAGCCTGAAAGCCCCCTCGTTCAGAACCCGGCAATGCGCCTGGCTGGGCAACTGCTCGGTCGTAATATTGTGATCTTTGCGGCAGGTGAAGTGGAGGTGATCGCCCGCCGTTGGAAGACCCAGATCAATGAGTTAGCCAAAGCCTGGGCGAGTTTTGAAGGCATCCCAGAGATGAACCATAACACACTGGCAGGCCTGCAATATCCTGATTCACTCTTTGAGAAAACTTCCGCCATTTTCCTGCGATCTGCTATCGATCATCCTCGCAATCAAAAGCGGATCGATTTGAGCATGCAATATTTCCTGGAAGCCGGCATTGCAGTGGATTCTGTTGTTGCCTTGGGAGATGGACGCCTGGCACAACTATGGAGCCTGCTGCAATTTGGCGACTATGTTTCCTACTACCTCGCACTGGGTTACGGCATCAACCCTACTCCGGTTGAAGCTTTGAATGCACTAAAATCCGCGCTTTCAAAAGCGGAATAAGAGGTTCATAACGAATTAGTTATTCAAGCAATCTTCGGGCTTTTTCCCAAATCTGGTCAAACATCTCGACGGTCAGACGACCGGTTTGGGTGTTTTGCAGACTTGGATGGTAGGTGCACAGAAACCAGGGCAACTCCTTCAGGGGTTGATAGAGAGCTCCATGACGAAATGGAACCTCTTTCCGGGGAATGCCGGAATAACCTGGTAACTTGAGCAGGCTTTCTAATGCGACCTTCCCCAACAGCACAAACCCCTGGATATTCGGCATTAACGCAAGCTCAGCTTCAAGCCAGGGACGGCAGTTGTTGAGTTCTTCGGGAGTTGGTTTATTTTTTGGTGGAGCACATCGAGCCGAGGCAGTCAGCCAACAATCGATTAATTCCAACCTATCATCACGTTTTCTGGAAGTAGGCTGAGAGGCGAATCCAGCCCGATAAAGTGCTGAAATAAGAAAGTCCCCCGATCCGTCACCAGTAAACATCCTTCCAGTACGGTTTGCTCCATGCGCAGCTGGTGCCAGCCCCAGGATGAGCAAGCGCGCCTTGGGGTCGCCAAAGCCAGGTACCGGTTTACCCCAATAATCCCAATCCGTATAAGCACGCCGCTTAACCCGTGCGACCTCTTCCCGCCATGCCACCAGGCGCGGACACTTTCGGCA
>DHUW01000068.1:0-10899 GCA_002409365.1 Anaerolineaceae bacterium UBA5224 | reverse complement strand
TTTCACATATGAATCAGTTAGCGGGTAAACCCGAATTGTGTCTGCAAATACGCAAACAACATCCCATCAGATTGTACGATGCCAAAGTATTGCAGAATCACCCAGAGAATGCTCAACACGCCAAGCAGTACGCCCCAGGTCGCAAATCCACGACCGCCCTGACCTTCGTGCGCGATCTGCGATAATGCAATGGAGGATATTATCACAGCGATTATGCCTGGAACTGCGTAGATATTATAGAAAAACAATGCTACGATCGCCAGGATAAAACCAAGGATCCCCAGGACGTTTACGCCCTTGTCAGGGGCAGAGACCTGGGTCGTTCGCGATACTACCTTGGTCGGAATTTCAGTTAGTCCAGGTTCGGGGACATTTTGAACAGTCTCAGTTTCTTGAACGATTTGTTCAATGGGTTTTGGAACTTGATTTTCAGTCATTTTTATCTCCTTAATTCATTCAGGTAAAAATCCGGATTATTCACTTACCTAATGATGCCTTCTTTTATCCGAAAAATACAATGTGTGTACAACCTGGCGAGAATCGAAAACAACATCAAAAAGCCACCCCAAAAAATTGAGGGTGGCTTTTAAGATTTTTCGAGAAATTTTAGTTAGCGCTTGAACGCCAGGGCATTCCAGCCGGCATATTCTGACGTGAGGTCGAGTTCCTGCTCGATGCGCAGTAACTGGTTATATTTGGCAACCCGGTCAGAGCGGGCTGGGGCACCGGTCTTGATCTGGCCCATATTCATGGCAACTGCCAGGTCAGCGATGGTGCTGTCTTCAGTCTCACCGGAGCGGTGCGAGCAGACTGCCCGCCAGCCATGATTCTGAACCATGCTGACAGCTTTCATTGTCTCGGTCAATGAACCAATCTGGTTGACTTTCACCAGCAGAGCATTGCAGGCTTTTTCTTCGATTGCTCGGGCAACACGAACAGGGTTGGTCACCAACAGGTCATCGCCAACAATTTGCAGGCGGTGTCCGTTGCGTGCGGTGAAGTTTTTCCAGCCTTCCCAGTCATCCTGGGCGAATCCATCTTCGATGGAAACGATAGGGTATTGATCGATCCAGTTGGTCCAAAAATCGACCATTTCATCACTGGTCAATTTACGGCCTTCTTTTCGCAGGTTGTAGAGTTTGGTATCTTCTTCGTAAAGTTCAGAAGCAGCCGGGTCAAGTGCGATTGCGACATCGATACCTGCTTTGTAGCCAGCTTTTTCAATGGCTTCCAGGATCAGTTCAACTGCTTCATTGTTTGCTTTGAGCGCGGGGGCAAAGCCGCCTTCATCACCGACCAGGGTGATATATCCGTGGGCTTTGAGCACGCCTTTCAGAGAGGCATAAATCTCAGCACCCCAACGCAAGCCTTCTGCGAAGGTTTCAGCACCGAGCGGCATGACCATAAATTCCTGGGCATCCGTACTCTGCCAGCCAGTGTGCGCACCACCATTGAGAATGTTCATCATCGGGACGGGCAGAACATGGGCATAAACGCCGCCAAGGTAACGATAGAGTGGCAAACCCAATGAAGCAGCTGCAGCTTTGGCAACTGCCAGGCTGGTACCCAGAATTGCATTTGCACCAAATTTCGACTTGTTGGGAGTTCCATCCAGGTCGATCATTAATTCGTCGATCTCTTTTTGCTCAAGCGCGTCCATACCAAACAGTTCATCAGCGATTTCTTCGTTAACATGTTCTACGGCTTCCAAAACGCCTTTGCCGTTGTAGCGATTTTTATCACCATCACGTAATTCCAATGCTTCGTGAATGCCGGTGGATGCTCCGGAGGGAACTGCTGCCCTTCCAAAACTTCCGTCTGCCAAAACTACTTCCACTTCCACTGTCGGATTACCGCGGGAATCTAAGATTTCAATAGCATTGATAAATTCAATTGTTGTATCCATTTTCTGTGTCCTTTCCTATATTGGAGTTATTAAAAGTATATCTTATTCTCATTGGGTCAAGCCTTAAATCCTAACGAAATGATCTGGTCCGGTAATCCTTTTTGTTGGCAGGCTGCCCGAATCAAGCCCAGGAAAAGAGGATGTGGACGGTTTGGCCGGGAAAGGAATTCGGGATGGAACTGGCAGGAGATCATGTAAGGATGGGCGGGGTTTTCGACGATTTCGACCAACGTGCTGTCCGGAGATTGTCCGGAGAATTTCAGGCCATTCTCCTGCAGGGTTTCCCGGTATTCGTTGTTGACTTCATAACGATGACGGTGGCGTTCTTCAATTAAATCCTGGTTATAAAGGCTCTTTGCCAGTGTGTTTTCCATCAGATGGCAGGGGTAGAGACCGAGCCGCATTGTACCGCCCAGTTGATCCAAATCTTTTTGTTCACTCATCAGATCGATCACCGGATGTTCGGTCATCTTGTCGAATTCTGTCGAGTTGGCATCTTCCCATCCGAGCACGTTGCGGGCAAATTCAACCACCATTACATGTAACCCAAGGCAAAGACCGAGATAAGGAATATTGTTTTCCCGGCAGTAGCGGGCTGTACGGATCTTGCCTTCCACACCCCGGCTGCCAAAACCACCAGGCACTACCACGGCATCCAAACCTTTCAAGTGATCGTCGAGGTTTTCACACTTCTCCAGGTCAGCCGAAGAAATCCAATCGATATCCACATCCACACCATAATAAAGAGCGGCATGCTTCAACGCTTCTCGGACGCTCAAGTATGCATCATGTAATTCAACATACTTTCCGACTATCCCGATTTTGACTGACGGCTTCTCTTTTTCCAACTCGTCCACCATCCAACGCCAGCCGGCTAATTCCGGCTCATGCTTAGCCTCAAGCCCTAATGCTTTCAGCAGGTTGTCGGCTACATGATTCGCTTCAAGTTCCAATGGTATCTGGTAAAGCATATCCAGGGTAACCAGGGGGACGACGGCTTCCGGTTTGACATCGCAGAATTTTGCGATTTTATGGGTGAGGTCCTTCTCTACCGGGAAATCGCTGCGGGCAATGATCATATCTGCCATGATGCCAATCGATCGTAACTCCCTCACAGAGTGCTGGGTAGGTTTTGTTTTGGATTCTCCGGTTGCTTTCAGGTAGGGCACCCAGGTGATGTGGACGAAAGCCGTATTTTTTTCACCAAGGTCGTTTCGCATTTCGCGGATCGCTTCCAGGAAAGGTTGGCTCTCGATGTCGCCAACCGTGCCACCAACTTCGACTAGTGCGATCTCAGCATCGCTGGTGCGTCCCAGCAGACTGATGCGGCGTTTGATCTCATTTGTGATGTGGGGAATTACCTGGATCGTGCCTCCCAAATAATCGCCCCTTCGTTCGCGTTGAATCACTTCTTCGTAGACCTGACCGGTTGTCACTGTGCTGGTGCGTTTCAGTCGCAAATCACAAAAACGTTCGTAATGCCCTAAGTCGAGATCGGTTTCTGCGCCGTCGTCGAGTACATAAACTTCACCATGTTGGTAGGGGCTCATGGTACCTGGATCAACATTGAGATAAGGATCGAGTTTTTGTACCGTAATGGAAAAACCGCGGGATTTCAGCAATCGCCCCACTGAGGCAGCTGTCACGCCTTTGCCCACAGAAGAGAGTACTCCACCAGTAAAGAAAATGTACTTTGTTGTCATAAACACCTCAAAATGCTTTTAAATAGAAGGGAGGGCTGTTTACCCCAGCCCTCCCCGGAAACATCTAAGCTACTTCAAAAATTACAAAACGCTTATTCATCCCTGTCGCTTGCACTGCTGAGCTTATTGGTCAGTGTGCGCTCGTAGATATCTTCAGCTTCCGAATCCTTGTTCTTCTGCTTTTTGATTCGGCTGGCAATTTGAGGTCGGCGTTGTTCAGCGCGATCCATTGCTTTTCGCATGGCAATTTCCATGAAAGTAGGATCAGGAATGACTTCTTCTTCCACTTCCTCGACTACATCTTTCTTACCCTTGCCTTTTCGTTTGGGTTGAGATACTTCTGCCATGATTTCTTCCGGACTTTCCTGCAGGGCTTTCATGCTGAGCTTGATCTGCTTTTTACGGCGGTTGACTTCCAGTATTTTCACATCGACCTCGTCGCCAACTTTGACGACTTCGGATGGAAGGCGCACAAAATTATGAGAAAGCTCGCTCACATGCACCAAACCGGGACGTTCTGCACCGATCTCAACAAAAGCACCAAAGGATTCCAGGCGAACAATTTTTCCCTTTACGACCATATCTGGGGCAAGTTCGCGCCATTCATACATCAGAGGTTCACGCATCGTGAGTTCGTAATGATCTTTCAGAACTCGTTTGACCCATACAGTGATCACCTGGTCAACTTTTAAAGTCTCATCCAGATTGGTCACGATATTGTCTTTATTTTCCGGGTCTACTACTTGGGAGACATGTAAAAATGCAGGTAATTGAGAGCCAATATCTACAATTGCTCCTTGTAGTGTGGTCTTCAACACCTTCCCTTCGAACTTTTGTTTCGCAGTTATGGTTTGATTATTAGTGGTTGAATCGACAGGGTTTTCCATTATTTACTCCCAAAGGGTTATATTCACAATGTATTAGTATACACTTTCGCTGAAATTTCGTCAACAATCCCGTTCAAATTGATAAATATTGTTTGAACTAAATTAGTATATCGTAATTTGTATCGAATTAGGAAGCATCAAGACCGCTGCAACGATCAGAAATTGTCCTATATGATAAGTAAAAATGATCCAGAACTTATACTTTGGCAATCGGCGATCCAGTTTATCCAACCCGATCATCAAATCGGAGACAAAAAACAGCATCCCACCAATTCCTGCCAGAATAGCTGATAGATCAGACCAACCTGGGCGTGCCAGGCAGAGCAATGCGCTGGTTGCCATTGCCAGCACAAGAACTCCGTAACCTTTAAAGAAAGGCAATAAGAATTTATTGACCTCACTCGTAATGGCGAACCGGTCGATCGTCAAGAAGATAATCAAAATCCCCGCCAGGAAGCCAAAAATTCCGATGATTAGGTATGGGGTCCGTGGGAGTGTAGCGTTAAAGCCCAAAATGTAGAAAACATGCGCTAACGAAAACGCTCCCATACCAGTGATAAACCAACGCGTTCCCCGTGGAATCAAAAAAATATCTCCCAATAAGGAGAAAATCAGACCAAGGAGAAAAGGTAAGCGGGTTGGGCTGAATGCACCCTCAAGAAGAAAGTAAATAATCAGCCCAAGCAAAACCAGCGGCTTGGTACTGTAATAAACCTTCAGGCTTCCCCGCCAGCTCGCAATCCAATTGGCAAGTGTGAAATTACCACCTAGAACAAGTGTAGCAGGACCGACCCATTCAGGCATCCTTGGCACCCGCCAACCCAATTCTGCTCAAGAAAGCGGGATCGTTCTTCCAATCCTTTTGTGTCTTTACCTGCAGGTCAAGAAAGACTTTCATATTTGTCATTTCTTCGATGGCCAGCCTTGCGTCGGTGCTGATCTTGCGGATCATCGCTCCCTTTCTACCGACGACAATCCCTTTTTGGGCTTCGCGTTCAACATAGATGGTGCCATGGATGTAGAGCACATCATTCTCCCTTTCCTTATATTCATCCACTTGCGTGGCGATACTGTAAGGAAGTTCGTCGTCGAGATTCTCCATGGCAGCAGAGCGGATCAGTTCTGCAGCGATATCGCGTTCAAAATCTTCAGTCACCTGATCCGGGGGATAATATTCTGGTCCGACAGGCAGCAGCGCATGCACTTTTTCAATCAATTTTGGCACTCCTTTGCCAAATCTTGCAGAGATTTCAATCCCGGGATCTTCAGGGAAAAGCGCCTGGAAGGCATTTTTGTTTTGGGATGCCTGCCCAGGTTCAGCCAGATCACTCTTGTTGAATACTAAAATGACCTTCTGTGTGCTTCGCTTTTCTTTGATCAGAGCCGCGAGCTCGCGATCGAGTTCATCGGGTTGCTTGCTGATGTCAGCGATGAAGAGCAAAATATCAGCATCTTCCAGGGCATATCTGACTTCGTTATTAATGAACTGGCTTAACTTGTCTTTGGCATTGTTGAGTCCGGGTGTATCGGTGAAGATCATTTGGTAATCATTGGTAGTCAGAATCCCCAGTTGCCGGCGACGGGTCGTTTGTGGCTTAAAAGAAACACCTGCGATTGGCTGACCCATTAGCTGATTGAGCAACGTACTTTTGCCGGCATTGGGTTTGCCTACCAGTGCGATAAAACCTGATTTGAAGTCTTCGTTTTGTGTTTCCAATCTACCTCATTTCCTAAACAACACTTTTCCATTAACAAATTTAAGCCCTTCTAATTCGAGCAAACGCTGTTTCGTTCCGATTTCACCTTCAGCAGAATAACCGTGCATAGAGCCGTCTGATGCTACCACACGGTGGCACGGTACCACCAGCATAAAGGGATTACGCGCCATCGCGCCGCCAGCTGCTCGTGCCCCCCGTGGGCTGCCAGCCATGGTTGCCAATTCTCCATAGGTAATCACTTCCCCAAATGGGATCTGGGAAGTAACCTGCAGCGCTTTCAGTTGAAAAGTGGTCATTCCAGAGTAATCCAGCGGCAAGTTGAATTCCTTTAGAGTACCTGAAAAGTACGCATCTATTTGTGTTTGAGCTTCTTCGAGAATCACAGAGGGGGATGATTCCGAAACACTATCCTCTTTCTTGTTATTCAGGAGAGTGATATTCGTCAAACCTGTCTCATTAGCGCTCACACGCAACGTACCAATTGGGGTATTAATGTCTTTATAGGTGTCCACAACAAACTTCTCCTGATTAAATCGTAGGGTAATCGTAGGTTAAACGTCAAGTATTGACGATGGGTTTATTGTAATATAAAGTCGTAAGGGCGACTTCTCTTCTTCTTCTCCTCCTTAATACCCTAATGCTGCGGTCGGCGTCCGCAGCATTAGCTCGTTAAAAGTCAAGTTCTTTGTTTAACTTTCGTACGGCTGGGGCTTGACTCCAGCCGCTAGGTTCGTTCAGGTGTCTTTTGGCGGAGGGAGTTAAACCCCCTCCGTACGGCTGGGGCTTGACTCCAGCTACTTTGTTTGACCGGTCAAAATTTAGAAGTAACAAGTACTACTCACATTCATCCCAGCATCGTTACCCCCTCTGTACGGCTGGGCGTTTTGTCCAGCCGGGTAAACCCGTTCAGAGCAATTACCACGTACAGAATAGACCGGCTGCTCTCCTGCATTAACCTCCTTTCTGCGATAAAATCAAGGCAGTCAAAAAAACCTGGAGTAATAATGAAAAATCAAGAAACCTACCCCATCACCATCGCTGGTGTTGAAAGAAATCTCCCCCTTTTCGAAGTCAAACCAGGGCTGCGCATTGCCATCCTGAACATTTTAGGGGATGTTGAGCTGGTGGATGCCTGCGCCTTAGAACTTAACCGCCTGCTGGCAGACACTGACTATGACGTAATTATCACTCCCGAAGCTAAGTCGATTCCACTTGCCCACATGCTGTCAAAATTGAGCGGTAAGCCCTACATCGTGCTGCGTAAAGAATATAAACCCTACCTGGGCAATGCCATCTCCACTGAAACCTTATCGATCACAACTGGCAAACCGCAAACCCTCTTCCTCGACGAAAAGGATATCGACATGCTCAAGGGGAAACGGGTTGTCTTGCTGGATGATGTCATCAGTACTGGCTCCACCCTGCAAGGCTTGCACCTTGTGATAGAAAAAGCCGGTGCGACCACGGCACGTGAAGTCGGCATCCTGACCGAGGGCAATCGGGCTGAATGGCGCGATATTCTCTCACTTGGGCATCTGCCTCTTTTCTACGGACCTGAAAAAGAATGCTGATTCGGGTTGGGATGGAAGAAGACCCAGGCAAGCGCTATACTGCCTGGGCATTGGACTTTCCAGGCTGTTTCGCAAACGGTAACGACCAGGCAGAAGCTTTGCTGGCTTTGCCTCGGAAACTATTGGAGTTTGACTATTGGGTCAGGTTGCATACTGACCAACCCTGGTTCCATTTGGATGGGCTGGATATGCATATTGACGAGACCTATAAGGTTGCTCGCGTCAACCTCCAGGGTGAAGAATATGAGATCAATGCTTTTTTTCGAGACGATTTGCGTCCATTAACGGACCGGGATGTAGACCAGGCACTGCAGGTTTTGCATTGGCAACAGGAAGAATTACTGGCTGGACTCGAATTTGTGAATGAAGATAGGCTTAATCAGATTGAAGTTGGTCAACGCTGGAGCATCCTGGGGATTGTGCGTCACCTGGCGTTTGCAGAACTCTGGTACCTGAAAAATTTTGGTTTGCCGACAACTACAATCCCGCAAGATACAGAACCGATTTCAGTTCTAATGCAAAGCCACAAGGCTGTTGTCAATACCTTAGCTTCATTGGTGGATAATCCGAGCATAACTGAGTACGCCCAGGAGCGCTGGTCAGCTCGCAAACTGTTGCGTCGCATCCTCTGGCATCGCCGTGTTCACATCGACCATATTCGTCAACTTCTTGGTCTTATTTGATGGTGGAACAGGTGTAAGTAACCTTCTAGAGACCGTGGTACAATTTCAACAAGCATCAAAAGTGGTTCCGATCCAGACGAGAATAGGAGGTGTTAAATGGAACGGAAAAACAAGTTAGTATATGTCTATGTGATCATTAGCTTAACTGTGTTCTTGTTAAGCGGAAGCATTGTTAAAGCACAAGACGTCCCCCCATCAACCTCCACAACTGAACCCGTTTTCACGTTAGAATGGTTGAATAACCCTGCTCAGATTCCATCACTTGAAATGCTGGAAGAATTATTAAAAATTCAGGTACAGTGGCAAATCGGAGAGTGGGCACACATTACTATAAAAGAATATCACAACCCCATTCAAAACCTGACTTACGATTTTGCAAACACCGTACCCGAAAATGTGACCACTGAAATTTGGTACAATCTCGATCAAAACGGTAAAGTGATAAAGACAGTAAATCAAATGTGGTCAGAAGAATCACTGCTGCTCCGTGAGCAGATAGCAAGCACCGGAAAAAGTCTGAACACCTTTACCCACGAGCAAGCTACATTTGTCCCCTTTGAGCCCGATTATAATATGGGCATTAACATCGACCCCAACAGACTCCTGGACCTGCCAGGAACAAACCAGATAGAATCTGGTGAGTTGGATGGAGTGCCGGTTTTTATTTTGACCAGTGAAACCTCATTTGAAGGAAATGTGAGCATAGGTGACCAATATGCCAAGGCAGGCACAACCCTGGCTTACTTTGATAAAACTAATGGTTTGCTTTTGCGCTCAACTAGTTTGGTAACTTTGGTAGATGGCAACGACCTAATCCTAGCGGACTATCTGTATGAGTTTAATCTCAATGCCACACCGTCATTAGAAGTGCTCCAGAAGGTGAGTTTGTGAAAACATTGAAGTTCATCTTCGTAATATCAGTGATCATTCTGCTCGCAGGCACGTTTGTTTCTGTAAACGCAGGCAGTGGACAGGTTAGATATAGCGCAGTAGATGAAATTAGCACATTTTCGCAGAAACGAATTCTTCAGGTTTCCGCAGGGTGGTACGCATACAATTCGAGTCAAGCAGCTTCCCAGATCGAAAAAATCGGATTAACTATTGCGTCAGCCTACTGGATCTGCCCCGATGGTTCAATAGGTTATCAGGTTAATTCTTACAATCAATACCGGTTAAATTCGATTGGTTTTGATTTGAACTATGCATATCTCCCAAACACTTACAATACCTGTGGCGCTGTAAACGAGTATGCAGGGGGAAATCACTATTATGAGAATAACCAACTCGTAGATTTTGTGTTTGCTGAACATGCAGAATAAACCCTAAACAACAATCCTCCCACACTTTGATGCTATTCGAGAGGCTGTTTTATGATAAAATGGCCTCTTTCATTTTCAGATTGCAACGCAGGGACGGGTTTTGGGCGGAAACTCCCCTCATGATCTTTGTCACCCTGCCTTAACTTGTGCCATTGAAACCCATGGGTGGGTTTTGATACAAAGGGTTTCTTACATCCTGAGTTCAGAACATGCCTACTCAACACGTCTATGGCATTGATGGAGCAATGGTTGGGGGAAACGCTGTATCGAAAGATATTTTAATTTCAAATCAATTTCATTTCTTCACAACGTGTAGATTTTTGATATAATAAAAAATCGGCGTTAAATCGCCGTAATGCTTAATTTACGCGTGGGGTTCCATGCAAGACAACAGGAAGGTCTAAAAAATGAAAGAATTCTCAACCACAAACGTTCGCAATATCGTTCTTGCTTCGCACAGCAATTCGGGCAAGACCATTCTCGTGGAGAATTTACTAAATTTTACTGGAGCCACCACCCGAATCGGCAGCATCGAAGACGGTACAACCGTCTCTGATTTCGACGATGAAGAAAAGCGCCGTCAAATTTCGCTTTTCACCTCGGTTTTGCCGGTTATTTACAAAAATATCAAATTTAACTTCCTTGACACCCCCGGCTACACAGATTTTGTCGGTGAAGTCGTTTCCGCAATGCGTGTTGCAGACCTTGCCCTGATCCTGGTTGATTCTGTTGGCGGTCTGGAAGTCGGCACTGAAACCGCATTTGAACTTGCAGACAAATTCAAGATGCCAAAAATCGTGGTCATCAATAAAATGGACCGTGAAAATGCCAGTTTCGAAAAAGCCCTCGAGTCCGTTCGCAACGGCTTAAATGACGTACGCTTGATCCCCATGCAATTGCCCTGGGGTGAAAAAGCCGATTTCCAGGGCGTTATTGACCTGGTTACGATGAAAGCACACAAGGGCGACGGCAAAACTGCCACCGAGATCCCTGCCGATCTAAAAGACGCAGTTGAAGAAGCACGCATGGTCATGGTTGAAGCTGCAGCCGAAGGCGAAGATACGCTCCTCGAGAAGTACTTCGAAAATGGCGATCTGACCACTGAAGAAATC
>DHUW01000066.1:6678-9188 GCA_002409365.1 Anaerolineaceae bacterium UBA5224 | reverse complement strand
GCACATCTCCTATACGGATTTCTTGGAAAAGAAAAAAACAGTTGAGAATAACAGATTTCAGTTCAGAATTGTTCCCAAGTGGTAATATTAGACACTAAACCATACCCTTGAGGAGTTTATGACCGATTATCGAATCAAATCTCACCCAATTCTGATCGATGAAAGCGAAGCAACAATTCCTTTCTACTGGCAAGACAAACTTTTTTACGCAAAACAGAACGAAATGATCTCTTCAGCCCTGATCGCCCAGGGAATCCAGGTTTTTAGACATCACATCAAGGATCATAGCCCACAAGGCATTTTTTGTGCCAACGGACAATGCTCACAGTGCATGGTGATCGCTGATGGACTACCCGTGAAAGCCTGTATGACAGCGGTGAAAGAAGGTATGAAAGTACAGCCTGCAGATGGCTTGCCCACTCTGCCTGAATCTTTTGCACCTCTACCCAAGTCAGACACTTTTCCCCGATACCAGGAATGCGAGGTACTGATCATTGGTGCTGGTCCCGCAGGGCTTTCAGCAGCAGTCGAACTTGGCAAATTGGGCGTGGATGTACTCCTGATTGATGATAAGAACCATCTTGGCGGCAAGCTTGTTCTACAAACTCACCGCTTTTTTGGTTCGACCAATGCAGTCTATGCCGGCACAAGAGGAATCGAGATCGCTAAAATCCTGGCGAAACAGGTCGAAGAACTTCCCAACATAGAAGTCTGGACGAATTCCACTGCTGTGGGTGTCTTTGAAGACAAGGTAGTGGCTGTTTATCGTGATCAAAAAGAGAATGTTCACATCAAACCGAAAATTCTCCTGGTGGCAACTGGGGCAAGAGAACGCAGTCTTAGTTTTTCTGGAAATACTTTACCCGGGGTGTATGGTGCTGGTGCATTTCAGACACTGGTAAATCGCGACCTGGTCAAACCATGTGAAAACCTGTTCATTATCGGCGGCGGAAATGTTGGTCTGATTGCAGGTTATCACGCCATCCAGGCAGGCATCCACGTGGCTGGTTTAGTCGAAGCCGCTCCACAATGCGGCGGTTACAAAGTGCATAAAGACAAACTGGTACGCTCTGGTGTGCCGATTTACACCTCTCATACAGTGCTCGAAGCCCGAGGTAAAGACAAGGTTGAGTCGGTAGTGATCGCGCAAGTCGATAAACAATTTCAACCAATTCCCGGGACTGAAAAGATTTACGATTGTGACACTTTACTCATAGCGGTCGGATTGGATCCCGTGGATGAATTCCTTAAGGCTGCAAAAGATGTTGGTATGGATGTCTATGCAGCGGGAGATGCGAATGAGATTGCTGAGGCTTCTGCTGCAATATTCTCTGGAAAAATCGTCGGGAATGAAATTGCCAAACAATTGGGTAAAGACTTGCCTGAGATCCCTGTTTCCTGGTTGGTGACTGAAAAAATCCTCAAGTCTAAACCCGGGATGGTGGTGCCAGAACATCATATTGATAAGCTGGATGGTGTTTTCCCGGTATTTCATTGTACCCAGGAGATCCCATGCAACCCTTGCTCCAGTGTCTGCCCGAAGGATTTGATCTTCGTCGATGAAACGGATATCCGTCACCTGCCACATTTTGACGAGGAAAGGGTAGATGAATGTATCGCCTGTGGTCGCTGCGTGGCAGTCTGCCCGGGATTGGCGATCAGTCTCATTGACTTTCGTAAACGCGAACAGACTGCCATGGTCAGTCTGCCGGTCGAGCAAAACTACCCGGATATTGTTGTTGGGAACGAAATTGAAGCCACCAACACGGATGGCCTTGCACTTGGAAAATTCAAGATCGAAAAAATCAAAACAGTTGCCGGTTATAAAGACGGTACACGTTTGTTGAGCATCGAAGTGCCAACGAATATTGCCAAGCATGTGGCTGGTTTCACGGTGATACGCCCCAACCAGGTCAAAGAGTTCGAACCCGACTCAGATATGCCTGGGAATTTGGACGATGACGCTTACATATGTCGTTGTGAACGGGTCACTGCTGGCGAAATTAAGAAGTTAATCAGACTTGGTGTTAGAGATATCAACCAAATCAAAGCAGTCACACATGCCAGCATGGGTTCCTGTGGCGGTAAGACCTGTCTAAATCTGATCAAACGTATGTTTACTGCTGAAGGAGTGCCATTGTCAGAGGTGACCGACCCACCCGTTCGACCGGTTTATGTAGAGGTTCCAGTGAAAGATTTCATTGAAAAATCAAGCGAAAGCGCAGGGAAAAACTGATGAGCCAGACTAAACCTTACGATGTCATAATTGCTGGCGCAGGTTCCATCGGGACACCCACTGCTATGTACCTGGCGCAAGCGGGTTTGAGCGTTTTGGTGATCGAAGCCCTGGCAAGTCCAGGTCAGGCTTCCAATAAGCACGCAATCGGTGGTGTAAGGGCGACTCATTCCGACCCTTCAAAAATTCATTTATGTACCAGTTCCATTCAGATCTTCTCAACCTGGAAAGAAACTTACGGCGATGATATTGACTGGCGTTCCGGTGGTTACAA
>DHUW01000066.1:0-6362 GCA_002409365.1 Anaerolineaceae bacterium UBA5224 | reverse complement strand
ACTTTTTCACCTGAAGATGGGACTGCCTCACCTTTGAAAGCTTGTTTTTCATTTTGGAAACATGCACAGGCTGCTGGTGTTGAGTTTCATTTTAATGAACGTGTTACTGACATCATGGTGGAAGGAAACCGTATCCAAGGAATTAAAACAGACAAGGGCTCTTATACGTGCAACACTTTCATCAATTCTTCAGGTAGTTGGTCCCGCCAAATATCGCAAATGATCGGCGTCGAGATCCCCATCGAACCTGACGCGCACGAAGCCGGCGTTACCGAACCGGTGCAACCAATGTTTGACGCCATGGTTGTCGACATCAGAGCCTGCCCAGGTTCCAGCAATTATTACTTTTATCAGCATCCAACCGGAAAAGTAATCTTCTGTCTTACACCATCTCCACAGATCTGGGGCAACCATACGCAGAATACCAGTTCGTTTTTACCGCAGTCTTGCGAGCGCCTGGTCGACCTGATGCCAATTTTAGGCAATATCCGGGTGCGTCGAACCTGGCGCGGCACTTACCCGATGACCCCGGATGGCAACCCGATCATCGGTAGTGTCGAAGGACTTGACGGCTATCTGATAGGTGCCGGCACTTGTGGGCAAGGCTTTATGCTTGGTCCAGGAGTTGGGAAATTGCTCGCCAATACTGTGACGGGCAATCTCAGCCAGGTTGAAAAGGATTGCCTGCAGAGAATGCGCTACGATCGCTCATTTGATAGCAAGGAGCTGCTTAAGTAAGGTTACGTTACTCGCTTTTATTACGACGTGACGAAGAATCCATACAATTGCTGACTTCCAGCCAACTTGATTTGGCTTACAATTAGCATGAAATTATGGAAATAGAACAATTCCTCAGCAAATTGCCTGAAGCTTATTCGCGTGCGGAACGAGAACAAATCGAGAAAGCGTACCGCTTTGCCGAAAGAGCTCACCGGGGACAAACACGTGCTTATGGACAGCCGTATTTTTCGCATCCTGTAGCTGTTGCGAATATCCTGATGGAGATGGATGCTACCGCAGAAATAACAGCTGCTGCCCTCTTACACGATGTGATGATTGACTGCGGAGTGACCGGTAAACAATTGCGCGACGAATTTGGTGAGAATATTGCTAAATTCGTGGAAGATGTAACCCGAATTACCAGCCTGCCCTACATCCAAAGAGCAGACCAGCATCCAGACGAGAGAAAACCGTTGACTGAGTCCAATGCGCCTGAGTCAAAAATCGACGAGGACCTGGCTGAGACGCTGCGAAAAATGCTTCTCGCAATTGGTGACGATGTTAGGGTTGTGGTGATCAAACTAGCCTGCCGCTTGCATGACATGCAAAAACTCAATGCCCTCCCTCAGGACCGACAGAAAAAGATCGCCCAGGAAACCCTGGACATTTTTGCTCCCCTGGCTAACCGGTTGGGTATCTGGCAGATGAAATGGCAACTCGAAGATCTCGGTTTTCGTTATACCAATCCAGAGAAATACAGTGAAATTGCCGAAAACTTGACAAAGCGCACAAAGCGCCTGGAGGAAGTCGATAAAATTATCGAGAACCTCGAAGATCTGTTGCAAAAGTCAGAGATTAAGGCCAAAATCTCTGGGCGACCAAAGCATATCTATTCGATCTATCGAAAGATGCTTAATAAAGAAAAAAGTTTTGATCTTATTCGAGATTTGAGAGCAGTTCGGATCATCGTGGATGATGTTGAGACTTGTTACAAAGTGCTCGGTATTATACACACCCACTATTCCCCGATTCCAGGTGAGTTTGACGATTACATTGCTGCTAAAAAACCGAACAACTACCAATCCTTGCACACCGCTGTGGTTTATTCGGATGGCAAGCCCCTGGAAGTCCAGATCCGGACCTGGGAGATGCACCAGAATGCTGAGTATGGTATCGCCGCTCATTGGCGTTACAAAGAGAACAAGCAGAACATCTCGGGGAAATATGAACAAAAAGTAAATGCTATGCGCAGCTTGCTTGCCTGGAGTATGGAAATTGACGACAACCAGGAACTGCTGGAAGGCATGCGTACTGATCTTTTCAAAGATCGCGTGTATGTTATCACACCCAAAGGTGATGTGGTCGATTTACCACAGGGCTCCACACCGATTGATTTTGCTTACCAGGTCCATACTGATATTGGTCACCGCACCCGGGGAGCGAAGGTCAACGGTAAACTGGTGCCTCTTGATTACGTTTTGAAAACAGGTGACCAGGTTGAGATCCTGACTGTGAACCGGGGCGGTCCCAGTCGTGACTGGTTGAACCCCAACCTGGGATTGGTCAAATCGAGTCGCTCACGTTCCAAAATAAGGCTGTGGTTCAAGCAGCAAGATCGTGGTCAGAACCTTGAGCATGGAAAAATATTGGTCGAAAAAGAACTTAAACGTCTTGGGATCAGTGATTTTGACCTCACCCTGGTATTAAGTACGTTTAATGTAAAAACGAACGAGGATCTTTTTGTTGGCATCGGCTGTGGCGATATTGCGATCGGTAAACTGGTTAATAGGATCGGTGAGTTACAGACTACCTCACTAAAACCTGAAGAATTGATACCGGAGGCACCCGGCAAGGTCAAAACCGACGATACAGTCACTGTCATGGGACTGAACCGCATGGATCACACCTTCGCCCGCTGCTGCAACCCGATGCCAGGTGACCCAATAATTGGTTATATTACTCGCGGTCGCGGGGTTACCATTCATCGGGTAGATTGCCCAAATGCCCTTCGGATCAAGGACACCGAAAGGTTGATTAACGTAGAATGGGGTATTGCCCAGCAAACCTACCCGATACCTCTGCAGATCACAGCCTACGATCGCCAAGGCTTGGTCAGTGATATTTCGATAGTATTAGCGAGTGAGCCAGTACGCCTAATTGATCTTTCCATGACGACCAGGCAGCATATTGTCAAAATCAACCTGGTCCTTGAAGTGCCTGGTATAAATCAGCTAAGCCGAGTTTTGGCAAGGCTCGAAAACCTGCCTAATGTGATTGAAGCGACGCGAGTTCGTCCCGGGTAAAGCGTCGATTCGGCTTTACGCTTGTCATGGACTAAGGTAAAATGCGAGCGAAAAGTTAAGCACAACGTGGAGATGAAATGACCAAAATTCGCTGTAAATACCTGGATTGTCAGTTTCTGGATGAGCGCTATTGCAGTGCAGCTGCAATTGACCTAAGCCCGGATGCTGGCTGCCTGACTTATCGCCCAGTCGATGATGATGTTTCGATTGCTGATTGGGATGATGAGGAACTCGAATCCTGGGATGAAGATGAGGAACCTGAAAGCCTTTGGGAAGTCGAGGAAGAAGAAGACGAACTCGAAGATGATGATGATGACAGGTTATAAGTAATCCTGGTCGAAAGACCTTGAGAAAGGAATAATAATGAGCGAACTCAAATCTTTACACGTGATAAACGTGTATATTGAAGCATGGTTCAGACAAGAGATTGTTGAGAACGTGCTGAACGATTTTTCTGTATACGATCCTGAGGTGCGAAAGGCATTAGCAGAAACTGTAAAAGAAGAAGTCAAGGTTAGTGGATTCCGAAATCCTCTCACTGCGCCAAAACGCCTGTTGGTACGTGAAACAGAAAAGAAATTCGAAACCAACCCCTACCTTGTTAAGGCAATTCTGAATGCCTGGGTCCAACTCTATGATAAGTACAGCCAGACATTTGACAAAGCTCTGACAACTCTTGGGTTTAGTTTTTCCGAAAACGCAGCGAGCTATGCTGATCCGGTCAATGCATTTGAACAGGGGTGGCCTGAAGGTGTAGATTATCAAAAAGTGATCGAGGCTGTTCGAAAAGAAGATGAAAAAATCGATATGACTGATGACCAAATCGTACTGTACAGCATTCTACGAACTGGTTACCTGCCTGGCGAAAATGAGGAAGAAAATGGCTGAAAATCCAACATCCGGCGAGATCGGAAAGACTACAATTGCCCCATCAGTACTGAGTACGATAGCTAAATTGACAACCCTGGATGTTCCTGGCGTGAGTCGTATGGCTGAGACCAAACAGATTGCTTCTCCGGAGAATGAAGGTGTTAAGGTTGAAGTTAAAAATGACCTTATCTATCTCGATCTTTACATCATTCTCAGCAGCGATAATAATGCCCGCCTGGTCGCAGAAACGATCCAGGAACGAGTAAACCGTGCAATAACTGAGATGGTTGGCATGGAAGTTGCTAATATCAATGTTCACATCGTCGATGTTGATATTGAAGCATAGAGAAAAATGAAATCAAGAACTCAGGCAAGAATCGTCGCACTTCAGGTGCTATTCGAAATGGATATGACCGACCATTTACTCGGCGAAGTCCTGGAGGAAAGATCTCTCGATCAGAAGCTGGACGATACACAATTTGAATTTGCCCGTACATTAATTACTGGCGTCCGCGAAAATACGTTAACCCTGGACTCACTTATCAGCGAGCATGCTCCTGAATGGCCACTGGACCAGGTGGCTGTGGTTGATCGTAATATTTTGCGGATGGCCTTATGGGAAGTAGCTTTCTACAAGAAGACTCCTCTTAAAGTTGGCATTAATGAAGCAGTTGAACTGGCAAAAATGTTCGGCACCGACTCCTCTCCAAGGTTTATCAACGGCGTTCTTGGCAGTCTGGCGACAAACCTGGATCACATTATCCAATCGAAAGAAAATGACGGAGAGTAAGTGAATCACAAGTACGCAGTGCTACGCTTGGTTTTTAGCCTGACGCTCGGCATTGCGGTTTTGTCTGGCTGTGCCCTGAGTTTCCAACCAAAAGACCCAAAAAATTCACCAGTAACTTCAAATCTTCCCTCTGCTGTCGCTGAGCCTGAGCTGGTTAAAGTCCAGTTTGTGGCCCAACCTTTTCAAAAGTTCTCTGAGGAAGATGAAGTTTCGCTGGATATCCTCGACCTGGTTTCAGGTGTAAGTTACAACCTTGAACGCTATCTCCTCCATAAAAGTGGAGATAATCACATTCTGAATGTCGACTTACCTGAAGGCGCTACGATTGCTTATCGCTACACGCTTACCAGTCCAATTGAAGTGACCGAGACGCTTCCAGATGGTTCTGCATTACCTTTCCGCCAATTGGTTGTACGGAAGAACCTGGTGGTAAATGATGTAATTTCAGGCTGGCCAGAACTGGCTTATAACGGACCAACGGTGGACCTCAATGGTGTTGTTGTAGATGATATAACAGAAGCTCCCCTGCCAGATGTTTTGATCAATGTCGCTGGCAAAACTGCCCTGACCGACATGAATGGCAGATTTTTTATTCGTGGTTTAGCAGTGGGCAAACACAACCTGGTAGCTACCCTCAGAGAGGGCAGTTATATGAGTTTCCAGCAAGAAGTTAACATGGTTGAAAACCTGGCAACCCTGGCAATCATCCGAATGACGCCCTTGCCACAAGTCACCCTTACATTCATCATGTCCCCGCCAAATGAAGCTGTTGCTGCCCCGGTCAGAATGGCTGGGAACCTTCGTCAATTTGGTCAAACCTATTCAGATATGCTCAAAGGCGCAGGAGCACAGGCAGTGAACATGCCTCTAATGTCCCGCGATTCTGATGGAAATTATGTAGCTCAGCTCAACCTCTATGCCGGAAGTTTGATTCGATATCAATATACACTCGGGGATGCCTTGGTTAACACTGAACGCACACTGGACGGCAACCGGAATGTGCGGCAATTTATTGTTCCTAATAAAGACCTGGTTGTTGAAGACTCTGTTACAACCTGGCGCACTCAGTTAAAAAATGCTATCCCGTTTTATGCTACAGAACCTGGCAATGCCACGACTGATGATCAGGTTTATATCCAATTTAATCTGGGTGCATGGAGCAACCCGATCCCTATGTGGCTGATGGAGAATAACCAGTGGATGACCATCTACAATCCCCGTGCAGTAGATGGTGAAGAGGTTGCCTATCGCTATTGCCGTAATGCTGACTGCCAGTTTGGTGAAGAGGATTATTCCAATACCACCCCCAGATCCGTTACTATTGGCACAATTTCCGAGGTTCATGATTCGATCAGTGGCTGGCGAATGTGGGAACCAGATGCAGCATCACCTTCTAATTATTCACCGACAAGGTTCGATGAAGAAGCTCTGGTTGGAGTGGAATTGGATTCTGCCTTTGCTTCGAATTACCTCAATAGTTCTTTTGGTTTGGCAGAACAACTCAAGTCAAAAGGGTTTAATTGGCTCATTCTGACTCCCACCTGGAAGGTCGGGATTAATAAAGATCTGCCATTTATCGATAGTGATCCACTTAATACGATTCCATCAACGGAACTTAACCGCATCGCAATGGCTGCCCAGCAAGCCGGGTTGAAAGTTGCGCTTTACCCGCAGCTAAG